>DASPZP010000427.1:0-3928 GCA_035636195.1 Anaeromyxobacteraceae bacterium
GTCGAGGCCCAGCGCCTGGCGGTGGTGCAGGAGGTGGAGGACGCAGCGCGCGACGTGGCGGTGACGGCCGAGCGGCTCGGGCTGGCGGAGGATCAGGCGCGGCTCGCCGCCGAGGCGGCCGCCACCGCGCGGCGCGGCTTCGCGGGTGGCGTGGCGGGCTCCCTCGATGTCCTGGACGCGAACGATCGGCTCTTCCAGTCCGAGGTCGGGCTGGCCCAGGCCCGGGCCCAGCTCGGCGCAGCGCTCGCCTCGCTGGAGCGGGCCGCGGGGCGGAGCTGAGCCTTGCGCGCTATGCTGCCCGGCGAGGAGGGCCGCTTGCCGCTCGGCTTCGACGAGATCCAGCGCCAGGAGCTGTCGCGTCTGTACGGCCGCATGTCGGCCGTCCGGCTGATCTTCGTCCCGGTGCTCCTCGCGCTCGCCGTCTACCTCGCGCTGGCCGAGCCGGCCCGCTGGCGCGCCGTCTTCGTGTTCGCGGTGGTGTTGCCGCTCGCGGCCTTCTTCGTGGTCGAGTCGCTGCGCTTCCGGCACGCCGGACTGTCCCGCGCCGCCGTGCCGGTCAACCTCGCCGCCGTGCTGGGGGGCCAGTCCGCGCTCGCCTTCGCCACAGGCGGGCTGGAGAGCCCGGTCACCTACGCGTTCGTGCCGCTGGCGGTCATGATCGGCATCTTCGCCTCGAGGCGGGCTCGCCTCGCGCTGGTCGCAGCTCAGCTCGCGGTGGTCTGGGGGCTGGCGGCGCTGGAGATGACGCGGGCGCTCCCGGACCTGAACCTGGCGCTCTTCGGCGGAGGTCCGCGCGCGGGCCACGTCGACGCGCACCTCGTCGCGACCGCGGCGCTCTTGAGCGCCGTCCTCGCGCTCGGCTCCCGCGCCGGCAGGGCGGTGCGGCAGCTCTTCGACCGGATGCTCTTGCAGGCGCTCCGCGCCCGCGAGGACTCGCTGCGCGTGCATGCCGAGCGGGCGGAGGAGCTGACCGCGCTGTCAGCCGAGATCGCGCACGAGCTCAAGAATCCGCTCGCCTCGGTGAAGGGGCTGGCGGCCCTGCTCGCCGAGGCCCCGGCGCCGGGGCGCTCGGCGGAGCGGCTCTCCGTGCTGCGGCGGGAGATCGACCGGATGCAGGGCGTGCTCGACGAGTTCCTCAACTTCTCGCGGCCGCTCGTGCCGCTCGCGGTGCGGCCCGTCGAGCTCGCCGGCCTGGCCCGCGAGGTGCTGGCGCTCCACGAGGGCATGGCCCAGCAGCGGGGGATCCAGCTCGACCTCTCCGGCGGCCCGGCCGAGGCCGCCTGCGACGTGCGCAAGGTCAAGCAGGTGCTGATGAACCTGCTCCAGAACGCCATCGAGGCGAGCCCGCCCGGCGCGGTGGTGGAGGTGCTGGTGCTCTCCGCCGGTCCGGAGCTCGCGAGCGTCCACGTGCTCGACCGCGGCGGGGGGCTCGACGAGACGCTCTGCGGCCGCGCCTTCGAGGCGGGCGTCACCTCGAAGCCGCGCGGGTCCGGGCTCGGGCTCACCATCGCCCGCGCGCTGGCGCGCCAGCACGGGGGCGAGGTGGAGCTGACCGCGCGCGCGGGAGGCGGCTGCACGGCCGTGCTGAAGCTCCCGGCGGCGCCTCCGGCAGCCAACCCGGCGCGGCAGGTGGTCGGATGAGCGCGCCCGTGCTGGTGGTCGACGACGACCCCGGCGTTCGCTTCACCATCCGGGAGATCCTGGCCTCGGCAGGCCTGGCCGCAGAGGAGGCCGCGGACGGCGCGGAGGCGCTGGCGCGCTGCGAGGTCGACTTCTTCCCGGTCGTCGTCACCGATCTGCGAATGCCGCGCCTCGACGGCCTGGAGCTCGTGCGTCGACTCAGCGCCCGCGCGCCGGCACCGCGGGTGGTCGTCATCACCGCCCACGGGTCGGAGCGGCAGGCGGTGGAGGCGATGAAGGCGGGCGCCTGGGACTACTTCCGCAAGCCGTTCGACAACGAGGAGCTCCTGGCGGTCGTGCGGCGGGCGCTCAGCGCCGCCGCGCTGGTCGCCGAGAACGAGCGCCTGCACGGGACGCTCGCCCTCTCGGACGCGATGGTCTTCGCCTCGCCCAGCATGGCGCGGCTCGCGGAGCTGGTGGCGCGGGTGGCGCCGCGCGACGTGACGGTGCTCATCCTCGGCGAGAGCGGGACGGGCAAGGAGCGGGTCGCCGAGGCGCTCTGGCGATCCTCGCGGCGAGCGGAGCGGCCGCTCGTGCGCTTCAACTGCGCTGCGCTCTCGCCCGAGCTGGCCGAGGCGGAGCTGTTCGGCCACACCCGCGGCGCCTTCACCGGCGCGGTGCGGGCGCGGCCGGGCGTGTTCGGCGAGGCTGACGGCGGGACCTTGCTCCTCGACGAGGTGGGGGAGCTCGCCCCGGGCGCCCAGGCGAAGCTCCTGCGCGTCCTGCAGGACGGAGAGGTGCGGCCGGTCGGCGAGGACCGCGCCCACCGCGTGGACGTGCGCGTCCTCGCCGCGACTCATCGCGACCTCCGGGAGCGCGTGGCGGGCGGAACGTTCCGCGAGGACCTCTTCTACCGGCTCAACGTCGTCACGCTGCGCATCCCGCCGCTGCGCGAGCGCCCGGAGGACGTGCCGGTGCTGGCCCGCCACTTCCTCGCCCTCTTCGCGCGGCGCTTCGGCGTCGCCGGCCCGGCCCCGAGCGCCGAGCTCCTCGCCCGGCTCGCCGCCTATCCCTGGCCGGGAAACGTGCGCGAGCTGGAGCACGCGCTGGAGTGCCTGGTGGCGCTGTCTCCGGAGGGCGAGCTCGACCTCTCGCTGCTCCCCGGCCGCGGCCCGGCCGCTCCGCCGGCGGCGCTCAGCTTGAAGCAGCGGGTGGAGGCCTACGAGCGCGGCATCGTCATGGAGGCGCTCGCGCGCGCGGGGCAGCGCCGGGCCGAGGCGGCGCGGGCGCTCGGCATCAGCCGGGTGACCCTGCACGACAAGCTGAAGAAGTACGGGCTGGCCCGCCCGGAGGACGAGGCGCCCGAGGGGGCTTCGCAATAGACACCGGCGGCATGACGCGCCCCCGACCTGCCCCCGTCCTCGTCGCGCTCGCCGCTCTGACCGTGCTCGTCGGCCTCCAGGCCTATCTCGCCGTCTCGTTCGCCCGCGCCGGCGAGGTGGGCTGGGCGATGTACGCAGCGGCCGGCCTCCTGTGGGCGCTGCTCATGCTCGGCCTCTGGCGCGGCTCTCGCCTCGCCTGGCTCTGGGGCCGGTACCTCACGCTCGTGCTGGGGGCCGCGGTCGCGGCCCGGCTCACCTTCGGCGTCGTCCGGCACGAGCTCGAGACCCCGGTGCTGCTCGCGGCCACGCTCGCGCTGTGCCTGCCGCTCTTCACGGCCGGCATCGCGCTCGGCCGCCGCTCGGTCCACGCCGCCTTCGACCTCGTGTGCCCGGCTTGTGGGACGCCCACCAGCCTCGGGGCCGACTTCCTCTTTCGAAAGGCGCGTTGCGGGAGCTGCAAGCAGGTCTGGTGAGCTGCCGCGCTCCATGACGCGCTGCGCTGTGTGTGCCGCTGCGGCACAGGTGAGCCGGCCCGAGCCCTGTGGAGCTCGACGGCGTCGGCGCGCTGGCTCGCCCAACTTCCCTGCTCCCGGGCGGTTGCCAGCTCGCCTCCCGATGCACAGGTTGGCTCTGCTGGTGCATTGGAGATCCCCGTGACCTACGCCGCGACACGAACCGAGCCCCGCCTGACTCGCCTGTATCTCGGGCTCTTCGCGCTCGTGGCGTTGACGATGCTGCTCGCGGCCGCGTGGCTGCGCTTCCTCTTGCCTTCGCGGCACGAGACCCGGGTCCGCGACGTGAGCTGGGTGCGGACGAGCGCGCTACTCGACGAGCGCTGAGGCGTCTTCGCCCGCGGGCACGCTGAAGCGCACGCGCACGCCCTCTCCTGGGCCGCTCTCGACCGAGATCCGGCCGCCGTGCGCCTC
>DASPZP010000428.1:0-2996 GCA_035636195.1 Anaeromyxobacteraceae bacterium
GCTGCGGCGAGCCGAGACGATGACGGCCCAGGAGCCGGACGCGTTCGCCGGCAAGGCCTTCGTGAACGTGTAGGAGTACTGGCCCTGGACGACCGCGTCGGGCACGGCCGGCCGGATCGTCCCCGAGGTCGAGTCGCTGACAGTGGGGCTCGTCACCGTGTACTCGGTGGTGGGGCCGACGAGCGAGAAGCTGACGCTGCTGATGGCGCGCGGGACCGGGCTCTTCCTGCCGCCCCGGCCGGCGTCGCTGGCGGGGATGGGCGCGGTGAGCGAGGGGGTCAGCGGACCGTTCAGATCGCTGACCGTGAACGTGATGGTGGGGAGGCCGCCCGCCACCATGCCGCTCACGCCCACGACCTTGATGACGGGCGTGTTGTAGTAAGGGCTCTTGAAGGGCGCCTCGTGCGCCTCGGCGTGCGGCACCATGGCGCCCGGGGCCACGTGACAGGTCACGCACTGCGTGTCGTCCACCTGCGGCCCGCCCGGGTGGGCGAGGTGGACCTGATCCGTCGGCCCCGCGTCGCCGTACCAGACGTCGGGGTGGCAGCCCTGGCAGGTCCGGCGCGCGATGGCGGTCACCACCTCGCTCTGCTGGGCCGCGCCCGCGTGGCAGACGCCGCAGTTGCGGTAGTCCTGCGGGAAGAAGACGAGCCCGGTGGGCTGGTTTCGCGCCGGCTGGTTGTTGTCGGTGCGGGAGATGACCTGGCCGAAGATCATCTCGCCGGCGTCGTTCTGCTGGTCGACGACCGAGTACTTCTGGCCCAGGAGCGACTTGTTGCGGCTCACCGCGAAGGGCAGCGGCAGGACCACGCCCGTCGCGGGCGGCACGGGCAAGGCCGGGGCCGTGCTGCTCGACAGGTAGAGCGTCGGCAGCTGGCGCCCGCGATGAACGCGGTGAATGAGGCGGCCGAACTCGAGCGGGTTCGGGTTCGTGGCCGGGGTCGCGCCCGCCATCGCCGCCGGATCCACCGTGTCGGCGTCGGCGTGCTGGAAGGTGTGGCAGGTGACGCACAGCTTCCAGCCGGTGCGCGAGTGGCTGTGTCCCTGCCGGTTGCCGTGGCACTGGTTGCAGTTGGCGTCGAGGACGAGCTCGCGCTGCTGCACCGGGGCGCCGCTCCGGGTGAAGTCGACCGTGGAGCTCGTGTCGGCCGTGCCGGGCACGACGCCGCGCAGCCATACGCCGATGCGCAGCGTCTCGGCTGGATCGTGGTCGGGCGGCAGCGCGGTCGCGAAGGTGTAGGTGAAGTGGCCCCCGCCGAGGTCGTCGAGCTTTCCGCCGTCCTCGAACCAGGGTTGCCGCGTATCGGTCAGGACGAGCTCGGGCGGCGTCCCCGGCCCGGCCACCGGCAGCGCGGCGAGCCGCTCGCCGACGAGGAGATAGCTCTTCCAGGCGACGAGCCCGCTCACCGGCTCGGTGGCGAGCCCGGCCAGGGTGAACGCCGGGAGCAGGCTGCGAACGTGCGAGAGCGGCGCCGGCTGCCCACCATTGCTCACCGTGAAGTTCGCCACCACCCGCCGGTCGCCGTCGACCCGGCCCGCCGTGAGCTCGATCCGCGCCGGCGCGGTGGACACCGCACCCACCTGCGGCCGCGCGCAGCCCGCCAGCCACGCCACGCCGGCGGCCAGCAGGATTGCCCGCGGTGCGGTCGTGACCGACGGTGCCATCGCAACCTCCCGCTTCGTTACGGGCGGAGGAAGCACGCGGCGAGCCAGCGCCGTGGGCGCGCGCTCTTGTCAAAGTCGAAAGGATGACGCGGGGATGCGGACCCCGCCGGAGCGGGCGCCGTTGACCCGGGGCGGACGGGACCCTCGGCGGTCGCGGCGGCCTACTCGACGGTGACGCTCTTCGCCAGGTTCCGGGGCTGGTCGACGTCGGTGCCCTTCAGATCGGCCACGTGGTAGGCGAGGAACTGCAGCGGCAGAACCGAGAGGAGCGGCGCCAGGAGCGGGGGCGCCTCGGGGACGGTGAGCGCGATCTCGGCGAGCCCGGCGGCGAGCGTGTCGCCCTCCGAGACCACGGCGAAGACGTGTCCGCCGCGGGCGCGCACCTCCTCCATGTTGCCGAGCGTCTTCTCGTAAGCGGGCTCGCGCGTGGCGAGCACGACCACCGGCAGCTGCTCGTCGATGAGCGCGATGGGGCCGTGCTTCATCTCCCCAGCCGCGTAGCCCTCGGCGTGGATGTACGAGATCTCCTTGAGCTTGAGGGCGCCCTCGAGCGCCACCGGGTACTGCGCCCCGCGGCCGAGGAAGAGCACGTCGCGCGCGGTCGCGCATCGCCGCGCGAGCGGCATCACCGAGGGCTCCTGCCGGATGACCTGGTCCATCCACAGCGGCACCTGCCGCAGCGCCTCGAGGTGCTTCCGCGCCGCGTCGGCGCCGAGCGTCCCGCGCAACCGCCCGAGCTTGACCGCGAGCAGGAAGAGCGCCGCCAGCTGGGTCGTGAACGCCTTGGTGGAGGCGACGCCGATCTCCGGTCCGGCGTGGGTGTAGAGGGTTCCCGTCGGCAACGACGGCGCTCCGGCGGGGGCGGCGGGGGCGGCGGTCGCCTCGGCGCACTCGCGCGCGATGGCCGAACCCACCACGTTGCAGATGGCGATGCAGGGCGCACCGCGCCGCTTCGCCTCCTTGACGGCCGCGAGCGTGTCGGCCGTCTCGCCCGACTGGGAGATGGCGAGCACGAGCGTGCGCGGGCCGACGATGGGGTCCGAGTAGCGGAACTCACTCGCCAGCTCGACGTCGGTGGGCAGCCGCGCCAGCGCCTCGATCATCTGGGCCCCGGAGCAGCCGGCGTGCCAGCTCGTGCCGCAGGCGACCACCACCAGCCGCTCCGCCCCGCGGGCGAATGCCTCGCCGAGCTCGACGCCGTCGAGGATCACGTCGCCCTGCTCCAGGGAGATCCGGCCGCGGATGGTGTCGGCCACCGCCCGCGGCTGCTCGAAGATCTCCTTGTGCATGAAGTGCTTGTGGCCTTCCTTCTCGGCCGCCACCGCGCTCCA
>DASPZP010000429.1:0-2356 GCA_035636195.1 Anaeromyxobacteraceae bacterium
GTGAGTGCCCTGGTGGGCGGCGCGGAGCGCCTTGCCGTCGGCGAGGACCTTGTCCTTGATGGCCGTGATCTGCTGGCGCTGAGCGTCGGTCGCCTGGACCGTATCCAGCATCTTGGTGAGCCGCCGCTCGACCATCTGGTCCAGGTGAGCGGGGTCGCCGTGGTGACCGCGGAAGGCGGTCAGGGTGAGGCCACCCACGCCGACGGCGACGAGCGTGAGGACTGTGACGAGGGTCTTCTTCATGTGCGTTTGCTCCTTCATGGTGTGAGAGGAGCTTGCGGCGGCGCCGTGGCCGGCGCTTGTCCGGATCGTGAAGAAAGGTTAAGAGCCGTCGCCTCCGCGCATGTCGCTCGTCACCGCCAACGGCCTCTCGCTCGCCTTTGGGCCCAAGGTCCTCTTCCACGACGCCGCGTTCGCCATCGGCCCGCGCGATCGGGTCGGCCTCATCGGCGCGAACGGCAGCGGCAAGTCCTCACTCCTGCGCATCCTCGCCGGCGAGAGCGGCGCCGACTCGGGGACCCTCGCCTGGAGGCGCGGCGCGCGCGCCGGGTACCTGCCCCAGGACGTGGCCGCGCTGCCGGCCGGCCCGCTCGTCGAGATGGTGCTCGCCTCGGTGCCCGGGCGCAGCGCCGTGGAGGCCCGGCTCGCCGCGACCGAGGAGGCGCTGCACGAGGCGACCGACCACGACGAGCAGCTCGAGCTGGCGCAGACGCTCGCCGACGTCCACGCCGAGCTCGACCACTTCGAGGAGCGGTACGGCCGCCATCGCGCCGAGCGCATCCTCACCGGCCTCGGCTTCGATCCGGGGGACCTCCGCCGCGACACGGCGGCGCTCTCGGGCGGCTGGAAGATGCGCGCCGCGCTGGCCGGGCTCCTGCTGCACGATCCCGACCTCCTCCTCCTCGACGAGCCGACGAACCACCTCGACATCCCGACGCTGACCTGGTTCGACGCCCTGCTGCGCGGGTCCTCGAAGGCGCTCGTCCTCATCAGCCACGACCGGGAGTTCCTGAACCGGCAGATCGGGCGCGTCCTCTCGCTCGAGCCGGAGGGGCTCCGCAGCTACGCCGGGGACTACGACGACTACCGGCGGCTGCGCGCGGAGGAGGAGGAGCGCCTCGCCGCGGCGGCCGAGCGGCAGGCAGGGCGGAGGGCCGAGCTGCAGGGCTTCATCGACCGGTTCGGCGCCAAGGCCACCAAGGCCCGCCAGGCGCAGAGCCGGCAGAAGATGCTCGACCGCATGGAGGAGGTGCAGGTGCTGGAGGAGCGCGCCACCCTCTCCTTCCGCTTCGCCGAGTCGCCACGGTCCGGCAAGGAGGTGCTGCGGCTCGACGGCGTCGCGAAGGCGTTCGGGCCGCGCGTCATCTACCGCGGGCTCTCGGCCCAGGTCCTGCGGGGCGAGCGGGTCGCCATCATCGGACCGAACGGCGCCGGCAAGACGACGCTCCTGCGGCTGGTGGCCGGCGAGCTCGCGTCCGATGCCGGGGTGGTGAAGCTCGGGCTCTCGGTCGTGCCGGGCTACTACGCCCAGCACCACTTCGAGCGCGGAGAAGGCGGCGAGGGCTTCGGCGGGCTGGATCCGAAGCGCACCATCCTCGACACGCTGTGGGACGTGGTGCCGGACCAGGGCGAGGGGTACGTGCGCAGCGTCGCGGGCGGGTTCCTCTTCTCGGGCGACGACGTGACGAAGCCCATCGGCGTGCTGTCCGGCGGGGAGCGGGCGCGGGTGGCGCTGGCGCGCATCCTCCTGCAGCGCTCGAACCTGCTCCTCCTCGACGAGCCGACGAACCACCTCGACCTCGCCTCCGCCGAGGCGCTCATCGAGGCGCTCAAGGGGTACGGCGGCACGATGCTGTTCGTCTCCCACAACCGGAGCTTCCTCAACGGCCTCGCCACCCGCATCTGGGAGGTGAAGGACGGCGGCATCGTGGACCAGCCGGGTAACCTCGATGACTGGCTGTATCACCAGCAGCAGCTCGCTGCCGCCTCGTCCTTCGACTCCGCTTCGCTACGCTCAGGACGAGCGGACCCGGCCTCCGTTCGCCGTGAGCGTAGCGCCAGCGAAGCTGGCGCGGAGTCGAAGGGCGAACGCTACGACAAGGAGCATCGCCGGCGCGAGGCCGAGGCGCGCAACGCGCGCCGCGCGCGGGAGAAGCCGCTGCGCGACGCGATCGCCGAGCTCGAGGCGCGCATCGCCGCCCTCGAGACCCGCGAGCGGACAGCCGAGGCGGCGCTCGCCGATCCGGCGCTGTACCAGGACTTCGCGCGCGCCCGACCGCACGTCGAGGCGCTCGCGTCGGCGAAGGACGAGCTGGCGCGCCTCTACCCGGAGTGGGAGTCGAAGCAGCTGGAGCTG
>DASPZP010000430.1:0-1696 GCA_035636195.1 Anaeromyxobacteraceae bacterium
GCGTGAGGTCGAACACCTTCGCGGGCGCGATCTTGCGAAGGAAGATCAGGTTGATCAACTGTGGGAGGTAGCGGCGCACGGGCGCCGCACCCCCATGCAGGTGTGCGTGCGTGAAGAACAGCTGCTGCCCATCGAGCTGCACTCCGTGCGGGAGACCGACGTAGCTGACGTAACCGCCTGGACGGACGGCGCCGAGCGCCTGCCCCATCGACTCCGACGTGCCGACGCACTCGAGCACCGAATCGGCGCCGACTCCCTTCGTGATCTCCTTGATTCGCGACACGCCGTCCTGGCCTCGCTCCGTCACGACGTCGGTAGCCCCGAATTCGCGGGCGAGCCCTTGTCGCACCTCATGGCGGCTCATGGCGATGATGCGCTCGGCACCCATCTGCTTGGCCGATAGGATCGCGAGAAGCCCGACTGCGCCGTCTCCGACGACAGCGACCGTCACACCCGGTTTCACGTTCGCCGCCTCGCCCCCTTCATGGCTGCTCCTTAATAGCTACGGCTCGCGCTCAGAAGGCGGCCGACTCGAAGTCGGAGGACAGGAACGCCGCCGCGTGTCTCGTGAAAGACTCCGGATACTGGAAGAGAGAGCCGTGCCCCGCGTCGGGGTACGTAAGCAAGACCGCGTTCGCCAGGTTCTCGCCGAGCCGGTAGGAGTTCGAGACGGGGATCATCTCGTCGCCGACACCGTTCACGACCAGCGCGGGGTGACGGATGCCCCTGAGCTCGGCGAACCGCTCGCCCTCGAACTGTTCCCAGTCGCGGAAGGCCGCCATCTGAGCGTTCGCGACCTTGGGGCCCGAGACAGGCTCGAGGTCGTCCTTGCGCTTTGAGAGCCTCCGGACGAAGGCCTCCCCCGCGGCCTGGCTCGAGGGCGAAGCTGTGAAGAAGATCTTCCTCAAGACGTCGTACCCGCGGTTGGTCGGGTCCTGGATGCGCTTCGTCAGGCTCGGCTTCTCGAGGTGCATGATGTCCTCGCCGCCTCGCGGCGCGGTCCCGACGAGGATCATCCTCCGGAAGATCGACGGCCGGTCCTGCACCATCTGAAGCGCGACCATCCCGCCGAGCGAGTACCCGAGGACGTCGCACTTCTCGATCCCGAGCGCCTCGAGAAAGGCCATGGGGTGCCGCCCCATTGCCGCGACCGTCGGAGGTACTTCCCCGCTGGAGCGGCCCAGGCCGGCGTTGTCGAACAGGATGACCTCTCGTCCAGACGCGAGCGGATCGGTCACCGCTGGATCCCAGTTGTCGAGCGTTCCGGTGAAGTGCTGCAGGAAGAGCAACGGTCGCCCGGAGCCGTTGCCGAACCGCCGGTACGCGTACGAATGGCCATTCACCTGCAGAAACTGCGTGGGCGCGGTCGTATTACTCACGGTCTTGGTCGATGACATAGGTCCACCTCATCGGGTGCTGCTACCCTCGAAGCCGCCGCTCACCCATCGCGTGACGATCGACTCGAACTCGGGCGCTCGCTCCTCCCAAACGCAGTGACCAGCCTCGAGAACATCCAGGCGCGCATGCGGCAGTCGTTCGCGCAGAAGCGCCGCGTCCCGAGCGAGCCCGTACGGATCGTTCCGACCGACAACGATTGCGACGGGAGCATTGATCGACGAGAGACGCGGCGCGAGGACAGCCAGGTCTTTCGGGTACGCGCGAACGAGCGCCGCAGACCGCGTCAACCGATCGCCCT
>DASPZP010000431.1:0-10395 GCA_035636195.1 Anaeromyxobacteraceae bacterium
GCACGCTCGAGAGCCGGGGACTCGTGCAGTCGGCGGCGGAGCTGCGAAAGCTGCGATGAAGAAGAAGCCGCAGAACGCGACGAAGCGCTGGGCGCCCGGCAAGCCCCTCCCGAAGTTCGCGACCGCGACAGAGGAAGAGCGCTTCTGGCTCTCCCACGACTTCGACGACGCGATGGACACTGGCGGCGAGGAGGTCGTCTACGAACCCCAGGCGACCCGCCGCCCCCGCACTCACGTCTACCGCGTGCGTCTCGATGACCAGGAGATGTCGAAGCTGCAGGCGCTCGCGAAGCGTCGCGGCGTGACGGCGTCGGTGATCTTGCGGGAGCTCGTCCGCACTGCTCGCGTCACGAAAGTCGGCGAGCAGGCTCGTAAGTAGTTTGCCGCCCCATCGCGGCGCCGGCAGCCCCCCCGAGGACCGGTCGCGACGGGGCTTTATGCCGGCCTCCGCGAGGGAGAGATCTTCGGGCTCCTGAAGGAGGACGTCGATCTCGAGAGCGGCGTCTTCATGATCTGGCGCTCCTGGGAGGCGCCGCGCACGAAGGGCGGGAAGGCCGTGCCCATCCCGATCGCCGCGCCGCTCTCGGCTCGAGGCGCCGCTCGCCTCACCGGGCGCGCTCCTCTTCCCGCGCCGCGACGTCTGGGCGAAGGCCATCCCACGCCACGTCACCTTCCACGGGACGCGCCACTCCTTCGGCACCGCCGTCGTCCGTGGAGCCGGCACCGCCGTCGCGCAGAAGGCCCTTCGCCACTCGGACGTGCGGCTCACCATCCACACGTACGGCCACCTCGACGACCGCGACGTGCGGGAGGGGATCACGCGGGCGTTCGCGGGCGCACCGACGGCCGCCGTTCAGGCGCCGCCGGAGGGCTTGAAACCGGAAAATCCGCGGCCCCGGACTGCTGGCGGACTGCGGACCCCACCTCCGAGCGATCCGGCGGCGGGACATTTGGCTCCCCGAACTGCGGAGCAGAGGCCGCAACTCCTAGCGAATCCTCGAGCGCCGAGTTCAGAACGGATGCACGAACAGCCCGCTCCGCAGCTTGGGCTCGAACCAGGTGCTCTTGGGCGGCATGAGGAGGCCGGCGTCGGAGACGGCCATGAGCTGCTCGATCCGGGTCGGGAAGAGGTGCAGCGCCAGCGACCAGCCCTCGTCGCGGACCCGCCGCTCCAGCTCGGCCGCGCCCCGGATGCCGCCCACGAAATCGACGTTCGTGTCGCGGCGCGGATCGGCGATGCCGAAGATGGGCGCCAGGATCTGGTCCTGCGCGATGGAGCAGTCGAGCGCCGCCACCGGGTCCTTCGCGTCGAACGAGCCCGGCTTCACGCGCGCACGCCACCAGCGCCCGCCGCAGTAGATGCCGAAGGAGAGGGGCGCGTCGGGGGCCGGCCGGTCCGCCGGCGTGACCTCCAGCTTCTTCCTCAGCTCGCCCAGCAGCGCCTCCGGCGAGCGGCCCTGCCGGTCGCGCACGAGCCGGTTGTAGGCCAGGATCTGCATCTGATCGTGCGGGAACACGACCGCCAGGAAGACGTCGTGCTCGCCGGGCTGCCCCACCCGCTCTGTGTGTACGCGGGCCGCCGCTGCCGAGCGGTGGTGGCCGTCGGCGACGTAGAGCACCGGCACCTTGCGGAAGAGGTCCTCGATCCGGCCGCCCGCCTCGGGCGGCACCACCCACAGCCGATGCTCGACGCCATCCGGCGTGACGAGGTCGTACTCCGGCGCGGCCCGCTTCACGGCCTCGATCTCGCGGTCGAGCTCCGCGCGCGCGAGGTAGGTGAGGAAGACCGGCTCGTCGTGCGCCGCGAGCGCCGCGATGTGGCGGGTGCGGTCGTCCTCCTTGTCGGGGCGCGTCTTCTCGTGCTTCTTGATGACGTCGGCGACGTACTCCTCCACCGATGCGCAGGCGACGAGCCCGGTCTGCCGGTGCTCCCCCATCTTCTGCGCGTAGACGTAGAAGCGCGGCGACGCCTCCCGCCGCAGCACGCCGCGCTGGGTGAGCTCGGCCAGGTTCCTGCGCGCCTGCTCGTACACCTCGGAGGCGTGCTCGTCGGTCCCCTCGGGCAGGTCGATCTCCGGGCGTGAGACGCGGAGGAAGCTGTCGGCGTTCCCCTTCGCCATCGCCCGCGCCTCGGCGGTGTTGATGACATCGTAGGGCGGGGAGGCCACGCGGACGGCGTGCTCGGGGGCGGGGCGCAGCGCTCGGAAGGGGCGGAGGATGGACATCGCGGCTCCAGTGCGGTGAGCCCGTCTCTTACCACCGCCGCCCTTCGCGGGCAGCCGCCCCGACCACTCCGGCGGCATCGGCTCACGTTTTCGGGAAGATGTCGCGCCACTCGCGTCAGGCGACCGCGTCGACGACGCCACGGACGCCACGAAGTAGGTTCGGCGGAGACCTGGGCTCCGGGTGAGGGTTCACCCCGGGGCCGAGCCGCGTCACCCGTCCGCGCAGGCCGATATCGATGGCGAGCGGCGCATCCCGGCCTGCGGCCGGGCGATTCTGCTCGGCCGGTCGCCCGGAGCCGAGCTGGGCCGCGGTCTACCCATTGCACTGCTCCTGGCCGTCCGCACGAGGATCCCGGAGCGCACATGGACGTCCATCTGCAGCAGCGCATCGCCGCCTGCACGACCCTGCCGAGCGTCCCGGCGGTCGCGCTGGAGGTCGTGCGGCTGTGCCAGGCGGACGAGGTCGAGCTGCGCTCACTCGTGCGCACGCTGGAGAAGGACCCGGCCATCACCGCCAAGATCCTGCGCTCCGCCAACTCGGCCTCCATCGCCGCCCGCAGCCCCGTCACGACGCTCACCCGCGCGCTGACGCTGCTCGGCACGAACAGCGTGCTCACGCTCGCCCTCAGCTTCTCGCTGGTCGCGACGCGGCGGCGCGGCCAGCACGGCGGTTTCGATCACGACCGTTACTGGCGGCGCGCCCTCACCTCCGCCGCCGCCGCCCGGGCGCTCGTCGACGGGCGCGAGCTGGACGGCGAGGAGCTCTTCCTGTGCGCGCTCCTGCAGGACCTCGGGATGCTCGTCCTGGCGGAGATCCAGGACGACTACGGGGCGCTCGTCACCGCCAGCGCGGACGATCACGCCGCGCTGGCGAACCTCGAGCGCGCGGCGCTCGGCGCGAGCCACGACGAGGTGAGCGCGTTCCTGCTCTCGCGCTGGAACCTGCCCGGCCTGGTGCTGGAGACGAGCCGCGGCTCGCACGACCCGCCGGTCGGGCCGAGCGATCCTCCGGCGCTCGCCCCCGCGGTGAGCTGCGTCCACGTGGCCGGGCTCATGGCAGAGGTGCTGGCCGGCCGCGATCCTGCGCCGGCCGCGGCTGCCGCCGAGCGCCTGCTGGGGATCTCTCCGGCCGCGCTGCACGCCGCGCTGGAACGCACCGCCGCGGCGCTGCCGGAGGTGACGGGCCTCTTCGAGGTGGCGCTCTCCACACCGGTCCAGGTGGAGGGGGTCCTCGAGCGCGCCCGGCAGGCGCTGGCGGTCGTGTCGGCCCGGGCCGATCGGGCGGCGCCGGTGGGCGAGGCCTGACGCGCATGGACCGCACCATCGAGCGCCGGCTGCTCGCGTGCCCTGGCTTGCCGACCGCGCCGGCGGTCGCGCTCGAGCTGCTCGCGCTGTGCCGGCAGCAGGCGCCCGACGCCATGCAGGTGCGGGACGCCGTGGCTCGCGATCCGGCGCTCGCCGCCAAGGTGCTCGGGCTCGCGGCAGCGGTGACGTCCCCGGAGGACTGCCCGCCGCCGAGCCTCGCGGCCGCGGCCGGCGCGCTGGGCCCCGCGGCGCTCCTGACGGCCGCCCTCTCCTTCTCGCTCGACCGCGGGCCGCCCGGCACTCCGGCAGCAGGCTTCGACGAGGACGCCTGGTGGCGGCGCGCCGTGGCCGCCTCCGCCGCCGCGAGCGCGCTCGGACCCGCGCTCGGCGTCGATCCGGCGACCGCCGCGGTGGCCGGCCTGCTGGAGGACCTCGGGGCGCTCGCGCTGCACGAGGTGCTGGGGCGCGAGCACGCCGCGCTGGCGGAGCACGCGGGCGGAGATCACGCGCGCCTGGCGCGGCTCGAGCGCGAGCGCCTCGGCGCCGATCACGCGGCGGCCGGCGCGCTCCTCGCGCGGGCGTGGAACGTCCCCGCAGCCGTCGTCGACGCGGTGGCGCGGAGCCACGAGGAGCCAGCCAGCCTGCTCGCGGCGGGTGCCCCGCTCGCAGCCTGCGCCGCGCTGGGCGGCCTGCTCCAGGACGCGCCCATCGAGGCGGCGCGCGCGGCGGACCGGGCGAACGTCGCCCCGGCCGCGCTCGACCTCGCCCGCGCGGCGGCCGCGGCCGCCCGTTCGGCGTTGCCTCCCCGGCAGGAGGGGCTCGACGCCGACGCCCGCGGCGAGCTGGTCGCCCAGGCGCGGGAGACGCTCGTCCTCCTCTCGTTCCGCGCCGCCCACCGGCCGCGGCGCGCCGGCCGGACCCGGAGCTCGAGGGCGGGGCTGTGCGAGCAGGGACGACGTGACGCGCTCACCGGCCTCTCCGACCGCGCCGCGGGCGAGCTCGCCCTGGCCTCGCTCTTCGACGAGGCGCGCGGGGCCGGGCGGCCGCTCTCCCTCGCGCTCTTCCACGTCGAGCACCTGGCGCTCGTGCAGGACGGCTTCGGGACGGCCACCGGCGACGCCCTCTTGCAGGCGATCGCCGCCTGCCTGGGGCTGGGACTGCGCGACGGCGATCTCGCCGTGCGCTGGGGTGCCGGCGAGCTGCTGCTGGCGCTGCTCGGCACCGACGAAACCACCGCCGCGCGCGTCGCAGAGCGGTGCCGGCGGAGCGTGGCCGAGCTCGTCATGCGCGCGCCGGGCGGCGAGCCGCTCCGGGCCTCGCTCTCCATCGGCCTCGCCACCCTCGACGCGCGGTCACCGTGGCCCTCCCTGGCCGCGCTCGTCCAGGCGACCAGCGAGGCGCTCGACCACTCCCGGGGCGGCCATCGCCGCCCGACCTCTTCGAAACCCGTCGCGCTGCAGGAGGCGAAGTCATGATGCCCGCCCTCGCCGTCGCGCCCGAGCTGGAGCGGCGCATCCTCGCCTCGCCGCGCTTGCCCTCTCTGCCCGCGGCGGTGCTGGAGGTCCTGCGCCTCTGCCACGCCGACGAGATCGACCTCTGGAAGATCGCCGACGTGCTGTCGACCGACCCGTCCCTGGCCGCGCGCGTCCTGCGGGCCGCCAACTCCGCGTCGCTGGCGGCGCGCGGGAAGGTGGGGACGCTCGCCCGCGCCGTGCCGCTCCTGGGCTCGAACGCCGTGGTGGCGCTCGCCCTCTCCTTCGCGCTCGTGCGCGGCAGGCGTCGTGACGAGGGCGGCTTCGACCGGAGCGCCTTCTGGCGGCGAGCCGTCTTCTCGGCGCTGGCGAGCCGCACCCTGGCCGAGGCGGCCGAGGGCGGCCTCGACCCGGAGGAGGCGTTCCTGGGGGCGCTGCTGCAGGACATCGGCATGCTGGCGCTGGCGGAGGTCTTCCCGCGCGAGTACGGCGAGCTCTGTACCCGGGCCGGTGGCGAGCACGAGGCGCTCGCCCGCCTCGAGCGTGAGCTGTGGCAAGCGGACCACGCCTCGGTCGGCGCGCTCCTCGCCCGGGCCTGGCGCCTGCCCCCGCTCCTCCAGCATGCGGTGGGCGGTAGCCACCTGCCCCCCGACCCGAGCGCGCCGGCCGGCGAGGCGCACTTCCTCCGGTGCGTGGCACTCTCCGGCCTGCTGGCCGACATCTGGACCGCGCCGGGCGAGGGCGGCCTGCGGCCCGCCCTGGACTCGGCGCGCGCCCGGCTCGGGCTGGGCGACGCGGAGCTGGAGGGCGTGCTGGCGCGCATGGCCCTCGCCATCCCGGAGACCGCCGGCGACTTCGACATCGACCTGGGCGGCCCCGCCCAGGTGGACGCCGTGATGGCCGAGGCGCGGCGGCTCCCGGCCGCGCTGGGAGTGTCGCCGGCCGCCCCCGAACCCGGCGCCCGCGTCGAGAGCGGCGAGGCGCTCGAGGGCGCCCTGCGCCTGGCCTTCGACTACGCCCGGACGCACGGGGAATCGATGGCCCTCCTCCTCGCGATCCCTGACGTGGTCCTCCCGCCCGAGCGCGCGGCCGCGCTGGTGGGGCTCTTGCGCCGCTGCGTCCGCACCACCGACCTGCTCGGTCCGGGCGACGGCGGCGAGGTGCTCATCCTCCTCCCGGAGACCGAGCTCTCGGGGGCGAAGGCCGTCGCGGGGCGGTTGCTGGCGCGCATCTCCGCCGGCGGACCGCGCCTGCCGCTCAGCATCGGGGTGGCCGCCGGGCGCGCGGGGGGCATCGCGCTCGAGCGGCTGCGAGCGGACGCCGCGGCGCGCGCCGCGGACGCGCACGAGCGCGGCGGCAGCCAGGTGGCGGCGGTCCACGACCCGAGCTCTGGAGGGGAGACATGAGCGCGCGAGCGCGATGGGCCGGGGCGTTCGCGGCCGTCCTCTTGCTCGCGGCGCTGACCGGGGGAGCGCTCGCGCTCGGCGCCTGGTGGGCGGCGCTCGCGGTCGGGATCGCGCTCGTCACCTTCGCCGCCCGTATGAGCGCCCACGTCCAGCGCGCGTTCGTGGACGATGACGCCTCCCGGCAAGTGCTGCGCGCGCTCGTCGAGCAGCGCACGAGCCAGCTCGAGCAGCGCAGCGCCGAGCTGGCCGAGACGGCGCGCCGGCTGGAGGTGGCGCGCACTCATCTCGACGTCTCCGACCGGCTGGCGGCAGTGGGGCGACTGGCCGGCGGCGTCGCCCACGAGGTGAACAACCCGCTCGCCATCGCCCTGACGAACCTCTCCTGGCTGAAGGACAACCTCCCCGCCGCCCTCTCGCAGCGGGCCGCCACGGATGACCCCCCTCTCGAGGAGCTCCTCTCGGCGCTCGCCGAGTCGGGCGAGGCGTGCCGCCGGGTGGCGGACATCGTCCGCGACCTGCAGGACTTCGCGCAGGAGCGGGGGAGCAGCACGGGCGTCGCCGACGTCGGGCACGTGCTGCAGCACGTCCAGCGCCTGGTCTCGCCCGAGGTGCGCTCGCGGGCGCGCCTCACGGTGGAGCTGCCGCGCGAGCCGCTCTGGGTGGCCGGTCCACCGGCGCGGCTGGGCCAGCTCCTCGCCCACCTGTGCCTGCACGCGTCGCGCTCGCTCGGCGAGGGCGGCAGCGACCGCGAGCAGGTCCGCGTCGTCGCCCGCCGCGACGGCGACGGCGCGCTCATCGAGGTCCGGCACACCGGCCGCGCCCTCGATCCGGATTCGCTCGCCCACGTCTTCGATCCCTTCTACGAGGCGTGGAGCAGCGGCGACGCGGGGCGGGGCCTCGGCCTCGCCGTCTGCCACGGGCTGGTGGGCGCCCTCGGTGGTCAGATCGAGGTCGAACCGGCGGCGGAGGGCGCCGTGTACCGCGTGCGGCTGCCGGCCCTCACCAGCCAGGCGCGCCTGGCGCTGCGCCCGGCCACCGGTGATCGGCCGCGCGTGCTGGTGGTCGACGACGAGCCGCTGGTGGTCGCCTCCCTCTACCGGCTCCTCTCGCGCAGGTTCGACGTGGTGCCGCACACGAGCCCGCGCCAGGCGCTGGCGGTGCTGCGCGCCGGCGAGCGGTTCGACGCGGTGCTGTGCGACGTGATGATGCCGGAGCTGGGCGGCCCGGCCTTCCACGCCGAGGTGGCGCGGGTTCGGCCGGCGCTGGCCCGGCAGATGGTCTTCCTCACCGGCGGCGCGTTCACCGAGGAGACGCGCGCCTTTCTGGCCGGCGTCGAGAACCCGCGCCTCCTCAAGCCCTGTGACGCGGGCGACCTCGTGGCGGCGCTCTCGGCCTTCTGCTACAGCGGCGCGGCGGCGGTGGTGTCGGCCACCGGGTGAGGCAGCGCCCACCGCGCCCGATCGGGTGCTGCGGCGGGGGATGAACCCCCGCCCTACTTCGGGCTGGTAGGGCGGGGGCTTGTCCCCCGCCGCCCTGGCCGGTTGAGGTGATGAGGGCGCCCGGACCGGGCCTGCCGTACGATGGCCGCGTGAGACGCTCGCTTCCCCGCAGCACGAGGCTCGCCTTCCTGCTCCTCGTGGCGGGCGGATGCCGCGCCGTGGGCCGCCCTGGCGAGGGCGCCGTCCCCCCGTGGGAGCGCGACAACCCGGTGCAGGCGCTCCCCACTCCGCCGCTCGGCATGCCGATCGTCTTCGCCCGCGCCCGCGGCGTGGAGGTGACCGCCGAGAAGGTCCGCCTCGGACGCTGGCTCTTCTTCGACGCCAGGCTCTCGCGCGACGGCACCATCTCGTGCGCCACGTGCCACGTGCCCGCGCTCGCCTTCTCCGAGGCGAAGCCCCGCTCCACCGGCATCGGCGGCCAGCAGGGCACGCGCAAGTCGCAGCCCATCGTGAACGCCGCGTTCCCGCTCGCTGGCGTTTACTTCTGGGATGGGCGCGCCGCCTCGCTGGCCGAGCAGGCCAAGGGGCCCATGGTGAATCCGGTGGAGATGGGCAACACGCACGAGGGCGTGCTGAGGACGGTGGCGGGGCTCTCCGGCTACCGCCGCGCCTTCCGCGAGGTCTACGGGGACGATCGCCTCGAGATCGATCGCATCGCCGACGCCATCGCTGCCTACGAGGCGACGCGGCTGTCGGGAGGCTCGGCCTGGGACCGCTACAACGCGGGCGACGACGCCGCGCTCACGGCCGAGGCGGCGGCCGGGATGGAGATCTTCTTCGGCCGCGGCCGCTGCAATGCCTGCCACGTGGGGCCGAACCTGACCGACGGCAAGTTCCACAACGTCGGGATCGGGTGGGAGCCGCCCCAGGACGGCGTGCGGCTCGGGTTCCAGGACCTCGGCCGCTACGCCGTCACCCGCGATCCGCGCGACGTCGGGGCGTTCAAGACGCCGACCCTGCGCGACGTGGCCCGGCGCCCGCCCTACATGCACGACGGCTCCTCGCCCGACCTGCGCGACTCCGTCCTCCGCTACTTCGAGATCGCGGCGAACCCCTGGCTCGATCCGGCGATGCACGAGGTGCGCATCTTCCCCTTCGACGTCCGCCCGCTGGTCGCTTTTCTGGAGGCGCTCGACGGGACCGGCTTCGAGGACGCGCCGCCGCGCTCCTTCCCACAGTGAAAGGGTGTCAGGGGGCTCTGGCACGCTGCGAAGCGTGAGACGCTACCTGGCGCTGGATCTGGAAACCGTGCCCGACGAGGACCTCGTCGCGGCCGTGGACGCCGAGCCGGACCGCCCGTATCCCGACAAGCTCGGCCGGCTCCTCGCCGCGCGACGCGCCCAGAGCGGCGGCCGGAGCGACTTCCTGCCGCTCCCGTACCACCGCCCGGTGGTGGCCTGCTCGCTCGAGGCGGTCGAGCGCGACGGCGCGCTCGTGGTGGCGGAGGTGGGCTGCTGGACCGACCGGCGCGGCTCGGAGGAGGCCTTCCTGGCGCGCACCTGGGACCGGCTGACGGGGCGCACGCTGGTCACCTTCCACGGCCGCGGGTTCGATCTACCCGTGCTGGAGCTGCGGTCGCTGAAGCTCGGCCTGTCGCTCCCGGCTCCGCACCGGGGCGGCCCGCCCGCCGGGCAGCGGGATCACGACGATCTCTTCGACCTCCTCACGAACGGCGGCAGCGCGCCGGCGGCGCCGCTCGACCTGTACGCCAAGCTGGTCGGCCTCCCAGGAAAGGAGAGCGTGGCGGGGAAGGACGTGTCGCTCCTCTATGCGCAGGGCGCGCTCGACCGCATCGCGGGGTACTGCATGAGCGACGTGGTGCAGACGTGGCTCCTGTACCTGCGCTACCGCCTGCTCGACGGCACGCTCACGCCGGCCGCATACGCGGTGAGCGTCGCCTCCTGCCGGGAGGAGCTGCCGGGCATGTTCGCTGAGCGGCTCGACCCCGCCGCGTCCTCGTTCCTGACCGGCTTCCTCGGTCGCTGCGCGCCCTTCTTCGAAGAGCTGCCTGCGGCGCCGTTGCGCAAGGCGCTGTAGCACCGCCGCCCCGGGGTCGGCCAAACCCTAGAAACATCGCAGGCAGATCAAGGGCTTGCTGCTGGCACCCGCCTCGCAATAGCGAGGCGCGTGCGGAACGTACCCCACCACAGCGCCATCGCCACTGCCATCCGGAACCTCGCCGCTGAGAAGGGTCCCGCCTGCTTGCTCGACTCGCAGGGGACGTTTCTCTTCGTGAACGAGGCCTGGGATCGCCACGCAGAGCAGAACGGTGGAGCGCCGTCCTGCCTCGGCGCGTCCATCATCGGGACCCGGTGGCTCGACCACGTCTGCGGGGACGAGGTGCGCGAAGGCCTGGCCGACCTCCTGGCGCGCGTGCTGCGAGACCCCGGCCCCCGGCCACGGCCTCTGCTTCAAATGGGCGAGTGCAACACGCCCACGACAGCACAGCTGCTGTCGACGCAGCTGGAGCCGGTGCTGCACGACGGCG
>DASPZP010000432.1:0-2334 GCA_035636195.1 Anaeromyxobacteraceae bacterium
CGCTCGTCGTACTCCATGCCCTTCGCCTTCATCTCGGCGACGGCCTTGCCCCGCGCCACGTCGAGCTGCTTCCACAGCACGGCGTCGGGGTTCTCCAGGATCGACTCGCACAGCGTGAGCACGTCGAGCGCGTAGGTCTCCGCGTCGCGCGGGACCTCGGGGAGCGTGTCGAGGAGCCACAGGGCGAGGGTCTGGCGGAGCGAGAAGTCCTGCTGCAGGTCGGCGGCGGGACGGACGTACCGGCCGCGGTAACCCTCGAGGGCGTGCAGCTCGACGAGGCCCGCCCGGCGCAGCGTCCGGAAACGCTCGGCCGCGAGCCGGCGCAGCTTCTCCTGCGCGTAGGGGGTCCCGTGCGAGCGGGCGATCATCTCCACGAGCCGTCCGTAGCCGCCGCCGCGGCGGGTGGTCGTGCTCTGGACGAGGTCGAGCAGGAGTCCGAACCCGATGTCGAAGCGCGCGGTGAGAGGCTCCGGCTGCTTCGTCTGCAGCCGCTCGAACGTGGTGCGATCCCAGGGCAAGAACCCCTTCTGCGGCGGCTGCTTCTTCACCACCTTCTTGCCGGCGGCGGCCTTCTCGGCGAGCCGCTTGTTCTCGATGACGTGCTCGGGGGCCTGCGCCACCACGTACCCGCGCTCGTCGAAGCCCTTGCGGCCGGCGCGTCCCGCGATCTGGTGGAAGTCGCGGACGGAGAGGATGACTGTCTTCTGCCCGTCGAACTTGCAGAGCTGGGTGAAGAGCACCGTGCGGATCGGAATGTTCACGCCCATGCCGAGGGTGTCCGTGCCCGAGACCACCTTGAGGAGCCCACCCTGGGCCAGCTTCTCCACCGTCAGCCGGTATCGCGGCAGCAGGCCGGCGTGGTGGAGCCCGATGCCGTGCCGCAGGTACCGCTGCACGTCCTTGCCGAACGGCGTATCGAAGCGGACGCCGTCGAGCGCCGCGCGGATGCGCTCCTTCTCCTCCTTCGTGGAGAAGTTGGCGGACATGAGGTTCTGCGCCTGCTCCGCCGCTGCGCGCTGGGTGAAGTTCACCAGGTAGACGGGGGCCCGCTGCGCCGAGACGAGCTCCTCGATCGCCTCGTGGAGCGGCTTCTCGCCATAGAGGAATTCGAGCGGCACCGGCCGGAGGGTGCTCCGCACCTCGCTCACCTCGCGTCCGGTCAGCTGGCGGATGCCGTCGGAGATGGAGGACACGTCGCCGAGCGTGGCGGACATGAGGAGGTACGTGGTGTCCTCGAGCAGGAGGAGCGGCACCTGCCAGGCCTGGCCGCGCTCGCGATCGCCGTAGTAGTGGAACTCGTCCATCACGACCGCGTCGGCCCGCGGGCGCTCCTCGCGGAGCGCCATGTTGGCCAGGATCTCGGCCGTGCAGCAGAGGATGGGCGCGTCGCGGTTGATGCCCGCGTCGCCCGTCATCATGCCGACGTTCTCCGCCCCGAAGATCTGGCACAGCGCGAAGAACTTCTCGTTGACGAGCGCCTTGATGGGGCAGGTGTAGATGGAGCGCTTCCCCTGCGCCATGGCCTGGAAGTGGAGGAAGGTCGCGACGAGCGACTTGCCCGATCCGGTCGGCGTGGCGAGCACCACGTGCCGGCCGTCGAGGAGCGCCAGGATGGCTTCTTCCTGCGCGGGATAGAGCTCGAGCCCGGTCGCGCTCACCCAGGACACGAAGCGGTCGAGGATGGCGTCGGGAGCAAGGCGCTCGCTGCCCGCCGGCAGCTGGGCCGAGAGCGTGGAGAGAGGGGCGGTCGGCATCGCGGCTAGAGGTACCGCGCTGGCGACGAAAAGCGAAGGACGGCCGAGGTGGGGTCGCGGTCGCGGTCGGAGTCGGAGTCGGGGTCGGGGTCGGGGTCGGGCCTTCCCCCTCTCCCCCTGCGGGGGAGAGGGTTGGGGTGAGGGGGTCGAGGCCGAGGGTCAGGTGGCCTTCTCCCTCGCCCCGCGTAGCGGGGAGAGGGTCGGGGAGGGCGGATTCTGCGGTCGGTGTCGTGGTCGGACGCTTGGTTACGCAGGCTCGCGCCAGCCGTCGGCTGGCACTGCGCCTGCCATCCGAGGTTCGCTCTCGCACGTGGAACCGGGGCGTTCATGGCCGCCGTCTCCTTGCCGCTCGCGAAAGGAGCCGCCGGCCATGAACGACACGCTGTTCCCTCGGGTTTCCAGCTCTCCCACCTCCTCCAGTTCCTCAGTCTCTCCCGCTCTCCCTCACCACAGGTTGCTCGCCTACGGAGTCGCGGTGGAGCTCCTGCTCGCGGTGCGACGCGCGTCACTCCGCGACGCCAAGCTGCGCGACGAGGCGCTCCGCTCCGCCAAGAGCGCTTGCCTCAATTGCGCAGAGGGC
>DASPZP010000433.1:0-6805 GCA_035636195.1 Anaeromyxobacteraceae bacterium
CGTGCAGGAACTTCTCCAGCCAGCGGATGGACTCGATGTCGAGGTTGTTGGTGGGCTCGTCGAGCAGGAGCGCCTGCGGCCGCCCGAAGAGCGCCTGCGCCAGCAGCACGCGCAGCTTGTAGCCGCCCGCGAGGGCGCGCATGGGCTGCTCGTTTGCCTCCTGCGGGATGCCGAGCCCCTCCAGCAGCTCGGACGCTGTGGCCTCCGCGGTGTAGCCGTCCTCCTCGCCGATCACCGCCTCCAGCTCCGCCAGCCGGTGGCCGTCGTCGTCGGAGATGTCGCTCTTCGCGAGGAGCGCGTCCTTCTCCTGCATGGCCGACCAGAGCGCTGGGTTGCCCATCAACACCACGTCGACCACCCGGTCATCCTCGTAGCGGAACTGGTCCTGGCGCAGGATGCCGAGCCGCTTCGGGCGGAGGAGGTCGCCCGAGTCGGGCTCCTCGTCGCCGGAGAGGATCTTCATGAAGGTGGTCTTGCCGGCGCCGTTCGGGCCGGTGAGGCCGTAGCGTCGCCCGGGGGGGAAGGCGACGTTCACGTCCTCGAAGAGCTTCTTCGGGCCAAAGGCCTTGCTGACATTCTGAACGGAGATCATGTGGGGAGTGCCGCGCGCGCTGGGGAAGGCGGCCGCGACGGCTCGCGGGTTCTTAACCGAAATCGAGGCCGTTGGCGAGCCGCGCGCGCTCCGCGCGGCCGGAGGCCGTGATAGAGCGGCAGGGTGAGCGGCGACGAGCGCATCTTCGCGGCCTGCGCGCCCGGCCTGGAGGAGATCCTGGCCGCGGAGCTCGGCGCGCTCGGCCTCTCCGCCCGGCCCGTGCCCGGCGGCGCCGAGGCGAGTGGCCGCGGCGCGGTGGCGCTCGCCTGCCTCGCCGCGCGGGTTTCGGATGCCGTCGCCCTGCGGCTCTTCGACGGGCCGGCCAGGGGGGTCGAGGCGGCGCTGGCGAGCGCGCGCAAGACCTATGGCCCAGGAGCGCCGCTGGCCGTGCGCCGGGAAGGAGGCCGCGCCACCCTCTCGCTCGACGCAGCCGGCTCGCCCCTGTACAAGCGCGGCTGGCGCGCCCGAACCGGCGCGGCCCCGCTGCGCGAGACGCTCGCCGCGGGCATGCTGCTCGCCGCGGGCTACGACGGCTCGGAGCCGCTCCTCGACCCGATGTGCGGCTCGGGCACGCTGGCGCTCGAGGCGGCCGCCCTCGCCTCCCGCCGCGCGCCCGGGCGCTCCCGCTCGTTTGCGTTCGAGCGCTGGCCCGGCCACGACGCGGCGGCGACGGCGGCGCTCCGGGCCCGGCTCGCCGCGCGGGAGCGACCCGCGCCAGCGCCCATCCACGCCTCCGACCGGAATGCCGGCGCGCTGCGGCTGGCGCAGAAGAACGCCGCCGAGGGTGACCTCGGCCCGTCGATCCGGTTCGAGCGCTGCGACGCGGCGACGGCCCAGCTCCCGGCGGGGCGTGGGCTCGTGGTGGTCAACCCTCCCTATGGCGTCCGCCTCGGCGAGGAGGTGAGCGCCTCCTGGAAGGCACTCGCCCAGCTCCTGGAGCGGTCGCGCGCCGCCGGCTGGCGGGCGGCCGTGCTCGCGCCGGACCGTGGCCTGGAGCGGCTGCTGCCAGGCGCGCCCGCGCGTACCTGGCGCGTGCGAAACGGCGGGCTCGCCTGCTTGCTCCTCTTGTACGCCTCATGAAGGCTCGCCCGCTCCCCAAGAGAGCCGCCGCGCGAGCGGGCCAACGCGGACCCGCCGACCCATCATCAGCGTCACGTGCTCAAGCGCCTCCGCAAGCGGCTTGCGGTCCGGAACCTGCTCGTCCCCTCCCGGGCGCGGGAGGGCGTGGTAGCGAAGCTCGCCATGCGCCGGGTGGCGCACACGTTCCGCAACGACGTGGAGGCGTTGCGCGGGGTCGATATCGACGTCCATGCGGGCGAGTTCGTCTGCCTGCTGGGCCCATCGGGGTGCGGAAAGTCGACCCTGCTCTACGCCCTGGCCGGGCTCGTGAAGCCCTCGGGCGGCCACATCTCGCTCGAGGGCCAGGACGTCACCGGACCGGGCCCCGACCGGATGATGGTGTTCCAGGATCCGGCGCTCTTCCCGTGGATGACCGTGCGGCAGAACCTCGTCTTCGCGCTGCGGTCGCGCGGCCTCAGCCGCGCCGACGCCGAGGCGAGGGCGTCCGCTTTCATCCATCGGGTGGAGCTCAACGGCTTCGACGGCTCGCTCCCGCACCAGCTCTCGGGGGGCATGCGGATGCGCGTCTCGCTCGCCCGCGCCCTCGCCATGGACCCGTCCGTGCTGCTCATGGACGAGCCCTTCGGCGCGCTCGACGCGCAGACGCGGGCCAGCATGCACGACCTGCTGCAGCAGATCTGGATGCGCGATCGCAAGACGGTCGTCTTCGTCACCCACAACATCCGCGAGGCGCTCGTGCTGGGCGACCGGGTGGTGGTGATGGCGGGCGGGCCAGGGCGCGTGCTGCAGGACCTGGAGGTGCGGCTCCCGCGGCCCCGCGATCCGGACGACGAGGCGCTGGTGGAGCTCTCGCGCCGAATCCGAGCCTTGCTCTCGCGCGCAGCGCGCGCCACGCCCACCCCACCCCCCATCCCGCCCAAGGAGAACACGGATGAAGAGGCCGCTGGTCGAGCGGGTCGTGTTCCTGACGGCGCTCCTCCTCCTCTGGGAGCTCATCTCTAGGATCGGCCCTTGGCCGCACTACCTCTTCCCGGGTCCAGCCGCTGTCGCCGGCAGCCTGGGTCGGATGATCGCCGACGGGCGCCTCGGGGCGGCCGTGCTGCGCTCGCTCTCGCGGCTCGGGCAGGGCTATTTCATCTCGGCACTCATCGGCGTGCCGCTCGGCATCGCCAACGCGCGCTCCCGGTGGCTGCACTCCACCGTGAAGCCGCTCGTGCTCGGCCTCCAGGCGCTCCCCTCCATCTGCTGGCTGCCGCTGGCGCTCCTGTGGTTCGGGCTGTCCGAACAGGCCATCGTGTTCGTGGTGGTGATGGGTTCGCTCCTCGCCATCGCCATCGCGACCGAGGACGGCGTGGCGGGTATCGACCCGCTCCTGCTGCGCGCGTCCGGGGTGCTCGGCATCCACGGCCTGCGCTTCTACGGCGGCGTGCTCCTCCCCGCGGCGCTGCCGGGGATCGTCACCGGGCTCAAGCTCGGCTGGAGCTTCGCCTGGCGCGCGCTCATGGCCGGCGAGCTGCTCTTCGTGGCAGGCGGGCTCGGTCAGCTCCTGCAGGCGGGGCGCGAGGTGCTCGACGTGCCGCAGGTGATGGCGGTGATGATCGCCATCGTGGCGGTGGGGTCGGTGGTCGACCAGGTCCTGTTCCGGCTCGTGGAGGTCCGGATCCGGCGGCGCTGGGGACTGGCAGAGGCCACCTGAGGATGCGCGGGAGGGGACCGATGCACCGATGGGTAGTCACCGGACTCGCCCTCGCCCTCGCCGCGGGCGCGGCCTGCAAGAAGGAGCCGGCGGGTGGCGGGGCAGGGTCGCCCCTCCGCGTCGGGCTGTTCCCCAACCTCACCCACGCCCAGGCGCTGGTCGGCAACGGCGAGGGGCTCTTCGCGCGGGAAGTGGGCGGGCCGGTCGCGGTGCGGCAGTTCAACGCCGGGCCAGCGGCGATGGAGGCGCTCCTCGCCGGCGACGTCGATGTGTCGTACGTCGGCCCCGGGCCGGCTGTCATCGCGTACCTGCGCTCGGGCGGGGCGGCGCTGCGCCTCGTGGCGGGCGCGGCCTCGGGAGGGACGGTGCTGGTCACGCGCGAGGCGCGCGCTCCTCGCGACCTCCTCGGCAAGCGGGTCGCCTCTCCGCAACTCGGCAACACCCAGGACATCGCGCTCCGCGTGTGGCTCCGCCACCAGGGGTTGCGCATCGGCGAGGGGCGGGACGGGGTGCGCGTCATGCCGATCTCGAACCCCGACATCATGGGCCTCTTCGCGCGCGGCGAGCTCGCGGCGGCGTGGGTGCCCGAGCCCTGGGGGGCGCGGCTCGTGGCCGAGGCCGGCGGGCACATCCTCGTCGACGAGCGCGATCTGTGGCCGGACCGACAGTTCCCGACGACGGTGGTCGTGGCGAGCCGCCGCGCGCTGGAGGGCCGGCGAAAGGACGTGGTGGCGTTCCTCCGCGCGCACCTCGCGCTCACCGCCCGCTGGAAGGCGGATCCGGCGGCCTTCGCGCGCGCCGCCAACGCGGAGTATGGAAAGGTCACCGGACATCCGCTTCCGGATCGGGTGCTGCAAGACGCGTTCTCGCGACTCGAGCCGAACGCCGAGCCCCTCGCCGAGCAGCTCATGCGCGGGGCGAAGGACGCGCAGGAGCTCCAGTTCGCGCCCCCGGGCGACCTGTCCGGGCTCGTCGACCGCGGCCCGCTCGAGGAGGCGGGCCGCACGGCCTCGCGCTGACGGCGCCGAAAAGGAGGTGTCGCCAGAGGTCGTCGCCGTGAAGATGTTGCACGCACCACACCGATCCGCCCCGATCGGCGGTCAGGATGAACCCATGGAGAGCCGTGAGTTGCAGCTGGAGCTGGCGATGCTCGAGGGCGCGCTCGAGGGCGCGCCGGTCGAACCGGAACGCATAGCGCGCCTCGCCCGCCTGCTCGGCTACGACGAGCGTCTCCTCCTCCATTTCCGCCGCTACCACGGCCCGTGGCGCACCCGGCTGGCACGCCTCCTGACGGGCGCCGGAGGCGCGCGCTCGTGGACCCTGATCGGTCTGGCCCTCCTCGCGACCGCCCGCCGCCCAGCAGTCCATCTGGGGCTGCGCCTCAGCGCCGGCGCGCTGCTGGGCGCGCTCACGGCCCAGGTCCTGAAGCGGACCCTCAACCGCGCCCGGCCCACCTCCGCCATCGCGGGGTTCGAGGCGCTGGTGGACAACCCCGATGCGTTCTCCTTCCCCTCCGGCCACACCGCGGCCGCGTTCGGGGTGGCGATCGCTGCAGCCGGCGAGCCATGCGCCGCCGGCCCGCTCTCGCTCCTGCTGGCGACCGGTATCGCCCTGTCGCGCGTCTACCTCGGAGCGCACTACCCGCTCGACGTGCTGGTGGGAATTCCGCTCGGAGTCGGCGCTGGTGCGGTCTCCCGCCTGCTCGTTCCCTGATGAACCCTTCATATTTGGTGGGGTCCTCACCGGCCTGCTATGCTCCCAGTAGGAGGCCGCGTGGATCACACCACCTTGGGTGAACTCAACGCCGAGCTCGACCGGAGTGCCCCAGGGCTGCTCCACGTCCGTCTCACCGGGAAGAGCAGCAGCCGCGACGCCGGGAAGGTGCTGGCGCCCCTCTTCGACGAGATCCTCGCTGCCGCCGACGGGGAGCACCGTGCGGTGGTGCTGCACTTCGAGCGGCTCGAGTACTTCAACTCCTCCACCATCGCCGCCCTCATCCAGTTCGCCCGCGCAGCCCAGGACCGCGGCGTGGACCTGACCGTGACCTACGACGGCCGCCAGAAGTGGGTGGCCATGTCGTTCGACGCCCTGAAGCGCGCCCTGAAGCCGCCGGCCGGCGGGAAGCCGGGCGTGGTGTTCATGAGCACGATCGGGTAACGGGCGCGGTCGGGTCGCATTGCAGCGGCGCGCGGGCAGATCGGCGGGCGGCATCAGGCAGTGAAGTGAGGGCGGCCGCACGGCCGATGCCTGCGCCTGGACGAGCGCCGCTGGTCGGACGAGCGTCGCTGGTCGAGGCGTCACCGCCCGCTCGAGGCGGTTTCCGCAAGATCGGCTCACGAGAGGACACGCTCCCCGATTCCGTCACGGTCTCGCGGTGAACTGGTTCATCCACGGTTCACCGAACGCCTGCTTCGCGGCGAGCTGGTTGTGGAAGGCGCAGAGCACCCGAATGTTGCTCACGATGGACGTTCCGCCCCGAGCGAGCGGGACGACGTGGTCGAACTGGAGGCGGGTCGTGGAGCCACAGACCCCTCCCGACGCGACCGGCCATTGGCAGCACCCGCCATCGCGTGTCCAGACGGCCCGCTTCACCTCGGCAGGCATGTGCCGCCGGCTGGCGGAGGGGCGCGCCGGAGTCGCCCGGGGCTTCTTCACGAGCCCCCTCTTCTTGTCGTTCGCCGCGAGGAGGAGGTCGAGGGCGGCCTCGAGCACCGTCTCGGTGTCGGCTCCGGGATGGCTGTGCGACAGCGCATCGCGCGCCGCTGCCAGCTTGGCGAGGAAGCGCTTGGAGACGGTGGTGTGGAACCGGCGCAGGTCGCCGGTCAGCGGCTCGACCTCATCGGGCCTGGCGGCCGGGAGAGGCGCAGCCGGCTGCGAGTACGGTGGGGTGGCCGTGACCTCACCGCGTGGTTCGTCCGGTTGAACTACGGCACCGGGCGTCGCGTGGCTGGTCGCCACCGCCAGCCGCGTCACAGCCTTCGCGGGTGCCGCCAGCTGTGGGACCGTGACGACGTCCCGATGTGGCGCAGCCTCCGTGGGCCGCAACTCCGACGCGACCGCCTTGGCCTCGCGCTTCGAGGCGTGGAAGAACCGGGGCACCACCTCGTCCCGGTTCTCGGGAGTGATGACCTTCGCGAGCTCCACCACGCTCGTGAAGCAGAGCCGCCCGTCCCTGAGCGGCTCGACCACCTCCGGGTAGCGCTGGAGGAGCTGGGCCGCGGTCTTCCGGTAGAACGCAGCGCCCTTCGACAGGCCGAGCTCGCGATGGCAGAAATAGTAGAGGCTCGTGTAGCCGAGCTCCACCCATCGCCGCTCCCGGTCGAAGTCCGCCAGGGCGACGAGGAAGTCGGCGAGGGCGGCGTGCTCCCGGGAGAGCAGCTCGGCGAGGCGCTTCGTGAGATCTCGCGTGTCGTTCATGACTGAGAGTGTCTCACGCC
>DASPZP010000434.1:0-7157 GCA_035636195.1 Anaeromyxobacteraceae bacterium
CCCTACTCCCCGAGGTACGCGCGCCGCACGGCGGGATTCTCGGCCAGCTCGGCCGCCGTCCCGGTCAGCGCGATCGTCCCGGTCTCGAGGACGTAGCCGCGGTGGGCGACCGCCAGCGCCATCGCCGCGTTCTGCTCGACGAGCAGGACGGTCGTCCCTTGCCGGTTGATGTCGACGACGGTCTCGAAGATCTTCTCCACGATGACGGGCGACAGCCCCATGCTCGGCTCGTCGAGCAGGAGCAGGCGCGGCCGTGCCATGAGAGCGCGCCCGATGGCCAGCATCTGCTGCTCGCCGCCGGACAGCGTGCCGCCCACCTGCGCGCTGCGCTCCCGCAACACCGGGAAGAGCGCGAGCACCCGCTCCATGTCGGCGCCGACGTCGTGGTCGTTCCGGCGGTAGGCGCCCATCATCAAGTTCTCACGCACGGTGAGCCGGTTGAAGATCCGGCGCCCCTCCGGCACGTGCGCGATGCCACGCATCACCACCTCGTGGGCGGGCACCCCGGACAGCGGCCGGTCCTCCAGCATGATACGGCCGCGCCGCGGCGCGAGCAGCCCCGAGATGCTCTTCAGCGTGGTGGTCTTGCCAGCGCCGTTGTTGCCGAGGAGGGTGACGATCTCGCCGCGGCGCACCTCGAAGGCGACGCCCTTCAGCGCGTGGATCTTTCCGTAATAGACGTGGAGATCCTCAATCTTCAGCATGGTGCCTCTTGCGATCCCATGAGCCGCGGCCGAGGTAGGCCTCGATCACCTTCGCGTCGGCCTGTACCACCTGCGGCTGGCCCTCCGCGATCTTCTCGCCGTGGTCGAGCACGGTCACGCGGTCGGAGACGCCCATCACGACCCGCATGTTGTGCTCGATGAGGAGGATGGTGATCGAGAGCTCGGCGATGAGGCGGCGCAGGAGCGACATGAGCGTCGCCGCCTCGCCCTGCGTCATGCCGGCGGTGGGCTCGTCGAGGAGCAGGAGCATCGGCTCGGAGCCGAGCGCGCGCGCGATCTCGAGCCGCCGCTGGTCGCCGTAGGGGAGATTGCGGGCGACCTCGTTGGCGCCGGCACGGAGGCCGACGCGATCGAGGAGCTCCAGGGCGCGATGCCAGAGCCGCGACTCCTCGCGAGCGACGCGGAGCCCGCCGAAGAGCACGTCCTTGAGCCCGAGGCCGATGCGCCGGTGCATGCCGACGAGGACGTTCTCCGCCGCGGTCATGTTCGCGAAGAGCCGGATGTTCTGGAACGTGCGGCAGATGCCGAGCGCCGTGATCTGGTCCGGGCGCAACCCCACCAGCGAGTGTCCACGGAACGTGACCTCTCCCTCGTCGGGAGCGTAGAGCCCGGTGAGCACGTTGAAGAACGTGGTCTTGCCGGCGCCGTTCGGGCCGATGATCGACGCGATCCCCGACTCCAGCGCAAAGTCCACCTTGCTCACGGCGGTGAGCCCGCCGAAGCGCTTCGTCACGCCGCGCGCCACCAGAACTGCGCTCATGGGGCTGGCCCGGCGGCCGACCCGGCGGCCTCCGGCGCGTGCGGCGCGGCCAGCTCCCGCTGCCGCCGGCGCGCGGGCAGCATGCCCTGCGGCCGGAAGATCATCATGAGGACGAGGATGATCCCGAAGATCATCCGCTCGTACTTGGCCGGCTCGAGCTGGGTCGGCAGGTTCGCCAGGCTGTAGCCGAACACGGAGACCCCGGCATTCTTGAGCTCGTTCAACCAGAGCGAGAGCCCCTTCAGCACCTGGAGGTTCAGGATCGTCACCACCGATGCGCCCAGCACGGCGCCGGGGATGGAGCCCATGCCTCCCAGGATGACCATGGAGAGAACGCCGATCGACTCGAGGAAGGTGAAGGACTCGGGGTTGATGAAGATCTGCTTGGCCGAGAAGACGACGCCCATGACGCCGGCGAAGGACGCGCCGCAGGCGAAGGCGAGGAGCTTCGTGCGCACGAGCGGCACGCCCATCGCCTGCGCCGCCAGCTCGTCCTCGCGGATCGCCTCCCACGCGCGTCCGATGTGCGACCTCTCCAGCCGGCGGTTGACGATGATGACGACGAGGACGATGAGCAGCACGAGCAGGTAGAAGAACTCGCCGGAGGAGAGGCCGAGCGGCGACGGGGGGCGGCCGATGGGCGTGATGCCCCGCGGGCCGTTCGTGAAGTTGATGGGCTTGTCGAGGTTGTTCGCGAGCACGCGGATGACCTCTCCGAAGCCCAGCGTCACGATGGCCAGGTAGTCGCCGCGGATGCGCAGGACGGGGAGTCCCAGGATCACGCCGGTGAGCGCGGCCAGTCCCAGCCCGACGAACAGGAAGACGTAGAACCACCACGGCGCGAGCGGGAACCCGCTCCCGAGGAACGCGTTCGCCTGGGGAGATCCGAAGATGGCCCAGCAGTAGGCGCCCACGGCGAAGAAGGCCACGTACCCGAGATCGAGGAGCCCGGCCAGCCCCACCACGATGTTGAGGCCGAGCGCGAGCGCCACGAAGATGCCGACCTGCGTCGCGACCTCCAGGTAGTAGCCGTTGTGCGCGCCGATGATCGGCATCATCACGAGCAGCGCCACGCCCAGGAGCGCCAACTTCACCCGGTTCGGGATGCGGGCGAGGTAGATGACGAGCAGCGACGACTGGAAGAGCAGGAAGGCAAGCAGCGAGCGCGGGAAGATCGCCACCGCGAGGCCGCAGGCGGCGAGAAAAGCCGTCGTCAGGATGGAGCGCGCGATCATGCCCGCTCCCGGACGACCTCGCCCAGGAGGCCCCTGGGACGGAAGATGAGGATCAGGATCAGCACCGCGAACGCGAAGATGTCCTTGTACTCGGCGCCGAAGGCGCCTCCGGTCAGGAGGGACAGGTACGCGGCGGCGAACGCCTCGAGGAGCCCCAGGACGAGCCCACCGACCATCGCCCCAGGGATGTTGCCGATGCCCCCCAGCACCGCCGCCGTGAAGGCCTTGAGGCCGGGGATGAACCCCGAGTAGGGGTTGATGAGACCGTACTGCACGCCGAAGAGCACGCCGGCCGCGCCCCCCATGGCGCCCCCGATGAGGAACGTGAGCGAGATGATGTTGTTCACGTTGACGCCCATGAGGCTGGCCGCGGCCTGGTCCTCGGCCACGGCGCGGATCGCGGTGCCCATCTTCGTGTGATTCACGAGGAGGTGGAGGACCAGCAGCATCGCCAGCGCGGCGACGATGACGACCAAAGACTTGACGGAGACGTCGACGCTGGCCGTCAGGTCGAACCGCTGGTTGAGCGCGTCCATCGAGGGATAGACGAGGTTGAACACGTTCCGCCAGATGGACTCGACGAGCCGGATGAAGTCCTGCAGGAAGAAGGACACGCCGATCGCCGAGATGAGGGGGATGAGGCGCGGCGCGTGCCGCAGCGGGCGGTAGGCCACCCGCTCCACGGTGACGGCCAGCACGCCGCTCACGGCCATGCCGGCCACGAGCACGAGGACGAGGACGATCGGCCAGGGGATGCGTTCGAGCAGACCCGTCGCCTGCAGACCGAGCAGGATCTCGACGCCGACGAAGGCGCCGGTGATGAAGATCTCGGAGTGCGCGAAGTTGATGAACTCGAGCACGCCATAGACCATCGTGTAGCCGAGCGCGATCAGCGCATACATGAACCCCAGGATGATGCCGTCGAGGAGTACCTGAGGAAGGATGCCGATGAGGAGCTCGACGTCCATGGACTCAGCCGCGACTCGCGGGAGCGGGCGCCTCGCCGAGGGGGCCCGCTCCTTGGGTGGCCGCCGCGCTCCCGATCATGCACCTGGGGTCGGCGGGGCGATGATGAGCCGCTTCACTTCCTTGTTCTCGCCCCACTTCTGCGGATCTTCGCTGGCGACCTGCAGCACGAAATAGAGGGCCTTCTTCGGATCGCCCTTCGCGTCGAACTCGATCGCTCCGGTCAACCCCGTGTACTTCACGTTGCGGATGGCGGCGGTCACGGCGTCGCGCGTGGGGACCTGGCCACCCTGGGCGGCCGCTTCGATGGCCTTGAGGAGGATGGCTGTCGCGTCGTAGGCCTGGGCCGAGAAGGGCTCGGGGTTCTTCCCATAGTTCTTCTTGTACTCGTCGGCGAACTGCTTCGCGGCTGGGTACACCGTCACCGGTCCGGCGACGGACGTGTAGTACATGCCCTTCACGGCCTTGCCGGCGATCTTGGTCAGGTCGGAGGAGTCGAGGCCGTCCGGGCCGAGGAACTTCGACTTCACGCCCTTCTCGCGGGCCTGCTTGAAGAAGGGCGCCGCCTGCTCGTAGAGGCCGCCGAAGTAAATGAGGTCGGGGTTCTTCGCCCTGATCGGAGTGATGATCGGGTCGAAGTTCGACTTCTCCTCCGTGCCCTCGAAGGCGAGGACCTTGATCCCCTTCTTCTTGGCGTCGGCCATGAAGAACTCGGCCACCCCCTGCCCGTACGTCGTCTTGTCATGGATGATGTAGACCGATTTCGCCTTGAGCGCGTCGTGGGCGAACTCGGAGCCCACCACGCCTTGCACGTCGTCGCGGCCGCAGACCCGGAACACGTCCTTGTAGCCGCGGTCGGTCACGGTCGGGTTGGTATTGGCCGGCGAGATCATCGCCAGGTTGACGGTCTTGTAGACCTCCGAGGACGGGATCGCGACGCCGGAGTTGAGGTGGCCGATGACGCCCAGGATCTGCTGGTCGGCGATGATGTTCTGGGCGTTGGACACGCCGACGTCTGGCTTCGCCTGGTCGTCGTAGGGCACGAGCACGACCTTGAAGTGCTGCTTCTCGAGGTTCCCCTTGAACTTGTCGAGGGCGAGCTGGGTACCGAGCTTGATGCCCTCCCCCAGTGCTGCCTGCCCACCCGACAGCGGGGTCTGCGTGGCTATCTTGATTGTCTTGTCCTGCGCATGCGCGGACGGAGCGAGGCCCATTGCGAGAGTCATCGCCAGCCCGAGAACGGAATCTAGCCGGAGCTTTCTCATCACTATCCTCCTTGTGCGGGGCCGACTTCCGCACCGACAGGCGTAATGAGTGCTCTCGCAGCGTGCCCCCGCTCCGTGCCGGACGCTTGGGTCGCTCCCGCGACGGACCGTGAACACTCCCTGCGCAGCTAGGCCGACCCGGCTGCACAGGAGCGATCGGACGCCCGCTCACCTGCCATGCGAGCCGCGAGCGGGGGGCTGGCGGCCGCGCGGCACGCGACAGCAGATCTGGGGGACGTCCGAGGGTGAGGTGTCGCATGGACCTCGTCAATCCCATCGTCAGCCGCTGGCTCGCAGAGGCCCGGGAGGACCCCGAAGGATTCTGGGCGCGCGCCGCAGCCGAGCTTCCCTGGTTCCGAAGCTGGGAACGGGTGTTCGAGTGGCGCTTCCCGCAGTTCCGGTGGTTCACCGGCGCGAGCACGAACGCCTGCCACAACGCCCTCGATCGACACGTCGCCGCCGGCCGCGGCGGCCACGCCGCGCTCGTGTACGCGAACGAGCGGGGCGAGCGTCGCGTCCTCACGTATGGGCAGATGCTCCACGAGGTGCGTCGCGCGGCCGCCGCGCTCCGGGGTCTCGGCATCGAGAAGGGGGACCGCGTCACGATCTACATGCCCACCTGCCCCGAGGCGATCGTGACCATGCTCGCTTGCGCACGCATCGGCGCCATCCACTCGGCGGTGTTCGCCGGCTTCGGCGCGAGGGCGCTCGGCGATCGCATCGCGGCGAGCGGGTCGAAGCTCGTCGTCACCGCCGACGTCACCTGGCGCAAGGGGAAGGAGGTGCGGCTCGAGGAGATCGTGGACGCGGCGCTCGACGAGCAGGACGTCACCGAGGTCGAGCACGTCGTCGTGCTGCGGCGCGGAGACGAGCCGCCGCGGATGGGGCCGCGGCACGTCGACTGGGGCGAGTTCCTCGCGAACGGTGTGGGGCGCAGCGGCGATCACGTGGAGATGGAGGCCAACGAGCCGCTCTTCATCCTCGCCACCTCGGGGACGACGGGGAAGCCCAAGCTGGCAGTGCACGTCCACGGCGGATACCAGGTTCACGTCCACGCCATGGGCCGCTGGTGCTTCGCGCTGCGTCCGGATGACGTCTGGTGGTCCACCTCGGACATCGGCTGGGTGGTGGGCCACAGCTACATCGTCTATGCACCGCTGGTGATGGGTTGTACCACCGTCGCCTACGAGGGCGCGCTCGACCATCCCGGCCCGGAGACGCCTTGGAAGCTCATCGAGGAGCTCGGCGTCACGGGCCTGTTCACCTCCCCGACCGCGGTCCGGCTGCTCATGCGCTACGGCGAGGCCCCAGCCAGACAGTCCCGGCTGGACACGCTCGAGCGCGTCCTCTGCGCGGGCGAGGTCCTCAACGCGCCTGCCTGGGAGTGGCTGCAACGCAAGGTCCTCCGCGATCGCGTACCGGTCATCGATCACATGTGGCAGACCGAGACCGGCGGCCCGGTGTTCGGGAACCCGTACGGCGTGGCGATGCTGCCCATCAAGCCCGGATCCGCGACCATCCCGCTCGCCGGCATCGAGGCGCAGGTGGTGAACCCCGCCGACGGTACGCCGTGCGGGCCGGGGGAGAAGGGCGTGATGGTCCTCACCCGGCCGTTTCCGGGGCTCACGCCGGCGCTCTGGGGCGAGCCCGGCCGCTACGGCCAGGACTACTGGCGGAAGATCCCCGGGGAGGTCTACTACACGGGCGACGCCGCCCAGGTCGACGAAGACGGATACGTCTGGTTCGCCGGGCGCGCCGACGAGATCATCAAGATCTCGGGCCACCGCATCGGCCCGATCGAGGTGGAGACCGCGCTGCTCACGCACCCGGCCGTCGCGGAGGCGGGCGTGTGCGGGCGGCCCGACCCATTGCGCGGCGAGGTCCTCTCCGCGTTCATCGCGCTGAAGGTCGGTCACCAGCCGTCGCCCGAGCTGCGCGGGGAGCTCGTCGCGACCATCGCGCGGGAGCTCGGGCCCGTGGCGGTGGTAGGCGAGGTGAACTTCGTCCACATTCTCCCGAAGACGCGCAGCGGGAAGATCATGCGGCGCGTGTTCAAGGCCGTCATCCTCGACCGTGACCCCGGCGACGTGACGACGATCGAGGACGAAGGGTCGGTCGAGGAGGCGAGGCGCGCCTGGCTGGAGCTGCGGGACGAGCTCGGGCGTCAGCTCCCGCTCGCGCCCTGAGAGCTCCCGCGTTCACTCCT
>DASPZP010000435.1:0-10739 GCA_035636195.1 Anaeromyxobacteraceae bacterium
GCGGCGCTGCGGCGGGAGCTGGCGCGCCGCGGGGCGGACGCGGGGCCAGACGCGCCGGCGCGGATCGAGGGCGCCGTCGAGAGGGTCACCTTTGGCGCACCCGGTCCCAACGGGGCCCTGTATCGGCTGACCCTGATCGTCTCGACCCAGCTCGTGGTGGGGGGCAAGCTCGTGGCGGAGCAACGTACGCAGCGCGACGAGGATTGGCTCGCTGGCCAGGATCCGCTGGAGAGCGAAGGGCGCCGGCGGCTCGCCCTTCGCCACGCCGCCGACGGAGCCGCGCGCGAGATCATCGAGCGCTACGAAATGCCGTAGGCGGGCATCCGGCCAGGGGGCCCCGGCCGGCGAGGACGCTACGCCGGCTTCGGTGCGACCGCCTTGGCGGCCGCGCGGGCGAGGCGCGAGATGCGGCGGGAGGCGGCGTTCTTGTGGAGGATTCCCTTCGACGCCGCCTTGTCGAGCGAGCGCAGCGCCGTCGCCACGGCCTCGCGGGCGGTGTCGGGGCCCTGGCTGATGGCCTCGCGGGCCTTCTTCACGGCCGATTTGAGGCCGGTTCGGACCTGGACGTTCCTGGTGCGGCGCTTCTGGGTCTGCCGGTTTCGCTTCTCAGCGGAGCGGGTGTTCGCCAACGGAACTCTCCGAATTATTTCGCGGTGGAAGGCGGCGCTATCTACCCCCGCTGTCCAGGCGAGTCAAGCCTTGCGGGACAGCGCGCTCGAGCCCGCGCCACGGCGACGTCTGGGTTCCCGCGATGGCCGCCTGCTCGGCGCAGCCTACAGCCGCGCGGTCGCGCCACGTCCGCGCGCCGCGGAGCCATGTGGTGCAAGGCCGTGCCGAGCAGATGGCGCGCGCGGCCACGTGCAGCGCGGGTGCCCGGTGCGGACGAGCGAAGTCGAGTTATCCACCGTCCGCAAATTCGGAGGAGTCGCCGCTGAGCCTCTTCCGGGTCGGCGTGGACAACTTTGCGTGAAACTGACGTAAACGCTCGATTCGACGAAGTTCTGCTGGCGCTGCATCTTGCAGCAAGGGGTCCCATCGACCCTTGGAAAGGGTGCCGGACGACGGTAGCCACAGACTTCTCCACGGACTTTCCACAAAACTTGTGGACAGCGACGGCGCGAGGTCCGCGGTGTGGACCTAGGTGGTTTTTTTGTTTTGGAGCGCAAGCGCCTTGGCCTCGTTCCAGAGTTCGTCCATCTGCTCCAGGGTTGCCTGCCCGTGCGGGGTACCCGAGCGTTCCAGCCCACGTTCGACGTGCTCGAATCGGTCGATGAAGCGCGCGATGGTCCCGCGCAACGCCTCCTCGGGAGCGATGGACAGCTTGCGGGCGACGTTGGCGACGGCGAAGAGCACGTCGCCGAGCTCCTGCTCGATCGCCTCGCGGTCGCCTCCCGCGACCGCCGCATCCAGCTCGCGCAGCTCCTCGTCGAGCTTGGCGCGCGCACCGCCGACGTCGGGCCAGTCGAAGCCGATGCGGCTGGCCTTCTCGGTGAGGCGGTCGGCGCGCGCCAGGGCCGGCATCTCGCGCGGCACGCCCTCGAGCGCGCTCTGTCCCTTGCCGCGGGCGAGCTTCTCGTCCCTCTTGAGCGCCGCCCATTGCTTCAGCACGCCCTCGGCGTCCTTCACCTGCGAGTCGCCGAAGACGTGGGGGTGTCGCGAGACGAGCTTGCTCGAGATCGCCTCCGCCACCTCCGCGAACCCGAACTGCCCCGCCTCCGAGGTGAGCTGAGCCTGGAAGACGATCTGCAGGAGCAGGTCGCCGAGCTCCTCGCGATGCTCGCGCGGATCTCCGGAGTCGATCGCCTCCAGCACCTCGTAGGTCTCCTCCAGCAGATAGGGTCGCAAGGTCGCGAGCGTCTGCTCGCGATCCCATGGACAGCCACCAGGGCCCCGCAGGCGCGCCATGATGGAGAGGAGTCGATCGAGGGCTTCCGCTGGTGTGGGCATGACCTACACGTTTACCCCGCGGAGCGCGTGCTAGCATCGACTCCCGTCGTGTCCCGGGCGCTCCTCGCCACCGTCTGCCTCTTCTCCCTCCTCGCCCTCGCGCCTGCCGCGGCGCGCGCGCAGGTGTCCGCGCCGTCGCTCATCGAGGAGGACCTGCCGGAGGCCGCGCCCGCCGCCGCGGCCGAGCCCGCGCTGCCCGCCGCCGGGCCGCCGCCCACCGCGACCGAGGCTGCCGGCGCCCGGATCCCGGCGCCGTCGCCGCGACCCGAGGCCCCGCCCGCTCCGGCCCCGGTGAGAGCCATCGAGCCGGTGCGTGCCCGCGACGGCGACCTGCTCGCTGCTTGGCAGGCGCGCCGGGCCGCGCTGCGGGAGCAGGACGTCACCGCCGCGCGCGCCGCCGGACAGCGCCTCCTCGACCTCCGCCTGGAGCTCGCGGTCGAGAATCTGGAGGGGCTCGCCGCGGCCGAGGTGCGCGCGTCCGGCCGCGCGCTCGAGGGGCGGGGGCCGGCCGAGGCGGTGGCTCACGCCGAGCTGGCGGTGGCGCTCGCGCCCGATCTCCCCGCGGCGCACCTCGCGCTCGCCCGCGCGCGCCTGGCGCGCGAGCCCGGTCAACCCGGATCCGCGCTGGCCGAGCTGGCCGCCGCAGCCGCCGCCGCGACGCGCGAGCCCCACGCGGCACGCGCCTGGCTGGCCGACGTCGCGCTGGCGGCGCTGGCGGCCGTGGCCGGCGCCGTCGCGCTCGGGATCATGCTCCCCTTCCTGCGGCGGCTGCGGCTCTTGCTCCACGACGCGCGGCACCTGCCGCTCCTGCGCATCGCCACGCCGCTCGAGGCCGGTTTCATCACCCTGGCCGTGCTGGCTCTGCCGGTCGCGCTCCGCCTCGGTCCGGTCGCCTTCCTGGGCGCGCTGACGCTCGTCGCCGCTCCCTACCTCGGACGGTCGGAGCGCGCCGTCGCCTCGGCCGCGCTCCTCGCGCTGGCCGCGCTGCCCTGGGGAGCGGGCGAGGCGGTGCGGCTCACCGCCTGGACCGGCACCCTGGCCGAGGAGGTCTACGCGCTCGAGCACGGCGCCGGGGATGCGCGGGTGGCGGCGCGCCTGGCGGACCGGGCCGCGCGCGGAGAGCTCCCGCCGGCGGGCCTGCTCGCGCTCGCCCACCACCACAAGCGCCGCGGAGAGCTCGACGAAGCGCTCCGCCGCTATCAGGCGGCCGGCACGGCGCGACCCGAGGCGCTGGTGGGCATGGGGAACGTCCAGCTCCTGCGGGGCGAGGTGGAGGCGGCCAAGGCCTCCTACCTCGCCGCCATCGATCGCGCCGGCGGCACCGGCGACCTCGCCTCGCTCGCCGCCGGGCACTACGACCTCTCCAAGATCTTCCTCCGCCAGTCGGCGCTCGACCAGGCGCAGGAGGCTCGCCGCAAGGCGGCAGCGGCCGACGCCGCGCTCGTGGCGCGGGCCGGCTCGGACGAGGACTTCCGCGCCAACCGCTGGCTCATCGACGCGCCGATCCCGCTCGCCGAGATCCGCGCCCTGGCCGTCGACGACACCCCGCGAGCGGTGGAGGAGGTGGTGCGGGCGCGCCTCGCCGGAGCCCTCCCCCTCGCCGGCTGGCCCTGGGCGCCACTGGCGCTCGCGCTCGCCGTGTGGCCGATGGCGCTGCTCGCGCGCCGCCCCGGCGTGAGCCGCGCCTGCGAGCGGTGCGGGCGCGCCGCCTGCATCCGCTGTGACGGGGTCAAGGGGCCGCTCTGCGGGCAGTGCGAGAACGTCTTCGTGAAGAAGGATGTCGTCGAGGCGCGCGACCGGCTGCGCAAGGAGCTGCAGGTCCGGCGCCGAGCGCGCAACCGCCGGCTGGCCACCCGCGTCCTCGGGCTCGTCGCCGGCGGCGCCGGGCACCTCTGGCGCGGAGACGCGGTGCGGGGCGCGCTCGTCTTGCTCGTCCTGCTCTTCCTGGGCGGGCTCGCCGTCGGGGCGAGCGCGCTGGTCCCGCCGCCCTACACGCTGCCCTGGGAGGGCTCCGCGCGGCTGGCCATCTTCGGCGGGCTCGCGCTGGTCGTCTGGGCGCTCGCGGTGCGCGACCTCTTCCGCCGGACGCGGAGCTAGCCGGCCGTGGCCCTCACCGGAACCCTGAAGGACTTCGGTATCGCCGAGATCCTGCAGCTCATCGGGCAGCAGGCGAAGAGCGGCGTCCTGCACCTCGCCGCCGGGGACGACGAGATCCACGTTCTCTTCTCCGACGGGTGCATCGTCTCGGCCGAGTCGTCGCTGCGCAAGCAGAAGGAGCGGCTCGGGTCGATGCTCGTGCAGGCGGAGCTCATCGGTCGGGAGGCGCTCGAGCGCGCCCTCGTGGTGCAGCGGCGCACCCTCAAGCGGCTGGGCGACGTGCTGGTGGAGCTGGAGCTCGTCACGAAGCAGGACCTGAAGGAGGTGACCGCCCTCCAGACGACCGAGACCGTCTACCGGCTCTTCCAGTGGAAGAGCGGCACCTACGCCTTCGAGGCCGGCGCCGTGGAGTGGGACCCGAGCACGGTGACGCCCCTCCGCGCCGAGGCGGTGCTGATGGAAGGGTTTCGCCGGGTCGACGAGTGGCCCATGGTGCGGCGCAAGATCGTGTCGCCGCTCCTCACGTTCGTCCGGCGCGCCCCGCTCCCCGAAGACGAGGGCGTCGGGCCGGGAGAGCGGCGAGTCCACGCGCTCGCCGAGCCTGGGCGGACGGTCGAACAGCTCGTCGACCTTTCGCGGCTCGGCGAGTTCGAGACCTGCAAGGCGCTCATGACGCTCGAGGGCCTGGGCGTGCTCGTCGTGGTGGGGCCGCCGCGGCGATCGGCGGCGGCCGGCGTCGGCGCCTACGCGCGGAGCTGGCGGGACGCGCTTCAGCGCGGCGCGTCCCGGCTCGCGACCACGCTCTTCCTGGCGGCGGCGCTCGGGGGGGCCGGGTGGTTCGCCGCCGAGCGGCAGGCCATCGCGCGGCGCGAAGGCGGAGGCGTGCTGCAGGACCGGGCGGCCCAGCGCTGGCTCGCTCGCCATCAAGCGGCGCGGCTCGGGGCGGCGCTGGAGGTGTGGCGCCTCGAGCGGGGAGAGTATCCCGATCGGCTCGCGGCGCTCGTGGAAGCAGGGCTCGTCGAGCAGCGGGATCTCCGCTACCCGTGGGCGGAGGATTACCATTACCGGAGGCGCTCAGACGGAGGGTTCGTGCTGCTCCCCCCGCTGCCTTGAGCGAGAGGCTCGTCCGGTCCGGCGGTGGCGCCGGGCCCACGGCGGGTTATGACTGCCGCCGCGGGGCGGCCCTGGCTTCCCCGCCGGAGGAACCTTGAGCCACGCCGCGCCTGCGCTGAAGACCGCCCGCCTCGATTTCGACGACAACGACACGGTGAGGGCGCTCTGCGGGGCGCACAACGAGCACCTCAAGCTCATCGAACGGCGGCTCGGCGTGCAGGTCGGCTCGCGCGGCGGCCAGATCGTCGTCAGCGGTGGCGACGAGGAGCGGGTGAGACAGGTCGAGACGCTCGTCCGCGAGCTCTACGAGCTCATCGCCTCGGGCTACCCGCTCTACCTGGAGGACGTGGACCAGGCAACCAAGCTCGCCGGCCGCGTGCCCCTGAAGGAGATCTTCGGCGACACGGTCTACGTCTCGGCGCGGCATCGGGTCATCACGCCCAAGGGCCTCGGCCAGAAGCGCTACATCCAGGGCATCCGGGACAACGACATCGTCTTCGGCATCGGCCCGGCCGGCACGGGCAAGACCTACCTCGCCATGGCGATGGCGGTCGCCTTCCTGGTCGAGCGGAAGGTGAAGCGCATCGTGCTGTGCCGCCCGGCCGTCGAGGCGGGCGAGAAGCTCGGCTTCTTGCCGGGCGACATCGCGGAGAAGGTGAACCCGTACCTGCGGCCGCTCTACGACGCCCTCTTCGACATGGTCGATTACGAGAAGGCGTCGGCCTTCATCGAGCGGGGCACGGTGGAGGTGGCGCCGCTCGCTTTCATGCGAGGCCGCACCCTGAACGATGCCTTCGTCATCCTCGATGAGGCGCAGAACACCACCTCCGAGCAGATGAAGATGTTCCTCACGCGGCTCGGCTACGGCTCGAAGGCGGTCATCACGGGCGACGTGACGCAGGTGGATCTGCCGTCCGGGCGCGCCAGCGGCCTGCTCGAGGTCCAGAAGGTGCTCCGGGAGATCGAGGGCATCGCCTTCTGTTCCTTCAGCGAGGTGGACGTCGTGCGCCACCCGCTCGTGCAGGAGGTCGTGCGCGCCTACGACGCCTTCGACCTCGAGCGGAAGGCCAAGGCCGAAGAGGAGAAGTCCGCGCGGCTGGCCGCGCGCGCGCCCGCCACAGCCGCGGCCGACGATCGGGGGTAGACCTCCCGGCAACGTTGCCTTTCGGCCGGGCCGGTGGGAACCTGCTCGCCCCCGTGGAGACCTCCGAACACTCGCGCGCCCGCTCCGGGCTGGCGTCCCTGCTCGCGTGGCGCGGACGCGCCCTCGCGAGCGGAGGGCCGCTGGGGGTGCTCCTCGTGGCGCTGGTCGCCTGCGCCTGCGCCTGGCTGCTCACTCCGGGCGCGTTCACCCAGCGCACGCCCGGCGAGGAGGCGCTCGGCACGCCCGCCCTCGGCAACTACAAGGCGGCGCGCGACTACGAGGTGCAAGACGAGGAGGCGACGCGGGAGCTGCGCGACGCGGCCGCGGCCGCCGAGCGGCCCGTGTTCGACTGGGACGAGAGCGCCTCGGAGATCGCGGCAGCGCGCATCCGGGACGCCTTCGCCCTCGGGCGCGAGGCGCTCGCCGAGGCGCGCCCGCACCGCCCCGGCGACCCGCGCCGCCGCGAGAGCGTGGCGGAGCTGCGACGGTTGGCGCTGGCGGCCCGCCCAGGCCTCGAGGCGCGGCTCGGCGTCCGGTTGAGCGAGGAGGACCTGACGGCGCTCGGCGAGGCGCGCTTCGGAGAGGGCCTGGAGGAGCGCCTCGTCTCGCTCGCGGCGCACGCACTCTCCGGCAAGGTGGTGGAGGACCGGCGCAGCCTCGCCATGGCGCGCGAGCGGGGGGTGGTCGCCCGCACGGTCCGGCACGGGCTGGCCCAGGGCGAGCACGTGCTCCTCGATCTCGGGCTCGTGCGCGATCTCGACGAGGCGCGCGCCGACGTCGAGCGGGCGGCCGCGGCGCTGGGAGGACTGCCGGCCGGGCACCGCGCCGCAATGGGCCGCATCGCGTCGGCGCTGACGCGTCCGACGCTGGTCTTCGATCTGGCGGAGACGGCTGCGCGCCAGCGCAACGCCGCCGACCGGACGAAGCCTGCGGTGGTGCACGTCAAGCGTGGGGAGAAGATCGTCGGCGACGGCGAGGTCATCGAGAAGCGTCACCTGCTCCTCTTCCGCGGCATCCGCGAGCAGACGCAGCCGGCCGACGTGGTGCTGGTGCGGCTCGGCGCGGCGGCCCTGGTGGCCGCGCTCCTGCTCCTCCTCTGGCGCTATGCCCAGCGCAACTCGGCCAGCTTCAGGCCGGCGCGCAAGGACGCGGTGCTGCTGGCGCTGGGCCTCGTCGCCAGCGCCGGCCTGGCCGCCGCCGGGCTGGCGGTGGGCGACGCCCTGCGGGACCGCTTCCCCCGCCTCTCGCCGGAGACCTTCTTCTACCTCGTGCCCTTCGCAGCCGGGGCGATGGTGGTGCGGAGCGTCCTCTCCGCCGAGGTGGCGCTGCTCTTCGCCGTGGCGAGCGCCGGCCTGGTCGGCCTCATCGCCTCGAACTCGCTCTTCCTGGCGCTGCACGCGCTCCTCACCTCCGTGGCGGCGGCAGGCCTGGTCGCGCGCACCCGCGATCGGGCGGGGCTCTTCCGCGTCGGGCTGGCGGTGGGAGGGCTGGGGGCGCTGCTCGTCGTCGCCACGCACCTCGTCACCGGGCGCGGCCTCTCGGACGCGCTCGCGCCTGCCCTGGCGGCGGCCACCGCGGGCGCGCTGGTCCTGCCGGTGCTGGCGGTGGGGACCTTGCCGGTGGTGGAGTGGGGCTTCGGCTATCTCACCGACGTGAAGCTCCTCGAGCTCGCGAACCTGAACCACCCGGCGTTGAAGGACCTCATCGTGCAGGCGCCCGGCACCTACCACCACTCGGTGATCATGGGATCGCTGGTGGAGGCGGCGGCGGAGCGGATCGGCGCGAACCCGCTCCTCGCCAAGGTGTGCGCGTACTACCATGACCTCGGCAAGATCCGGAACCCTGGTTACTTCGCCGAGAACCAGCGTGGCGAGAACCGGCACGAGCAGCTCGCCGCCTCGATGAGCGCGCTCATCGTGAAGCGCCACGTCACCGACGGCCTCGAGCTGGCACGCCACTGGGGGCTGCCGCGCGCGGTGGCGGACGTGATCCCGCAGCACCACGGAACTCGCCTGGTGTCGTTCTTCTGGGCCAAGGCGCAGCAGCGCCGGGCGGAGGGACAGACCGAGGGCGACCCGGGCGGCGCGCTCGACGAGGCCCTCTTCCGTTACCCGGGTCCCAAGCCGCAGTCGCGTGAGACCGCCCTCGTCATGATCGCGGACGCCTGCGAGGCCTCGGCGCGCTCCCTCCCCGAGCCGACGGCGGAGCGGCTGCGCGCGCTGGTGCACCGCCGCATCAACGAGATCTTCAGCGAGGGGCAGCTCGACGACTGCGACCTGACGCTGCGGGACCTGAACTCCATCGCGGCCGCCATCGTCGTCGGACTGGCGGCCGTCTACCACAGCCGCCAGGGCTACGGGGACCACGAACCGAAGTCCCCGCCCGGCCCGGCAGATGGCGCTCCGCTGCAGCTCGTGCCGGCGGAGCGGCGCGGCCCGTGATCGTGCACGCCCGGAGCGAGCACCCCGGCGGCGCGGCCGCGGTGCGCCGCTTGCGCCAGCGCGCGCGGGGGTACCTGGCGGCGCTTGGCTGCGAGCGGGCCGAGCTGTCCGTGCTGGTGGTGGGAGACGCCGCCATGCGCCGCCTGAACCGCGCCTGGCGCGGGAAGGACCGGCCGACGGACGTCCTGTCGTTTCCGGCCGCGGGCCCGGGTGCGCTCCTCGGCGACGTCGTCGTCTCCCTCGACACCGCCCGCCGCTCGGCGAAAGAGGATGGCCGCGCGATCGGCGCCGAGCTCGACCGCTACCTCGCCCACGGCCTCCTCCACCTCCTCGGCCACGACCACCATCGCCCCGCCGACGCGCGCCGGATGGCGGAGGCGGAGGACGCGCTGGTGGGTGAGGGGATGGTGCGGTCGGCGAACGTGCCTCCCTGTCCCCCGAGGTCGAGGTCGGGGTCGGGGTCGAGGCCCTTCGACTACGCGTCGCCTCCGGCGACGCTACGCTCAGGGCGGACGGACCGCTCCGGCGGTCGGTCGCGGCAGGCGAGGTCGACATGACCCGCACGCGCGCCCTCCTCCTCGCGGTGGCGAGCGGCCTCCTCACCGCACTCGCCCTCCCGCAATGCCTCCCCTGGCTCTCCCTGCGCGAGCTCGACCCAGCTGGCCACCTCGAGTGGCTGGCCTGGTTCTCGCTCGTCCCGGCGATCCTCGCCCTCGGCCGCGCCCGCAGCTGGCGGGCCGCCCTCGGGCTCGGCCTCGCCGCAGGACTCGCGTACTTCTACGCGGCGATCTGGTGGGTGAACCACGCCATGACGAGCTTCGGCGGGGTGCCCTTGCCGCTGGCCCTCATCGGCCTGTCCCTGCTCGTCCTCTACATGGCCGCGCACTGGGCGCTCGCCTTCGCCCTGGCGTGGTTCGTCCGCCGCCGCATGGGCTGGCCACTCTGGGCGCACCTGCCGGCGATCTGGGTCGGGACGGAGCTCCTCCGGAATTACCTCTTCAGCGGGTTCCCCTGGGGAAACCTCGGGTATCTGCAGGCGCGCCATCTGGCCGTGGCGCAGCTCGCCGCGGTGACCGGGGTCTATGGGATCGCGGCGCTCCTCGTGCTGGTGAACGCGGTGCTGGCGGCGCTCGTGGAGGCGAGGTCGGCGCACGCGCGGCTCCCCTGGCAGCCCGCCGCGGGCGCCGCGGTCCTCCTCGCGGCGGTGGTCGCCTACGGCGAGCTCCACCTCGTCGAGGTGCGGGCTCGCGCGGCGGTGGCGCCCCACCTCAGGGTGGCGCTCGTGCAGGGGAACGTGAACCAGGCGATCAAGAACGTGGGGCACAGCTACGGCGCCTACATCCTCGGCCGCTACGTGCCGCTCACCCTGGAGGCGGACCGGCGCGGCGCGGACCTGGTGGCGTGGCCGGAGGCGGCCTACCCCTTCTTCGTGCCGCCCGATCTCGCCTCGCTCTCCGATCCGCGCGCCGGGCTGCCCCAGCTCACGCGCGCCCACCTCCTCCTCGGCGCCGGGACCTTCGACGAGCGCGTCGGCCGTGACGGGCGCAGCGTGTCGGAGGGGTCGAACAGCGTGTTCCTGCTCCGGCCCGACCTGGAGGTGGTGGGCCGCTACGCGAAGCACCACCTCGTACCGTTCGGCGAGTACGTCCCGCTGGCGGGGCTCCTGGGCGGCGTGCTCCGGTCGGTCGTGCCGCAGATGGTGCAGCAGCGGCCGGGGGCGGAGCTGGAGGTGCTGACGTTCACGCCGACCGCGAGCGCCGAGGCCGACCGCCGAAGCGACCCGTCCGCCCTGAGCGTAGCGTCGCCGGAGGCGACGCGTAGTCGAAGGGCCTCGACCCAGACCCCGACCTCGACCTCGACCTCGACCACGCGCCCGGTCCGCCTGGCGCCCATGATCTGCTTCGACGCCATCTTCCCGGAGGTGAACGTCGCCTTCGCGGAGCTCGAGCCGGACCTGCTCCTCAACCCCACCAACGACGCCTGGTACGGCTACTCCT
>DASPZP010000436.1:0-1612 GCA_035636195.1 Anaeromyxobacteraceae bacterium
GACGCCCGCCGGAGGGTCGTGATCGAGGCCGTCTCGCCCGAGGTCGACGGCGGCCGGTTCCCGGTCAAGCGAGCCGTCGGCGAGGGCGTGATCGTCGAGGCCGACATCTTCGCCGACGGCCACGACACGCTCGCCGCCGTGCTCAAGCACCGCCACGAGTCGGCGCCGGCCTGGACCGAGGTGCCGATGACGGCGCTGGTCAACGACCGCTGGCGCAGCCGCTTCAACGTCACCAAGCTCGGCCGCTACGTCTACACCGTCGAGGGCTGGGTCGACCACTACCGCACGTGGTCAGCGCGCCTGGCCAAGAGAATCGCCGCGGGCCAGGACATCAAGCTCGAGATCGAGATTGGAGCGCGGCTCGTCGACGAAGCGGCAGCCCGCGCACCCGGTCCAGATACGGCGAAGCTGACGGCGCTGGCGGCCGCGATCCGCAAGCAGGCGACAGCGCCCGACGCCAAGCAGAAGCAAGAGCTCGACGCCCTCATGGACCGGCACGCCGACCGCTCGCTCAGCACCAACTACGCGCGCGAGCTGGAGGTCGTGGTCGAGCCGGAGCGCGCGAGGTTCGGCGCCTGGTACGAGACCTTCCCGCGCTCGGCCGGCAAGGCCGGCGTTCACGGCACGTTCCGCGACCTCGAGAACCGCCTGCCCTACATCTCGGGGATGGGCTTCGACATCCTCTACCTGCCGCCGGTCCACCCCATCGGCAAGACGCACAGAAAAGGGCGCAACAACTCGACCCGCGCCGAGCCCGGCGAGCCGGGCAGCCCGTGGGCGATCGGTTCGGAGGAGGGCGGCCACAAGGCGATCAACCCACAGCTCGGAACGCTCGACGACTTCAAGCGCCTGGTCAGCGTCGCCGGCGAGCACGGACTCTCGATCGCGCTCGACATCGCGTTCCAGTGCTCGCCCGACCACCCGTACGTGCGCGAGCACCCCGAATGGTTCCAGCACCGGCCGGACGGCACCATCCAGTACGCCGAAAACCCGCCCAAGAAATACGAGGACATCGTGCCGTTCGACTTCGAGACCGAGTCGTGGCGCGAGCTGTGGGCCGAGCTCCTGTCAGTCGTCGAGTTCTGGGTCGCGCAGGGCGTGAAGATCCTGCGCGTCGACAATCCCCACACGAAGCCATTCCCGTTCTGGGACTGGCTCATCGCCGAGGTCAAGCGCAAGCACCCTGAGGTCATCTTCCTTTCGGAGGCGTTCACGCGGCCGAAGGTGATGTACCGCCTCGCGAAGGCGGGCTTCAGCCAGTCGTATACCTACTTCGCGTGGCGCAACACAGCATGGGAGCTCACCCAGTACCTCAGCGAGGTCACCCGCCCGCCGGTAATCGAGTTCATGCGCGCGAATCTGTGGCCGAACACGCCGGACATCCTCACCGAGTACCTGCAGAACGGCGGCCGCAGCGCGTTCGCCGCGCGCTTCCTTCTTGCCGCGACGCTCGGAGCGAGCTACGGCATCTACGGTCCGGCCTTCGAGCTGTGCGAGAACCGCGCCCGCGAGGCCGGCTCCGAGGAGTACCTCGACTCCGAGAAGTACCAGCTGCGCGGCTGGAACCTCGACAGCTCCGAGAGCCTGCGCGAGCTCATCACCCTCGTCAACA
>DASPZP010000437.1:0-2094 GCA_035636195.1 Anaeromyxobacteraceae bacterium
GCCCAGGTCTCGACCATGGTGCTGTTGGCGCTGGCGCTCGCTGGGACCGGCGTGAACGTGGGTCGGGGAGGGGTGAACGTGTCGCTCGGAGGGCCGGGGATGATCGGGGCGATCCTCATCTTCCAGCTGGTCCTCGTGGCCCGCCGACTTTTGAAGGACGGCTACGCGTTCGGTGACATCCGGGCGGCCCTGCTCGCCGAAGCCCAGGTGCAGCAGGAGGAGGCCGACGTCGTCAAGCAGCGCCGCCTGTTCCGGCGGCTGGACTCGTTGTGGTACCGCATCTGGGCCGGAAGAGCCGGACGCACGTTCTTCCGTCTCGCAGGGTTAGGCCTCAAGGCGCCCGCACGCCCGGCCCTGCCCTCGGTCGAGCCGACCGAGCTCGTGCTGGGACGCTCGGCGCTTTCGGCCTACAAGGCGCTGCCGGAGGGGGAGCGGCGTCAGGCGCGCGAGCTCCCGGGCGTGCTCGAGCGACTCGAGACCGGGGCGGAGGCACTGCGGGCCAGGGGCGACACGGGCGAATCGCTCACCCAAGCCGTGGCCGCGCTCGAACACCTGCGCCTCGCCCTCGTCAAACGGCAGTCGGGCGGGCCGGCGTCCGATCTCACGCTCGCGCTCGAGCGCGCCAAGGAGATCGGGGACCACGTCGAGCGGCGGCTGGCGGCGGTGGCTGAAGTGGAGCGGCTGCTCGAGTAAATTCTGCACGTGAAAAGCCGGAGAGCGTCACGCTCCCCGGCTTTCTTTGGCGTAGCGAAACGGGCTACGCGGTAGCTTCGCACGCACAGCTAACTTCGCGAATCCTAACCGCCGAGTCAATCGCGTCCCGCGAACGGCGGTGCTGGTGACGGGAGTCGAACCCGCAAGGGCTTTCGCCCAGAGAGATGGGACTGCGAGGATTCGTGAACTCGCGCCCTGAGAGGGCGCGCTCGGCCGTGTGTGCGCCCTTACAGGGCGCACTCGAGCGCCGAGCCCGGGCTCTCAGCCCGGGAAAATCACGATACCGAGCCTGCTCGACCAACCCCGGGCGCAAGCCCGGGGACAACGAGAAGAGGACCCGGTGGATGGGAGGACGAGAGAGTTGATGGGACTGCGAGGATTGGTGAACTCTCTCAGCCCGGGACACTCACACAGCGCCCTACAGGATGGATACGAGCGAACAGCGAAACCCCGGCAGCACGTCCTCGCCCTCGAGCGCGCCCTCTGCCGTCACGACGGTCTCGCTGCCGTCGTGGCGATAGACTCGTCCAAGCCGGCGCTCCGGATCGAGCACCCACACGAGCCTGGTCCCGGCGGAGAGCCAATCGGCGACCTTGGCGAGCACGTCGCCGGGACGGTCTCCAGGCGACAGAACTTCGACCGCCAGGTCCGGGGCGAGCGTGGGGTATCCCGTCGTACTCGGAGGCGGCAGTCGCTCGCGCGACACGAAGGCGATGTCGGGGGCGCGCACCGTATCGGGATTGCTCGCCAGCTTGAAGCCGGATTCCGCGGCGTACACACCACCCGCACCGGTTTGCTTCGCGTACACGGCGAGCTCGGCGCCGAGATTCATCGTCACGAGCCCGTGCCTCGAGCCGGCGGGCTCGCGCACTACCAACACGCCCCGCACGAGCTCCGTGCGCTTGTCGGGGACGTGCGTCCGGAGCAGCTCGTCCGCAGTCATCAGCGGTGGGGGCGGGGACATGAGCGGAACGTAGGAGCGCTCGCCAGGCATGGCAACCCGAATTCTGCGCTCAACGTGTCAACCCGCGATCAACGGTACGGCCAGACGTCCGCTACTTGAGCGCCGCGTTGAGCAACGCCGCCAGACGATAGCCCGCCAGGGCGATCTGCCCTTCCGAGACCTTCAAGGCTTCGGCCTGGTACGCGCCCGACGGTGCGCTGCCGCGACTGACTCCCGCATACACGACAGTCTGCGCGAGGCGCAGCCCTTCGTGCGCCCAGCTCAGGGCATCGGTCCCCGCCGCCGGCGTCCCCGCCACGCGATCGATCTGCCGCGCGATGCGGCTCGCGTACGCGATCGAATCCTCACCGGGCTCGGGCGCGATCGCTGCGTCGAGGATGCGGTCCCAGTAGGCGTGGAGGTTGCGATTGTCGTCG
>DASPZP010000438.1:0-3988 GCA_035636195.1 Anaeromyxobacteraceae bacterium
CTACGCCCGACCCGCGCCAACGGCCAGCCGGCCTTCGGCTACTACCTACGCTCGCAGCCCCGGGGCATGATGGTGCTCACCCTGAGCGGCAGCAAGGTCGACGAGATCACCTTCTTCGCCGACCCCGCGCTGCCCGGCCGCTTCGGTCTTCCCGAACACATCTAGCCGAGAAGGATGGGTTCGACGTGAAATGGTAAAGGTGCCTTTTCGGCTGCCGAAATCGTCGCGGCCGGACCTCCGCCTCACACATCGAGACCGAGCCGCCGCCGTTCGGCTTCGATGATTCGCCGCTCTTCCTCTGCAACCGACGCGACCTGTTTCGCCTCATCGAAGCTCGAGACGTCTACCGCATCGGGGCTGATCTCCTTGAGCTCGCTGCGACGGACGTAGAGGAGTCTCGGGCAGAGGAGGCCGCCACGGCGATCGCCGCGTTGGCCGCGAACCGCCGCGCTCCGACGGGAGGCTCCTCCGAGCAGCAGTCCAAGCCGTCGCCGCCGCGCCAGGTGTTGGTGCCTAGCTGGCCGGCCCAACATGGAGCATTTGTGGAGCAGAGCGGGCGCAAACGGCGGCGATCCGGCGCAAGTGCGGCAGCGGCCGAAACGGCCTAGACAAGCCGAATCCGTCGCCTCCGGTCGCCAATAGTTGCGCGCACAACGAAATGGTAAGGAGGGGGTCGACGGTTCGAGTCCGTTAGAGGGCTTCCGCGAAGTCCCTGCAAGTGGCGTCTTCCTTTGCCTACTTTGCAAACGTCTGGCACGCGTGGGCACTTGCGGGCTCTAGCTGGCGTTCCCTTATCGCGCGAGTTCGCATGCCGCGCTTGGCTTGTGCAAGCCGATCCGAGCTGTGGTGACCCCCTCTTAGCGGACAGGGAGCTAGACGCACGTTGCTCTGCCGGGTTGGCGCGGCCGTACCGGCGCTGAGAGGATCGCGTCGTGGTTTTCGCGCTCGATCGTCGCCTTGTTGCGGTGATGTTCACGGACATGGCCGGGTACACCGCGTTGTTGCAGGCGGACGAGCGTCTCGCACTCGACCGGCGAGAGCGGTACTGGGACGCGCTCGAACGTCATCACGAGGCGTTCGGGGGGACGATCGTGCAACGGCTCGGGGACGGAAGCATGAGCATGTTCCCGAGCTCGCTCGCCGCGGTCCAGGCAGCGGTAGCTGTCCAGCAGGAGCTCGCGCCGCAGGACGTGCTGGTTCGTATCGGCGTGCACAGCGGTGAGGTGGTCGTCGAACCGGAGCGGTTGACGGGCGATGCCGTCAACGTCGCTGCGCGGATCGAGTCGTTCGCCGTCCCAGGCGGCGTCTTGCTGTCGGACGCGGCGTACGAGCAGATCAAGAACCGAAGCGATGTTGTTGCCGTGCCGTTGGGGCGGTTCAGGCTCAAGAACGTCGGGCGCGCCTTCGAACTGTTTGCCGTGTCGGCCGACGGCTTGGTGGTACAGGACGCGAGAGCGCTCGAGGGAAAGGGCGAGCGCTTCGCGCGCCTGCCGAGCAGTCTCCCCACTCCGGCGGTGCCGCTCGTCGGGCGTACGGGCGAGCTCGCCGCGCTCACCGATCTCGTGCGAACGCAGCGGGTGGTCACGATCACCGGTCCCGGCGGGGTCGGAAAGACGCGCGTGCTGATCGAGCTCGGACGGCTCCTCGCAGCAGAGTTCCCGGACGCTCTCGCGTTCATCACGCTCGCAGACGTCTCCGAGCCTGCGGCGTTCCTCCCGACGCTCGCGACCGCACTCGACGTCAAGGAGGCGGAGGAACGAACGCTCCTCGACGGCATCGTCTCCCTGATCGGCGACCGGCCCACCCTGCTGCTTCTGGACAACTTCGAGCAGATCGTCGCTGTCGCACCCGAAGTGGCGACGCTGACTGAGCGCTGCCCCATGTTGCGAATCGTCGTGACGAGCCGTGCGCCGTTGAGGCTCGCGGCCGAACACGAATTTTCGCTGGGGCCGCTCGCGCTCCCTTCCGGGTCGGAAGGAGTCTCGCCGGAGTCGGTCGCGGCGTCCCCCGCCGTCGTGCTGTTCGTGCAGCGCGCGAGGTCGGCCCGGGGGTCGTTCGACGTGACGGCCGACAACGCCGGAGCGATCGCAGCCATCTGCCGCAGGCTCGACGGGCTGCCGCTCGCCCTCGAGCTCGCCGCTGCTCGTTCACGGCTGTTGTCACCCGACGCGCTCCTCGAGCGCCTCGACCACGCTCTCGACGTGCTCACGTCAGCGAATCGCGACAGCCCGGGGCGGCAGCAGACGCTCCGGGCGACGATCGACTGGAGCCATTCGCTGCTGACGGAGCCGGAGCAGCGGCTCTTCCGGCGCATGGCCCTCTTCGCAGGCGGGTGTGCGTTCGGAGATGTCGAGGCCGTCTGCGCCGACGCGGAGACGCCTTCACTCGACGGGCTCGAGTCGCTCGTGGACAAGGCGCTCGTGCAAGTCGAGGCACAAGACCGGCTCCAGATGCTGGAGACGATTCGCGAATACGCGAGAGAACGACTCGAGGCTGCCGGGGAGTCTGACCAGATCGCGCTGAGACACGCTCATCGGTACGCGGCCCTCGCTCGCGAGGTCCGAGACGGCATCGAGGGCACGACCCAGCAAGCGTCGATCGAGCAAGGCGTCGCGGACGAGGCCAATCTCGAAGCCGCTCTCGGCAAGCTTCTCGACGCCGCGCGCGCAGGCGACGCCGACGCCCTCGAGGCTGGCCTCCAGCTTTGCGGCGACCTCTGGATGTACTGGCACATCCGAGGAAAGCACCTGACGGCGCGCGACTACACCGCCCGCTTTCTCCAAGCCGATGCGACGAGCGCCCCCACACGCGGTCGCGTGGGCGCACTGATCACGGCGGGGCTCGCGTCCTGGACCCTCGGGGCGTACGAACAGGCGGACGAGCAGTGGGCCGAGGCGTGTCAGGGGGCAGCGGGGCTCGGCCCAGCGCGAGAGGTCTGCATTGCCGCGACATGCCGCGCGATCGGTCTGCTTGGATCCGACCTCGAGGAAGCGTCGAAGTGTGCGCGCGAGGGCGCCGAGGCGAGCCGCGCGCTCGGCTTCGCCTGGGCTGAGGGCCTCGCCTCGAGCTTCGACGGGATCGTCGACGCTCTCCAGGGAGACACCGAGACCGCAGCGGAGAAGTCCGAGCACGCACTTGCGATTCAGCGGAGGCTCGGCGACCACGAAGGAGCCGGCGTCTCCCTCAGTACTCTCGCCCAACTCGCGGCGGGCCGTGACGACCTCGTCGACGCGCTCGATCTGTACGGTCAGGCGCTCGCAGCCTTCGAAGCGATCGGAGATCGCGCAGAGGAAGCGCGCATCCTGTCGGAAATGGCGTGGACGCATCTCGGGCTCGAAGACGCCGCAGCCGCACGCCGGTACTTCTTCGAGTCCGTTCGGGCATACACCGAGCTCGCGAGCATCCGCGGAGTCGGCCTCTCGTTGATCGGCCTTGCGGCTGCCGCCGCAGTCGACCACCGGCCCGATGCAGCAGTACGCATCGCGGCAGCGGCCGAGATCTATGCCAGCGAAGAGGGCATCGTCAACGTCTACGGCGACAATCCGGTCGGGCGCGAGCTCATCGACCGCGCGCGCGCCTCGCTGGCCGCGGAGGATGTCATCCGCGCGACCGAGGCCGGCCGAAGGCTCACCATCGCCGAGACGCTCGAGATGGCTCGGCCGGGCGATCCGGCTCCGGCGTAGCCGAGGGAACCCTGAGGGAACACCAGCGCGGGCACCGGAGTCCACGGGAGGTCACTCGTCTTCGGGCGATTCCTTCTTCTTGCGGGACTTCCGTGCCCGCGGCTTCCCGGCCTTGCCCGCCGTTCCCGCCTCGTTGCTCGATGGTAAGGAGGGGGTCGACGGTTCGAGTCCGTCAGAGGGCTCTGCAAGAACGCCGCACGTCGGTGTTTACGGTCGCTCTGGGCGCGCCGCGAGAAGCCCGACCTTTACGTTTGGTCGAGCGCCCGCGCTGATTCAGCAGGGTCGGCGGTAGCGGCCCAGCTGCC
>DASPZP010000439.1:0-14447 GCA_035636195.1 Anaeromyxobacteraceae bacterium
CGTGGCCGGAGCACGCGCAGGCGTGCCGCGAGCGAGCGCAGCAGCGTCGGGCGATCGGATCTGCGCGGCACTGCGCGTGCAGCCGGCTCGCGTACTGACGGCCCGGTCCGCACGCAGGCCCGGCCTGCGCTCCGGCGGCAAGCCCACCCCCGCTCCCTGATCGGATCGCGTATCGCGCGCTGACCGGTTCCCCCCCATGGAAGCCCCGATCCGTCCGCGAGCGGGTTGCCGCACCGTGAAGGGCGGCGGGGTGGCCCTGCGCCGGAGCGGAGCCCGACCTGCGGGCGGACGCGATCGACAGTGCGCGAGCCGCCTGCACGGGCGTCAGCCAGTTCCGGAAGGTCGTTGCGGCGCCCCGCCGCAGGGCCACCCGACGCCCACGCGGAACCGATCGCGCACGGACGGATTCAGCCGGGCGTGATCTCGAACGAGATGTCGACCGCTCGCGCGCTGTGGGTGAGCGCGCCCATGGAGACGAAGTCCACGCCGGTGGCGGCCACCCTCGGCAGGCGCTCGAGCGTCATGTTCCCGCTCGCCTCGAGCAGGACCCGGCCGGCCGCACGGCGCACAGCCTCGGCCATGGTGGCCTCGTCCATGTTGTCGAGGAGCACGATGTCGGCTCCCGCGGCGATGGCCTCCTCCAGCCCGGCCAGGTCGACCACCTCGGCCTCGACGCGCAACAGCGCGCTCGCCCGGGCGCGGGCGCGGCGGACCGCCTCCCCCACCCCGCCGCAGGCGGCGACGTGGTTGTCCTTGATGAGGACGCCGTCGCCCAGTGCGAAGCGGTGGTTCGCACCCCCGCCCGCCCGGACGGCATCCTTCTCCAGGCGGCGCCAGCCGGGGGTCGTCTTGCGGGTATCGAGGAGGCGCGTCTTCCCGCCAGCCAGCGCGTCGGCGCAGCTGCGGGTGAGCGTCGCCACACCGCACAATCGCTGCAGGAAGTTGAGCGCGGTGCGCTCCGCGCCGAGGAGCGCCCGCAGCGGACCGCGAGCGGTGCCGAACCACTCACCTGTCCGCGCACGCGCGCCGTCCGGGCGGTCGAAGCGGCACTCCGCTCCGAGCCGCTCGAAGACGCGGACAGCCAGCGCCGTGCCGCACAGGACGAGGTCGTCCTTCGCGAGGAAGCGGCCCTCGCCCTGCGCGGCGGCTTCGATGGTGGCTTCGCTGGTGGCGTCGCCGAGGAAGAGGTCCTCCTCCAGCGCCAGGTCGAGGAGCCGCTCGGCTTGGGAGGAGAGGACCGTCACCCTGGCTACCTCCGCTTGCGGGCGGCCTTGCCAACCGGCTTCTTGCTCTTGCCGGCGGACAGCTTCTTCAGCGCGCCACGTGCGCGGGCGACGAGGCCCTTGGCCTTGGCCTTGCCGCCCTTCCGGGCCGGGGCGGACTTCTTCGCCACGGCGGCCTTGCCGCGGGCCTTCGCCTTGACCTTGCTGGCCGGCTTCGCCTTTGCCTTCGCCTTGGCCGCCGGCTTGGGAGCCGCCTTCGCGACCGGCTTCTTGGCTGGAGCGCGCCGTGCCGCCGGCTTGCGGGCCGTCTCCGGCGTGGCCGCCGGAGTGACGGTGGCCGTCGCGTCGGGCGAGCCGGCAGGCTGCGGCGGGGATGCGGCCGGCGGGGTCGCCGGCGGCGGCATGGCGGGAGCCGGCGGCGTCGCCACGTCGGGGTTGGGGGTTGGGGTGAGATTCGAATTCGGGGTCTCGGTCATGGTCGTGCCCTCCACTTCGGCCAGCATGTCGCGGTGCGCCTCGAGGCGCCTCCGCTTCTCCTTGAGCTCCTCCGCGCGCGCGCGGTCCTTCTCCACCACGTCCTTCGGTGCGCGCTCGACGAAGCTCGGGTTCGCGAGCTTCCTCTCGATGCCACCGAGATCGCCCTCGATGCGGGCGAGCTCCTTGGCGATGCGCGCCTTCTCGGAAGCCATGTCCACCGCGCCCGCCAGCGGGACGCGCACCTCGAAGCCGCTGCCGACCGCCACCGCGCTGCCGGGGACCTTGCGGGTGGGCCTGGCCGAGACGGTGAGTCCGGCCACGTTGGCGAGCCGCACCACCCGCGACAGCTCCTCGCGGACGGTGGCGAGCGCCTCCGGCGCGAGCGCGCCGACCTGCACCTCGCGCAGCGGCACCTTGAACGGGATGTTCATCTCGCCGCGAATGTTCCGCAGCGCGTCCACGAGCCCGATGACGGGCCCGAAGCTCCGCTCGGCCGCCTCGTCCACCGCCCCCTTCTCCGGGTAGCGGGCCACCATGATCGAGTCACCCCAGCGGGCGCCGACCTGGGCCTGCAGCGTCTGCCAGAGCTCCTCGGTGATGAACGGCATGAGCGGGTGCAGCAGGCGCAGCGAGGTCTCGAGGCAGTGGGTCAGCACCGTCCGCGTCCCCTGCTTGCGCGCCGGATCTTCGCCGTAGAGCGCGTCCTTGGAGAGCTCGATGTACCAATCGCACAGCTCGTGCCAGACGAACTGGTAGATGGCGCCCGCCGCGTCGTTGAAGCGGTAGCCTTCGAGCGCGTCGATGGTGTCGTTCACCGCGCGCTGCAGCCGCGCCAGGATCCACCGATCGGCGGGCGTGGTGGGGGCGGCATGGGCCGCCCGGACGCCGCCTTCTGCCACCGTGAACCCCGACAGGTTCATGAGCGCGAAGCGCGTCGCGTTCCAGAGCTTGTTCGCGAAGGCTCGGTAGCCCTCGATGCGCTCCTTGGCGAGCTTCAGGTCGCGGCCCTGCGCGGTGAGCGCGGCGAGCGTGAAGCGGAGCGCGTCGGCCCCGTACTGCTCGGTGATGACGAGGGGGTCGATGACGTTCCCCTTCGTCTTCGACATCTTCTGGCCCTTCTCGTCGCGCACCATCGGATGCAGGTACACGTCGCGGAAGGGCACCTCGCCCATGAAGTGGAGGCCCATCATCATCATCCGGGCCACCCAGAAGAAGATGATGTCGTGCCCCGTCTCCATGACGGACGTCGGGTAGAACGTGCGGAGCGTCTCGGTGTCCTCGGGCCAGCCCATGGTCGAGAAGGGCCACAGGGCGGAGCTGAACCAGGTGTCGAGGACGTCCTCGTCCTGCCGCAGCTCCTGCTTGCCGCAGCTCGTGCAGCGAACGGGCGTCTCGCGCGCGACGGTGATGTGGCCGTCGGAGCAGTACCAGGCCGGGATCTGATGGCCCCACCACAGCTGCCGGCTGATGCACCAGTCGTGGATGTTCGTCATCCACGCCATGTAGGTGTTCGTCCACTGCTCGGGGATGAAGCGGGTCTTCCCCCGCTCCACCGCCTCGATGGCCGGCCTGGCGAGCGGCTCGATCCGCACGAACCACTGCTGCGAGAGGAGCGGCTCCAGGATGGTCTCGGAGCGCTGGCAGCGGCCGAGCGGCAGGGCGTGCGGCTTCGACCCGCGGTCGAGCCCCTTCTCGGCGATGAGCTCCTTCACCTTCTTTCTGGCGGCGAAGCGGTCCAGCCCGGCGACGGGGCCCGCCTCGGCGTTCATCGTGCCGTCGAGCCCGATCACCGTGAGGAGCTCGAGCCCGTGCCGCTGTCCGACCGCGAAGTCGTTGAAGTCGTGCGCCGGGGTGACCTTCACCGCGCCGGTGCCGAATGCGGGATCGACCAGGATGGCGTCGGCGATGATGGGGATCTCGCGGTCCACGAGCGGGTGGACCACCTTCTTGCCGATGAGCCCGCGGTAGCGCTCGTCGTCAGGGTGGACCGCGATGGCGGTGTCGCCCAGCATCGTCTCGGGGCGCGTGGTCGCGACGACCACCTCGCCTGAGCCGTCCGAGAGCGGATAGGCGAAGCTCCACAGCTCTCCCGCGTGCCCCTCCTCGTAGGTGACCTCGAGGTCGGAGAGCGCGGTGCGGCAGTCCGGGCACCAGTTGATGAGCTTCTGCTCGCGGTAGACGAGGCCCTCCTCGTGCAGGCGCACGAACACCTCTCGCACCGCGCGCGAGAGCCCCTCGTCCAGCGTGAACCGCTCGCGCGCCCAGTCGAGCGAGGCGCCGAGGGCGGCGTGCTGCTCACCGATGCGCGAGCCGTACTTCTCCTTCCAGGTCCAGACCCGCTTCAGGAACTCGGCCCGGCCGAGGTCGTGCCGGCTCTTCTTCTCGGATCGCTGCAGCTCCTTCTCCACGATCATCTGCGTGGCGATCCCGGCGTGATCGGTGCCGGGGAGCCAGAGGACGTTGAAGCCGCTCATCCGCTTCCACCGGCAGAGCACGTCCTGCAGCGTCGCGGTGAGCGCGTGGCCGAGGTGGAGCGACCCCGTCACGTTGGGCGGCGGCAGCACGATGGAGAACGGCGGCCGCGACCGGTCGGTCTCGTCGGCGTGGAAGTACCCGCGCTCCTTCCACGTCGGGTACCAGCGCGCCTCCACCTCTCGGTGCTCGTAGCCCTTGGCGAGCTCGGTGCGGCTTTCGTCGTTCACGTCGTTCTCCGACAACGGGTTGGCGAGCCGCTCGGCGGCGCGGCGAGGGCGGAGGGTCACGGGGGCCGCGCGCGCTAGCGCTGGCGCTCCTTCACGAGGCGGTCGAGCTGCTCTCGGATGATCGTCTCGGCGAGCTCCGGAACGACCTCCCAGGCGATGCGCTCGATGACCTCGCGCGACGCCTGCGACAGCGCCTGGCGAAGCTGCGCCTCGCCCGCATCGCCAGCGGGCGCATTCGGAGCCGAGGCGACGGACGGCGCCGCGGCGGCGGGCGCGGCGAGCGGCTCGAGGTCGAGCTCCATCGCAGGCGCGGCCGACTCCGGCGCGTGCCCGGTGGACGCGGCGTGCGGGATGAACTCCGTCGCCGGCGCGAGCTCGAGCTCCTCGTCGAGCCGCATCTCCGGGAGGTCGATGGCCTGAGCGGCAGGCGCGGGCTCCGGCGCCTCGACCGCCGGCTCGAAGTCGAGCTCCTCGAGCTCCACGACGCGCGCGTTCGCGACAGCGAGCGGCGCGGCGGGGGCGGCTGGCGCATCATCCAGCCCGAAGGGATTGCGCGCGCGGGCCGCTGTCGGCGGCGCCGCCGCCGGGGGCGCCGCCGGCATGGTGGGGGCAGGCCGCACGGCCGGTGGTGGGCCCGCCGGCGGGCGTGGCGCCGAAGCGCGAGGTGGGGCGCCAGGAGGCGGGCCGGCCGGAGGTGGCCGCGCGGACGGCGGTGCTGTCATCGGGCGCGCGATCGGAGGCGCGCCGGGAGGACGGGCGATCGCCGCCGGCTGTGCGAGGGGACGGGCCACCGGAGGAGCAGCCCCGGGCGGACGGCCAGGAGGCGGCGCACCGGGAGGCGGGCGCGCCGGCGGTGGGCGCGCGCCGGCGACCGCGACGCCAGGCGGCGGCGCGGCCGGCTTCGCGGCCGGGGCGGCGGCAGGCGCCGCGGCCGCGGGTTGCGCCGGCCGCTCGAGCAGCTCCTTCACCTTGGTGAGGAGCGCCTGGCTCTCGAACGGCTTCGCGATGTGGGCGTCCGCGTGAACGGCGCGCGCGCGCGCCTCGTCGAAGGCCTCGAACGTGCCTGCGAGGAGCAGGACCGGGATGCGCCGCAGCGCGGGGTCTGCCTTGATGGCCTCGCAGACCTCGTAGCCGTTCTTCCGGGGCATCACGACGTCGGCGAGGATGATGTCGGGCTTCAGCTCACGGGCCCGGGCGAGCGCGTCGTCGCCGTTGTCGACTCCGGTGATCCGAAAGTCCTCCCCCGCGAACGTGATGCTCACCACCTTCTGGATGGTGATGGAATCGTCCGCGACGAGGAGGTGCTTGGGCATGGATCTTCCAGGGAGGTGAGCCTCAGCAGTAACGCCTAGGATCCCTGAATGTCAAGATTTCCCGGCGCTTCCGTCACTCCGCGGCGACGTCACGAAGAGCGCGTCCCAGCTTGGCCGGACGACCTCTCGCGCCGCCCCCTCGGCCGGCGGTACGACCCGGTCGGCGAGCACCGCCACCACCTCTCCGCCGGCGTCGATGAGGAGCGCGATCGCGGCCGGGCGTCCGGGCGGATCCCCGAAGCGCACCGCCACGTCGAAGACCGGGTGCAAGGCGCGCTCGTGGTACAGGAGGCCGCGATGCGAGGGGGCGGCGAGCGGGACGGCCTGGAAGCGCGGGCCGTCGAGGACCCGCGCCAGGAGCTGGAGGGGCACTCCGTAGGTGCGCGCGCCGCGGGCGAAGAGCAGCTCCGACCCGGGCGCGAGTGGCGCCTGGGGCGGTGTGCCGGGATGGTCGGCGAGGCCGTGAAAGGCCCCGCGGGCGAGCGACTCCGGCGCCAGCTCGAGCGAGACGACGCCGCGGTGCACGAGGGCTCCCTGGAAGGGCGGCGGAGGCGGCAGGCGCGTGCTGGCGGGGAGCTGGAAGACCTCCGCCTGCGTGAGGTCGATGATGCCCTGCACCGCGTCGACGTAGAGCGCGAGGGACGGCGCGTGGGTCAGCACCGCCAGGGTGCCGGAGCCGGGCGTGAGGCGCAGCGTCGAGGCGACCTCGATCGGCCCGGCTCCACGGAAGGCCTCGGCCGGCGCGTCTGTGGGAGCGGTGACCACCTCGCGCACCTGCGACAAGCGCAGCGCGAGCGGCACCCCGCCCGCGGTGAAGAGGAGCGCCTTCCGCTCGGCCGCGAGCGCCTCCATGCCAGCGTGATATACAACGAGGATGGCCGCCGCGGTGCTCCTCGTCGACGACGAGCGCTTCGCGCGCACGGTCTACTCCGACTACCTGCGGGTGGCGGGGTACGAGGTGCAGGTGGCGGACTCGGCGGACGGCGCGCTCGAGGCCCTGCGGCACCGGCGCTTCGACCTCCTCATCACCGACATCATCCTGCCGGGCGCCGACGGCCTCGAGCTCCTCGGCGAGGCGAAGCGGCTCGACCCCAACATCGAGGCCATCGTCATCACCGCGCTCGATCGCGTGGACCCGGCCGTGCGGGCGATGAAGTCGGGGGCGAGCGATTACCTCGTGAAGCCGGTCACGCCGGAGGCCCTCCAGATCTCCGTCCAGCGCTGCCTCTCGGCCCGGGCGCTCCTCGCCGAGAACAAGGTCCTCCGCTCACACCTCCGGCTGTTCGAGACCTGCCAGCGCATCACCGCCTCGCTCGACCACGACCGCGCGGTCGCGCTGGCGCTGGGCGCGCTGGTGGGAGAGCTCTCCGGCCGCGGGGGCGTCTTCCTCGAGCGCGACGGGCAAGGGCGGCCGACCCCGGCCGGCGCGAACGGTCTCGACGCGGTCGAGGCGGCCGCGCTCGCCACCGCGGCGGCCGCGCAGTTCGAGACGCTCGGCGGTGACGTCCTCCCTCTCCCCTGGTCCGGCGGGTCGGCGGTGCTCATCCCGGTGGCGGACGACGAGGCGATGCTCGGGGCGGTGTGCGTCGCGGGGATCACACCCGACGCGCAGCACCTCCGCACCGCAGACTTCGTGTGCAGCCACCTCGCGCTGGCGCTCCGCACGCTGGGCCACCTGAAGCAGGTGGAGCACCTCGCCTACCTCGACGACCTCACTCACCTCTACAACACGCGCTTCCTCGACCTCGTCCTCGACCGGGAGCTCGCGGCCAACCACGCGTTCTCCGTGCTGTTCATGGACCTCGACCGCTTCAAGTCGGTGAACGATCAGTACGGCCACCGCATCGGCTCACAGCTCCTCGTCGAAGTGGGACGGGTGCTCAAGTCCACCGTCCGCGATGAGGACGTGGTGGTCCGCTACGGCGGTGACGAGTACGTGGCCATCCTGCTCGGGGTCGACTCCGGCGGGGCGCTCAAGGTCGCCGAGCGCATCCGGCGATCGATCGAGGATCACGTCTTCCTCTCCCGCGAGGGCGCCCGGGTGCGGGTGACGGCGTCGATCGGGCTCGCCAGCTACCCCGAGCACACGAGCAGCAAGCCCGAGGTGCTCGACCTCGCCGATCGCGCCATGTACCGCGGCAAGCGCTCGACCCGGAATGTCGTCTACATCGCCTCGAAGGACCTGCCGCCGGCACCGGTGCGGGAATGAGGCCGCCGCGGGCATGAGGCGGAGGGGGCCCCACGCAGCAGGGGCGGCGAAGTCCGTAAAAAAAACGGGGCCCCAGGATTCACCCTGGGGCCCCGTCGGCGACGACATCCGGGTTCCGCCCGCTGCTGGCGCGTAGTGGCGGTTGCCCTCGCCGCAGGACGAGCCGACCTCGCGATCGACTTGTCCTAGATCAGGATGTCGCACCCGATATCGGAAGTCAATGACGCCGGGCGTCATGCCCTCTATTTCTCAGTAATCGTCGTCCATTTCCCCCATGCCGGCGCCAGCGGCCGGTGCCTTCGACTTCTTCTTCGGCTTCTCGGCGATGAGCGCCTCGGTAGTGAGGAGCAGGCTCGCCACCGACGCTGCGTTCTGGAGCGCGGTGCGCTCGACCTTGGTCGGGTCGATGACGCCCGCCTGCACGAGGTCCTCGTACTGTTCCGTCTGGGCGTTGAAGCCGAACGCCCCCTGCCCTTTCCCGACCTTCTCGAGGACGACCGGGCCGTCCCAGCCGGCGTTCTCGGCGATGCGCCGCAGCGGGTGCTCGAGCGCCTTCTTCACGATCTCCACCCCGAACCGCTCGTCCGTGCCGGGCTTCGTCTCGAGCTGGCCGAGCGACGCGAGGCAACGCAGGAAGGCGACGCCGCCGCCCGGGACGATGCCCTCCTCGACCGCCGCGCGGGTCGCGTGGAGCGCATCCTCGACGCGCGCCTTCTTCTCCTTCATCTCGGTCTCGGTGGCCGCGCCGACGCGGATGATGGCCACGCCGCCCACCAGCTTGGCGAGCCGCTCCTGAAGCTTCTCGCGATCGTAGTCGCTCGTCGTCTCCTCGATCTGGCCGCGGAGGAGCTTGATGCGGCCCTCGATGTCGGACTTCTGTCCGGCGCCGTCGATGATGGTGGTGTCGTCCTTGTCGACGGTGATGCGCTTGGCGCTACCGAGGTCCTTGACGGTGACCTGATCGAGCTTCAACCCGAGCTCCTCCGCCACCACCTTGGCGCCGGTGAGGGTGGCGATGTCCTTCAAGAGCTCCTTGCGACGGTCGCCGAACCCGGGCGCCTTCACGGCGCACACGTTGAGCGTGCCACGCAGCTTGTTCACCACGAGCGTGGCGAGCGCCTCGCCGTCGACGTCCTCGGCGACGATGAAGAGCGGCTTGCCGGAGCGCGCCACCAGCTCCAGCACCGGGATGAGGTCGGCCATCGCCGAGATCTTCTTCTCGGTGATGAGCAGGTATGGCTCCTCCAGCACCGCCTCCATCCGCTCCGCGTCGGTCACGAAGTAGGGGGAGACGTAGCCGCGGTCGAATTGCATGCCCTCCACCACGTCGAGCGTCGTCTCGAGGCCCTTCGCCTCCTCGACCGTGATGACGCCCTCCTTGCCCACCTTGTCCATCGCCTCGGCGATGGTCTTGCCGATGGTGGCGTCGCCGTTGGCGCTGATGGTGCCGACCTGGGCGATGTCCTTCTGACCCTGCGTCGGCTTCGAGATCCGCTTCAGCTCGGCGACCACGTGCTCGACCGCCTTGTCGATGCCGCGCTTGAGCTCCATCGGGCTGTGCCCGGCGGCGACGAGCCGCAGACCTTCCTCGTAGATCGCGAGCGCGAGCACGGTCGCCGTGGTGGTCCCGTCCCCCGCCTTGTCCGAGGTCTTCGAGGCGACCTCGCGCACCATCTGGGCGCCCATGTTCTCGAACCTGGGCTCGACCTCGATCTCCTTCGCGACCGTGACGCCGTCCTTGGTGATGGTCGGCGAGCCCCAGCTCTTCTCGATGATGACGTTCCGCCCCTTCGGCCCGAGCGTCACGGCCACCGCCTCGGCGAGCGTCCGCACGCCGCGCAGGATGGCCTCGCGAGCCTCCTGGTGAAACGCGATCTCCTTGACGGCCATTCGCTGCTCCTTTCGGGTGAAAACCTACAGAGTTACAGAGAGTTGCCTTCCCGAGCGCGCTGGCAGTCGGCCTGGGCGGGCGCTAACATAACCGCCGATCGGGAGCGGTCAAGCGATGGCTTCGACGGTTGCGGATCTGGAGCAGGCGGTGGACCTCGCCGAGGAGCGCCTCGAAGCGGGAGACGCCGAGGGTGCGCTCGAGGCTGCGCGCGCCGCGTCGCGCCGCGCCGGGCCCGATGCCCCGGAGGAGCTCATCACCGACCTCTCGCTCCTCCAGGGGCTGGCGCTCGTGGACCTGTGCCGCTTCGACGAGGCGCGGCCGCTGCTGGAGGCGGTCGCCCAGGACTACGAGGACGCCTGGGCGGAGGACGCCCTCGGCGTCGTGGCGCGGCGGCGCGGCGATCGGCGCGAGGCGGAGCGCCGCTTCGCGCGCGCCCGGAAGCTCGCGCCCGACGACTTCCCGCGCCCGGTGGTGCTGTCGGCCAAGGAGTTCGACGCGGCGGTGGAGGACGCGCTCGCGGAGCTGCCCGCGCCGGTGCGGCGCTACCTCGAGAACGTCGCCATCGCCGTGGAGGACGTCCCTGCCGACGACGACCTGCTCGGTTCCGACCCGCCCCACCCGCCGTCCATCCTCGGGATCTTCCGCGGATCGCCGCTCGGCGAGAAGGCATCGATGGATCCCTGGAGCCACTTCCCGTCGAGCATCGTCCTCTATCAGGAGAACCTGCAGCGCTTCGCCCGCACGCGCGAGGAGCTCGTCGAGGAGATCGCGATCACGCTCCAGCACGAGGTGGGTCACTTCCTCGGGCTGGACGAGGAGGCGCTGGAGAAGCTCGGGCTGGATTGATGGATCCTGCTGAAAAATGGACGGATCCAGCGCGATATCGGATGCTCGGTCGCGCATGCCCCACGTCATCGAGTCCATGGAGCTGGCGCAGGTCCTCGCCGAGGCCGAGGACATCGCGCGGAGCGTGAACCAGAAGCTCACCAGCGCGCACCAGCTCCTCGCCTTCTTCACGGTGCCGAACCGCGCCGAGCTCCTGCTCCGCGACCGGGGCATCGACGAGGACCGCGTGCTGGCGGCCATGACGGAGAAGCCCTCCGAGCCTGACGGCGTGGAGCGCGACCTGCGCGAGCGCGCCCGCGAGGTGGCGGCCGGCGTCGGCGCCGAGGAGGTCGACTGCCTGCACCTCCTCATCGCGATGAGCCGAGTCCGCACGGCCGCCGCGCACCAGCTCCTCGCCGGCTGCGGCCTCCAGCTCGCGACCCTGCGCAACGTCGCGCTCTCCTACTTCACGAGCCGCATGCCGCGCCGCTTGCAGCAGCTCGCGCCGCAGCCGATGAAGGCGGCGAGCTATCGGCCCACGCCTCCGCGTCCCCTCTCCCCTGCCCTCCCCCCGCCGAGCGGGGGGAGGGAGTCGCCGACCCCGATCCCGACCGCGACTCCGATCCCGATCGCGACCCCGACCGCGACCCCGCCGCCGACGAACGCGACCGCTGCCGCGACACACCGCCCGGCACCCTTCTCGCGACCGCCCTCCCCGTACACCCTCGATCCGCAGGCCTTTCCCTGGCTGTCGTCGCTCGGCCGCAACATCTCCGAGCTCGCCGCCGCCCACCGGCTCGATCCGCTCGTCGGTCGCGACCGGGAGGTGGAGGAGGCGATCGACATCCTCGGCAAGCGGCGCACCAACAACCCGCTCCTCGTCGGCGAGCCGGGCGTCGGCAAGACCGCGATCGTGGACGGCATCGCGCAACGCCTGGTGGAGGAGCGCGGGCCGGAGCGGCTCCTCGTCGAGCTCGACATGGCGAGCATCGTCGCCGGCACGCAGCTCCGCGGCTCCTTCTCCGAGAAGCTCCTCGGCATCAAGGACGAGGTGCGGCGCGCGAACGGGCGGGTGGTCGTCTTCATCGACGAGATCCACACGCTCATGGGCGCCGGCTCGACGGGAGAGGGCCCGCAGGACGCCGCGAACGAGCTCAAGTCGGCGCTCGCGCGCGGCGAGTTTCCTTGCATCGGCGCCACCACGCACGACGAGTACCGCCGGCACATCGAGAAGGACCCGGCGCTCGAGCGCCGCTTCACCCCGGTGCTGGTGCGCGAGCCGTCGGTCGCCGACACCGTCAAGATCCTGAAGGGCCTCGTGCCTCGCTACGAGCAGCACCACAAGGTGCGCTATCGCCCGGAGGCGCTCGAGTCGGCGGCCGCCCTCACCGCCCGCTATGTCACCGATCGCTTCCTGCCCGACAAGGCGGTGGCGGCGCTCGACCTCGCCGGCTCGCGCGCGCGGCGCGAGGGCGCGGACGACGTGGACGGCGCGCAGGTGGCGCGCGTCGTCGCCAAGATGGCAGGCATCCCCGAGTCGCGCCTCCTCGCGAGCGACCGCGACCGCGTGCTGGGGATCGGCCAGCTCCTCGCCACGCGCGTCCTCGGTCAGGCGTCCGCCATCGAGCGCATCACCGCCGTGCTGCGCCGGAACTATGCCGGGTTCGCCTCCAGGCGCCCGATGGGGAGCTTCCTCTTCCTCGGCCCGACCGGCGTCGGCAAGACCGAGCTCGCCCGCGCCCTCGCCGACGCGCTCTACGGCTCGGCCGACGCGCTGGTGCGCCTCGACATGAGCGAGTGCGCCGAGCCGACCGGCGTGGCGCGCCTCGTCGGCGCGGCGCCCGGCTACGTCGGCTACGGCGAGGGCGGACAGCTCACCGACGCGGTCCGCCGCAGGCCGGCGAGCGTGGTGGTGCTCGACGAGATCGAGAAGGCGCACCGCGACGTGCTCATGCTGCTCCTCCAGGTCCTGGAGGAGGGACGGCTCACCGACGGCCGCGGCCGGCAGGTGGACTTCTCCAACACGGTGGTGGTGCTGACGTCGAACCTGGGCGCGTCCGAGTCCTCCCGCAGCGCGAGCGGCGTGATGGGGTTCGGCGCCGCCGCCGCGAGCGCGGCGGTGTCTCGCGAGGAGAAGGGCCTCACCGCGGCGCGCGCCGCACTCCCCGCCGAGCTGTGGAACCGCCTCGACGAGCGCGTCTTCTTCGCGCCGCTCGGGCGCGACGAGGTGAAGCGCATCGCGCTCCTGCTGCTGGCGCAGTCGTCGGACCGGCTCTTCGCCGAGCGGAAGATCCGCTTCCAGGCCGGCGACGACGTGGCGGAGCACCTGCTCGACCACGGCGGCTTCGATCCGACGCTCGGCGCGCGTCCCATGCGCGGCGCCGTGCAGCGCCTGGTCGAGGCGCCGCTCGCCGACGCCATCCTGCAGGGCCGCATCGCGCCCGGCGAGGTGGTCAGGGTGCGCGTCGATGCCGGCGAGCTCAGCTTCGGGCGGTGAGGCCCGGCTCGAGCAGCGCGATGCGCCGCCAGGCGCCGCTCCGGAAGCGGAGCCAGAGCGCACCGGCGAGGAGCCCGAGGTAGAGCACCATCCAGCCCACCGCCACCTGCTCGGCGTGCCCTCCGGCGACCGGGACGGTGAACCAGCTGCCGGGCGCGAAGACGGCCCACGCGATGACCACCCGCGCCCAGAGCGCCCAGGCGGTGTCGCCGGCGGCCCGGAGCGCCTCCGACAGCGTCGCGGCCGCCGCGTCGAAGAGCGCCCAGGCCGCCGAGAGCCGGAGCATGGGGATGGCCACCGCGAGGAGCGGCGCTGACGTGCCGGGATCGCGGGCGAAGGGCGCGAGCAGGAGGCCCGGGGCGGCGAGGTAGAGGATTCCGGCCAGCGACTGCCACCCGCCCGCCGCGAGGAAGGTCACCCGCACCATGCGCGGCACCTCGTCCTTCCGGCCCCCGCCGATCGACTGCCCGACCAGGATGGCTCCCGCGCTGGCGAGCGCGAAGGACGGCATGAAGGCCACCGACGAGAGCTGGATGACGCTCATGAAGGCCGCGACCGCGCTCGTGCCCAGCCCCGCCACGACCACGTTGGTGAAGAACAGGAAAGCCAGGAACTCCAGGAACCAGTTCAGCCCGGAGGGGAGCCCGACGCGGAGGAGCCTCCCCAGCTCGCGCGTCCGCAGCCGGCCCATGGCGGCGCCGAGCCCGCCGCGTGTGAAGACGACGAGCAAACCGAGGAAGGCGAGGCTGGTCGAGAGGGCGCTCGCCAGCGCCGCTCCGCGCACGCCGAGCGCCGGCAGGCCCAGGTGGCCGTCGATGAGGAGCCAGTTCCCGAGCACGTTGAGCAGCATGGCCGCCACCTGCGCCAGCATGGGGAGCCGCGTGTTGCCGAGCCCGCCGTAGTAGCTGCCGAGCGCCTCGAGCCCCACCACCGCTCCGCCCGACCAGAGCCGCAAGGACAGGTAATCGGCGAGGAGCGCCTGGACGTCGGGCGCGTAGGAGAGCCGGCCGAGGAGCGCCGGTACGAGCCCGAGCGAGGCCACCGCGAGCACCTGCGTCGCCGCCGCCACGGCGAGCCCGTACCAGCCGTGTCGCCGCGCGCCGGCGACGTCCCCCGCCCCGAACGACTGGGAGGAGAAGGTCGCCACCGCGAACACCGTCCCCATGGGCAGGATGAAGAGCGCCATGGCGTTCATCGCGCCAGCGGTGGTCGCCGCCAGCGCGGAGGCGCCGAGGTGCGACACCATCACCGCGTCGGAGATGCCGACCACCACCTGCGCCGAGCGCGAGATGACGATGGGCCAGGCGAGT
>DASPZP010000440.1:0-5209 GCA_035636195.1 Anaeromyxobacteraceae bacterium
CTCTACGGGGTCGATCCCACCTTACGGGTGATCGCGCCTGCTTGTCCGGCGACAGCCGCGAGTGGGTCGATGTTCACGCCGGCGGTGCGGTTCGCGCCGACGGAGGCGGCCTACTCCGGGGGTAGCGCGGGAAAGTTGTACGGGGCAGCGATAAGTCAGGGGTGTTTCCCGACGACGCCACCGAGCACCACGGACATCATCACCGCCGCACCGACGATCGTTGGCGGCAAGGTGATCGTCGCGACGGCCAAGACGCTCAAGTCGTCGTTGCATCGTTTCTCGGACGTCCTCGGCGAGGAAGCATCTGCCGTGACGGGTTGTGGGGACGTCACCGTACCCATGTCGGTGGACGGGGACGCTCACCTCCTCCTCGCGTGCGGCGGCGGAGAGATCGTCAGTGTCGTCCCGGGGTCGCTGGCGCCAACCACGCTCACGACGCTGCCCGATGCAGCTTCGAGCTCAATTGCCGTCTTCCCCAACGGCGACCTCCTCGTCGGCACGAACGACGGCAAGCTCCACCGCCTGGAACAGGCCGTCGCCTGGAACGACGCCTGGTCCACGGCCGCATCACTCGGCGCGGCGGTGCGCGGGGTGGCGGTCTCCGCGCCCGACGCGGACGGGGTCGTCGCCTACGCCACCACGGCCCAGGGCCGGCTCTACGCGGTGGGCCAGGACGGCAAGGTGATCTGGTCGACGAGCGGCGAGCCCGCCCCGGAGCCGCTCGGGGTCTCCGCCCTGTCCTTCCCCACCGTCGCCCCCGCCGACGGCGCGCGGGCAGGCAGCCTGCCCACGCTCTACGCCGGCTCCGACGACGGGCACGTCTATGCGGTGGTGGTCGACACCGGCCTCGACCCCGCCTCGCCCTGGCCCAAGGCGCACCGCGATCTCCGCAACACGAGCAACGCCGACGCGCCGAAGGACTGGTAGCCACGAGCCCGCCATGAACCGCCTCCTGTCCGCCCTCGTCCTCGCCATGCTCGCGGCGCCGGCGCGCCCGGCCGACACGCTCGCCGTCCTCGCGGTCGCGGAGCCGCCGGGGCCCGCCACCGACCTCGCCGAGCTCACCCACCAGCTCCGCGGCGCGTGCCGCGATCGCACCGGCGGGGTCCTCGACGTGTCGGAGATGCGGTCCCGGCTGCTGGGACAAACCGCGGGGGCGACCCTGCCCGAGCTCGAGCGCGCCTACGCCGCCGCCCAAGCGACCTTCCAGAGCGAGGACTTCGACGGCGCGGCCCGGGCGCTGCGCGTCATGCTCGACGAGCTCGACAGGCTGCCCGGGAGCCCGGAGGCCCATGCGCTCCGGGAGAAGTCGATGATCCGGCTCGCGTTCGTCGAGCGCCTGGCGGGCCGCGCGTCCGCCGGCGCCACCGTCCTCGAGCGGCTCGCTGCGCTGGAGCCGGGCTTCGCCGTCGACGAGCTGCAGTATCCGCCCTCCTTCCGGAAGGAAGCCGATCAGGCCCGCCGCCGGGTGGCGAGCCAGCCGAAGGCGCGGCTGACCGTGCGCGCGGGCGAGCGGCGCGTCACCGCCTACGTCGACGGGAAGCCCATCGGCCTCACGCCCGCGGCGGTGTCGCTGCCGCCGGGCCGCTACCGCGTGGGCGGCAGCAGCGGCGAGGTGCGGGTGCCCTCCGTCCTCGTCCAGCTGGAGGGCGGCGAGCGGGTGGTCGAGCTCGACTTCACGGTGGCCGAGGCGCTCCGCATCGACGCCGGGCCGGGCCTGGCCCTCCCGGTTGCAGCGCGCGCGACCGCCCTCGTTCAAGCCGGCGGCTGGCTCGGCGGCGCCCGCCTCGTCGCCGTCAGCGAGGTCGCCGAGGGCGAGGCGCGCTTCCTCGACGGCGCCCTCTACGACGTGCAGCGCGGCGCGCTCGTGCGGGAGGGGCGTGTCCGCATGGCCGCCGGCGCGGTGCCGCCCGCGCAGCTGGGCGCGCTGGCCGCGTTCCTCCTGACCGGACAGCCGGCGCGCGGCGTGGCGGCCGTCGATCCCGTCGCCGCCGCGGCCGAGGCGGCGCGGCAGCGCGGCGCCGCGGCGAAGGTCCAGCTCGTCTCGCTCGGCGCACCGCTCGCCGTCGGCGCGACCGTCCCGTCGCGGCGGAGCTGGATGCGGCCCGCGGCCTACGGCGCCGGCGCCCTCGCGCTCGGGCTGGCGGGTGTCGCGACGTGGCAGGGCCTCACGGCCCGCAGCCGGTACCGCGACGCGGACGCGATGCTGCGGGCGGACGGCGTGCTCCAGCCCGGGATCTCGCAGCAGGCGCGCGACGACGCGCTCGCCTCGGCGGACTCGGCCAAGCGGAACGCCTACCTCGCCGCCGGCGGCACGCTCGCCTTCGCCGCCGCAGCGGGGGTGCTCGGCTATCTCTCCTGGGACGAGCGCGGCGCACCGGTCGTGCGGTTCTGAGCGGTGGCCGCGGGCGCCGGCGCGGAACCCGGCTCCCCTTCGTGCCCCGGCTGCTCGCGCACGGCCCGCGCCGCGAGCTCGACCGCCGCGGTCAGCCGATCGGCCAGCTCCGGGCCGTAGTAGGTCCGCACCGTCTCGCCCGCCGCCTCGGCCATCCGCTCGCTCGTCTCGACGTAGCCGAGGTAGTCGCCCGCCAGCGCCAGCACCTCGGCGCCCTGGCCGGCCGCCGCGCGCCAGCGCCGGCCCACCTCGGCGACGGGCTCCCCCGGGACGGCCACCAGCGTGAGCGGCCCGAGCCGGATGGCGGTGAGCCGCGCGCGATCGGGCAGCCAGTCGTAGAGGACGTTCTGCAGGACGCGCCGCAACGCCGGGGGTGAGGCGCCGAGGTCGGTGGGCGGAAGGACGGCGGTGGCGGTCGCGACCGCCAGCTCGGGCCACGGGTCGGGCGGCGACGGCGCGAGCGCGTCGACCCGCGTCCGCAGCGCGCGGGCGTAGCTCTCCGGCTTGCCGGCCACGCGCGGCGGGAGGCGGGTGGTCTGGTCCCCGAGCGCGCCCTGGAAGAAGAGGACCGGCGCCGCCCCCATGCGCATGAGCGCGCCGGGCCAGTCGCCCGACAGGAGCCGGTTCTCCAGCCCGAGCAAGGTCGCGTGTGCCGGGTAGAGCACCACCTTCGCCACCTCGCGGCCGGAAAGCCCGGTGAGCTGCACCGCCACGAGGTGCCCGTCCACCTCGCTGCCGGAACCGCGGTTGCGCGCCATGTCCGGCACCTCGGCCCGGGCGACCGACAGGTACGCAGGCTCGAGCCCCTTCACGGCGAGCCGGATCGCCTCCTCGGTCCGCGCGACCACGTGATCGAACACCTCGCGATCGTAGGGCCCGGTGGCGAGCCGCTCGCCGAGAGCGTCCTTCCAGAAGCCGCCCGGCCCGGCGTGGGTGTGCGTGGCCGCCACCACCAGGTGATCGAGCTGGAGGTCGCGCACCCGGCGCTCGATGGCGCGCTCGAGCTGACCGGGGATGAGGAGCAGCTCCACGGAAACGAGGGCGACCGTGCAGCCGGGCTCGCGCAGAGCCAGCGCTCGGACGGCCACCTGATCGCGCCGGCCCTCCTCCATCCACTTGAGGCGGGCATACCCGGCCACCGGCACCGGCGCCCTGGGCGCGATCGGCACGACGGCCGCGCCCGCCAGGAGCGGCCCGCCGCCGCGCACCACATCCTCCAGCCGCGCTGGACCGGAGCGATGGGCGGGGCGCCAGCGCAGCGAGCCGAGGCCGTACGCGCCGAGGGCGAGCGCCAGCAGGATGGCCAGGGCGGCGAGGAGCTTTTTCACGGCGCGATCGTTATACTCCGCGGCCGCCATGGGTTACGACGCCGTGTACGACAAGATGAAGGACGAGTGCGGCGTCTTCGGGATCTGGGCGCTCGGCAAGAGCGACGAGGCCGCCAACTTCACCTACCTCGGCCTGCACGCGCTGCAGCACCGCGGGCAGGAGGCGGCCGGCATCGTCTCCACGGATGGTCACGCGCTGCACGTCCATCGAGGGATGGGCCTCGTGGCCGACATCTTCGACGCCGCGGAGCTCGCGAAGCTCCCCGGCGGCGCCGCCATCGGCCACGTCCGCTACTCGACGGCCGGCGCGAGCCACCTCAAGAACGCGCAGCCCATCGCCATCCAGTACGCGGGCGGCGCGGTGGCGGTCGCCCACAACGGCAACCTCGTCAACGCCGAGGTGCTCCGCGCCGAGCTGGAGGCGGCCGGCTCCATCTTCCAGACCACCAGCGACACCGAGGTCATCCTGCACCTCATGGCGCGGGTGCGCCCCGGCGCGGCCGTGTCCGGCTCGACCGAGCACCACCTGGCGGCGGTGCGCGCCGCGCTGCAGCGCATCGCGGGCGCCTACTCGCTCCTCTTCCTCACCGAGCGCGCCATGATCGGCGTGCGCGACCCGCAGGGTTTCCGGCCGCTCGTGCTCGGGAAGCTGAAGGGGAGCTGGGTCCTCGCCAGCGAGACGACCGCGCTCGACCTCATCGAGGCGGAGTACGTGCGCGAGATCGAGCCGGGGGAGCTCGTGGTCATCGACGAGCACGGCCTCCGCTCCGAGAAGCTCGAGCCCAACGGCGGCCCACGCCGCCTCGCCCGCTGCGTGTTCGAGCACATCTACTTCGCCCGGCCCGACTCGGTCCTGTTCGGCCGCTCGGTGCACGAGGTGCGCGCCGCCTTCGGCGCCCAGCTCGCCAAGGACCACCCGACCGAGGCCGACATCGTCATCGCGGTGCCGGACTCGGGCGTGCCGGCCGCCGTCGGCTATGCCCGCCAGAGCGGCATCCCGTTCGACGTGGGGCTCGTGCGCTCGCACTACATCGGGCGGACCTTCATCGAGCCGCAGCAGTCGATCCGCCACTTCGGCGTGAAGCTGAAGCTGAACGCCGTGCGCGGCGTGCTGGCCGGGAAGCGGGTGGTGGTGGTGGACGACTCCATCGTGCGCGGCACCACCAGCCGCAAGATCGTGAAGATGATCCGCGACGCGGGCGCGCGCGAGGTGCACCTCCGCATCAGCTCGCCGCCCACCGCCTGGCCCTGCTACTACGGCATCGACACGCCCACGCGGCAGGAGCTCATCGCGGCCACGCACGACCTCGCCGAGATCCGCGACTACGTCACGGCCGACACGCTGGCCTACCTGTCCCTCGACGGGCTGTACGAGGCGCTCGGCGAGTCCCGGCAGGGCTTCTGCGACGCGTGCTTCTCGGGCGAGTACCTCATCCAGTTCCCGCAGACCCGCCCGGCGGCGCCGCTCCGCCTCGTCGGGGCCTGA
>DASPZP010000441.1:0-3323 GCA_035636195.1 Anaeromyxobacteraceae bacterium
CAGCGAGGCCAGCAGGCCGTCGGTGCGGTCCTCGGTCCAGCGCACCGAGAGCCGCGGGCAGCGCGCTCGCAGCGCGGGCGTCGCGTCAGGGAGCAGGTAGGGCGAGACGGTGGGGATGACGCCCAGGTGGAGCCGCCCCGCTAGCGGATCGCCCAGCTGCGTGGCGGCGGCGACCAGCTCGTCGGCGTCGGTCAGGACGCGCCGCGCTCGGGCCACCAGCGCCTCGCCAGCGGCGGTGGGCAGGACCCGCCGGCGGTCGCGCTCGAAGAGCCGGACCTCCAGCACCGACTCCAGCTGGGCCAGCTGTGCGCTCAAGGCCGGCTGGGAGACGTGGCAGCGCTCCGCGGCGCGGCGGAAGCCGCCGGTCTCGGCGACCGCCACCGCGTACTGGAGCTGCCGCAGCGAGAAGGGGTGCGCGTTCATAATCTCAAGCTATCATTCTAATAAAATACATGTCTTGGCGCTATCAGCCCGGCGACGGCATCGTTCTGCTGGTTGGGACCGGGGCCACTTCCCCCCGGCCCCGCCAGGAGCGAACCATGGCCAAGCGTCCCACCCTGACCACCGAGGCCGGCACCCCGGTCGCCGACAACCAGCACTCCCAGACCGCCGGCCACACCGGACCGGTCCTGCTGCAGGACCATCACCTCATCGAGAAGCTGGCCCGCTTCAACCGGGAGCGGATCCCGGAGCGGATCGTCCACGCGGTCGGCACCGGCGCCTACGGGTACCTCGAGGTCACGAACCCCGACGTGCCGCGCTGGACCAAGATGAAGGTCTTCTCGCAGGTCGGGAAGCGCACGCCGGCCTTCGCGCGCTTCTCCACGGTGGCCGGCTCCCGCGGCGCGGCCGACACCGCCCGCGACCCGCGCGGCTTCGCGCTCAAGTTCTACACGGAGGACGGCAACTGGGACCTGGTGGGCAACAACACCCCCGTCTTCTTCCTCCGCGACGGGATCAAGTTCCCCGACTTCATCCACTCGCAGAAGTACGACCCGTTCACGAACCGACAGGAGCCCGACAACGTCTGGGACTTCTTCTCCCACTCGCCCGAGGCCACCCACCAGTTCACCTGGCTGTTCGGCGACCGCGGCATCCCGGCGTCGCTCCGGCACATGGACGGGTTCGGCTCCCACACCTACCAGTGGATCAACGCCGCCGGAGAGCGCCGCTGGGTGAAGTTTCACTTCAAGACCGACCAGGGGATCCGCTGCCTCACCAGCGAGGAGGCCGAGCGGCTGGGCGGACAGGACCCGGCGCACCACCACGCCGACATGTACGCCGCCATCGGCCGCGGCGAGTTCCCCTCCTGGACCCTCAAGGTGCAGCTGATGCCGGAGCAGGACGCGGCCAGCTACCGCTTCGACCCCTTCGATCTCACCAAGGTCTGGCCCTACCGCGACTACCCGCTCGTCACCGTCGGCAAGCTGGTCCTCGACCGGGTACCGGACAATTACTTCGCCGAGGTGGAGCAGGCCGCCTTTGACCCGGCCAACTTCGTGCCCGGCATCGGGCCGTCGCCCGACAAGATGCTGCAGGCCCGGCTCTTCGCCTACGGCGACGCGCATCGGTACCGGCTCGGCATCAATCACACGCGGCTCGACGTCAACGAGCCGAAGGGCGTGCCGGGCGGCCCGCGCAACTACGGACGCGACGGCTTCATGCGCACTGGAGACAACGGCGGTCGCGCCAAGAACTACGAGCCCAACAGCCACGACGGCCCGGCCGAAACCGGCGAGGGATACCAGCACGGCCTCGCGGTCTCAGGGATGAGCGGCCCGGCCGCGCCCGCGCGCCACGCCGAGGACGACGACCACGTGCAGGCCGGCGCCCTCTACCGCGTCATGACCGCGGACGGGCGCGCCCGGCTCGTCGCCAACCTCGCCGGCAGCCTGGCCAAGGTCTCGCGGCCTGAAGTCATCGAGCGCTCCATCGCCCACTTTCGTCGTGCCGACCCCGAATATGGAGCGCGCGTCGCCGAGGCGGTGGCCGCGCTGCGCCGGTGAGGAGACCCGCCATGAAGACTCCAGACAGCGCCCCGATCCCCCCCGATCCCGACGTGGTGGCCGTGGCGCAGGCCGCCTTCCAGGCCGCGCGCACCGGCGACGCGCCCGCCCTGGCCGCCGTCCTCGACCTCGGCCTGCCGCCCGACCTGCGCAATGACAAGGGAGACAGCCTGCTCATGCTGGCCGCCTACCATGGACACTCCGCGGCCACCGGCCTCCTGCTGGACCGCGGGGCCGATCCGGAGCTGGCCAACGACCGCGGCCAGACCCCGCTCGCCGGGGCCGCCTTCAAGGGCGACGCGCGTATCGCCGAGCTCCTGCTCGACGGCGGGGCCGCGGTCGACGGCGCCGGTCCCGACGGCCGGACGGCCCTGATGTTCGCCGCCATGTTCGACCGGGTGGAGGTGGTGACCTTGCTCCTCCGCCGCGGCGCCTCCGCCGGACGGAGCGAGGCCAGCGGAGCCACCGCGCTGGCGCTGGCGAACGCCTTCGGCGCACGGCGGGCCGCCGACCTGCTTCGGGGCGCCGCAGCGCTCGTCGGGGATCGGGCGTCACGGCCCTCGTGACGCGCGGTCGGAGCGCCACCCGGGCGGCGGCTGTGCGAAGCCGCCGCTGCCCCGGAACGGCTCGGCCGTCTCGCGCAGCCGCACCTCGTCGTAGCGGCCCCAGCGGGCACGGTCGACGTCGACGCCTGCCGCGAGCAGCCCCTCGCGATCGTCGTAGCGGACGGTGAGCTGCGCCGCCGGCCGGGGCGAGGCGCGCTCGAAGGAGACGAGCTGCACGGGGGAGTCGTGCTCCTCCCCGAACTCGGTCCCGAGGCCCGGCCGCTGCGCGGTGCCGCGCCCGGCGCCTGGCGCGGACGGCGCCGCGTCGCTCCGCGCTTCGCCAGGCGCCGGCTCGGCCCGCGGCGCCTCCTTCCGCAGTGGGCGGACGGGGAGAGGGAGCCGCGGGCGCTCGCGCTCCGTGAACACGGCCATGCCGATGACGCCCACGTCGCGTGCATCGCCGGTGAGGGCAGCATAGGAGCGGGGCACGCTGCTGAACCGGAAGGCGGCCACCGTCTGCTCCGTCAGGCGGTAGCCGTCGATGACGACCTCGCCGCCCGGATCGAGGAGGTAGCCACGCTTCTTCCAACCGGCGGGACCGCCGTCGACGACGTCCCGGCCGTCCACCGACACCACCGCCTCCACCCTGCGCGGGCCGTCGTTGCGCAGGCGGATGAGGTAGCGCTGGCCGAGCGAGCCGAGGATGTAGCTCTGCCCGCGATGGAAGAAGGCAGGGAGGGCGCCACCGGCTTCGTCGAGCACCTCCAGCCGG
>DASPZP010000442.1:0-3010 GCA_035636195.1 Anaeromyxobacteraceae bacterium
GGGTCGATCATCTACCCGGCCGCCGAGGTGGTCGCGCCCGGCGTCATCCGACACATCGAGGGGAACCGCATCTCGCTCGGCGAGCTCGACGGCGCCGATACGCCGCGGCTCCGCACGCTGGTGGAGCTGCTCCGCAAGGCCGGCTTCAAGGCGCGGGCAGCGAGCGATCTGCGCTCCGAGATCTGGGTCAAGCTGTGGGGCAACTGCACCTTCAACCCGCTCTCGGCGCTCACCCAGGCCACCCTGGCCGACATCTGCCAGGACCCGGGGACGCGCGCGCTGGCGGCGGAGATGATGCGCGAGGCGCAGGCCGTCGGGGAGAAGCTCGGCGCCCACTTCGGCGTCACGCTCGAGAAGCGCATCGCCGGCGCGGAGAGCGTCGGCCACCACAAGACCTCCATGCTGCAGGACGTGGAGAGCGGCCGACCGCTCGAGCTCGACGCGCTGCTCGGCGCGGTGCTCGAGCTCGGCCGGCTCACCGCCACGCCGACGCCGCACCTCACCGCCGTCCATGCCTGCGTGAGCCTCCTCGCCCGCAAGCTGCGCGAGGCGGGCGGACGGCTCCGCATCGAGTCAGTGAATCGCTGAAGCTCCAAATATTCCAACCCTTTCCGTTCGGGGTCGGATTGGGAAAGAAATTTGACGCACTCCGACAGCGGATGATATCGCCGCACTCCAGTTCTCACTCTCGGAGGAAACGGCGATGAGCAAGCGGGCGAAGGCGGCGAAGGCGGTCGGGGTGGTGGCGGTGGCGCAGCCGGCGAAGGAAGGCCCGGGATCGGCGGCGAGCACGCCCGCCGCACAGGCGCTGAAGGCGAGCTCACCCCCGGCGGCGCCGAGCTATCCGCCCGTGCCGGGCCGCAGCGGAGCGCCCTCCCCGTCGAACGTGGCCGCCGCGTGGAAGGCGGTCGGCCACGGCGCCGGCGAGCTCCTCGTGAGCTACGAGGGACCGCTCGCCGCAGCCGAGGCGCTCCAGGCGCGCACCGGCACGCTCCGCGCCGGCGGCGCGCGGTGGGCCGAGCTGCGCGACGTGCGCCTCACCCGCGAGAAGCCGGGCCGCTACGTGGGCGTCATCGCCGTCCCGAGCGGCGCGCCGGTGGAGGCGGTCGAGCTCGCCTTCCACGCCGGCGATGCCTGGGACAACGGCGGGCAGGCGCCGCTCAGTTACTACGAGTGGACCGCGCGGGAGCAGCGAATCGCGGTGCGGTGACGCCGGCGGCGGGGGACGAGCCCCCGCCCTACGGATGCGCCAAAGTAGGGCGGGGGTTCATCCCCCGCCGCATTCACCCCAGGTACTTCTTGAACCAGGCGATGCAGCGTGACCACGCGAGCTTCGCCGCCTCGGCTCCATAGGCCTCCTTGCGGTCGGAGTTCATGAAGGCGTGGTGCCCCTCGTAACGGTGGACCTCGAACGGCTTTCCGGACTGGGCGAGCTGCCGTTCGAAGGCGTCCACCAGCTCGGGGGTGATCCAGTCGTCGTGGCTCGCGAAGTGCCCCTGCAGCGGCACCTTCACCTCCTTGCCCGAGGCGACGTTCTCCGGCGGGAGCCCGTAGAAGGTGACCGCCGCGGAGAGCTCGGGGATGGTGGCGGCGCCGATGACCGTCACCGCGCCGCCCATGCAGAAGCCGGTCAGGCCGACCTTTCCGCCCCGCTTCTGGAGGAGCTGCACCGCCCCCCGCACCGCCTCGGCGGTGGCCCGCTTGAAGTCGAGCGCGTTCATGCCGGCGATAGCGGCGGCGCGATCGTGGTACGGCACCACCTTGCCATCGTAGAGGTCGGGCGCCAGGGCGGCGAACCCGTCCTTCGCGAGCTGGTCGCAGGTGGCCTTGATCTGCCCCTGGACGCCCCACCACTCCTGGATGACCACCACCCCGGGCGCCTTCGCATCGGCCGCCTCCGCCAGGTAGCCGCGAGCGGCACCGCCGGTCGTGCGCTGAAAGTCGATCATCTTGCCCATGGCGCGTTCCTCCCGCCGCCGAGATACCGGGCCGGCCGCGCCGCGCCACGCGCCATTCGGGGAGCCGGGTCGCCTGCCGTGGCGCCACCGGCAACTACTGGAGGCCGAGCGTGCGGGCGTAGTCGGCGAGCGCGTCGTCGCTCAGGTCCCCCTGCATGAGCAGGTCGTGCATCTCCCAGAACTTGCCCTGCTGGCCGGCGCAGTCGGCGGCCAGGGCAGCCGGGAGAGCGCGCTCATGGATCTCGGTGAGCGGAAGCTGCTTGTAGACGAGGCGAACGTCGGCGGGATGCTGGGTGAGTACCTGCTCCACCTGCGGCTCGGCGGCGCGACAGAACGGACACTCGAAGTCGCTCCACTCCACGAGCGTCACCCAGGCGTCGGCGGGCCCGCGCACGGGCGCCCCGCCGACCGGGACCGGCATGTCACCGCGGCCAGCGCCGATGATGGCCGTCGCGTAGTACTCGGCCTGGCCGATGAGGTTCGCCTGGGCATCGGCCCGCGCCGCCTCGATGGCGAGCGCCACCCGGGACTCGAGCGAGTCAGGAGCGGACGGCAGGCCGATGGAGCTGTTCCCATTGATGACGAAGGTGGGCGTGGCGGGCACGCCGAAGCTCACGCCCTGCGCCAGGTCGGCGTCGATCCGCGCCTTCGCCGCGGACGAGGCGCGGCAGGCCTCCCACATCGGAGGGCCCTTGGCGCTCCCACCGCACGCGGCCAGGGCGACCACGAGCACGGCGAGGGGGGCAGCGAGCAGGGTTCGGTCCATGGCGACGGACTCTACCGCGGCGCCGGCTGGCGCGGCCGCGTCAGAACGCCAGCCCGAGCGTCGCCATCGGCCCGTGCGCGCGCGTGCCCGCATCGCCCGGCCGATCGGCGCGTTTCTCACGGCTCGTGGCGACGAACCAGGAGAGCTCGGCCCGCAGCTGGACGTACCCCTCTCGCCCGACCAGCAACCCGCCCGCGGCGAAGGGCAACATCCCGAACACCCCGTCGCCGCCGAAGCGCGTCCACCCGACCTTGAGCCCGCCTCCCAGGTAGGGCGAGACGTTGCC
>DASPZP010000443.1:0-28724 GCA_035636195.1 Anaeromyxobacteraceae bacterium
CGTCACGCCCATCGCCGGTCTCTCCGTGAAGGATCAGACCGTCGCCATCCCGCTCCAGATCACCGCCCGAGCCGGAGCGCGCCCGGTGGTTCGGAGCCAGCGCCTGCCGCATCGGCGCGTGGCTGGCGGTCGCGTCCTGCATCTCTCCGGCCGCAGCGCCGCCGAGGACGGCGAGGTCGAGGTCGAGGCCGACGCGCTCGTGGGCGCCGTGAAGGCCTCGGGCGCGTTCCCCTTGGCGTTCGGCGCCATGACGCTCCCGATGTGCGTCGAGGGCTGTCCGACGCGCGACCTGGAGCTGCTCCGGCTCTGTCCCGTCCCGAACGGCCGTCCGGTGCAGGGCCGCGCCTGCCGCGGCGCCTTCCGGGACGGCGGGGTCTTCGACAACACGCCGCTGCAGCTGGCGGTGGAGCTGGCGGAGGCCGCGCCGGGCGGGGCGGAGCAGCCCACCGTCTACCTGTACGTCGATCCCGACCTGCGCCGCAGCCAGGCGCTCCTCACCGGGGCGGAGACCGCCGCCGCCAGGCCCGGCCCCGGCCTCGCGCGCGAGCTCGCCTTCTTCGCCGCCGCGACGACGTATGCCCGCGAGCGCTCGCTCTACGACGCGCTGCGCGACTCGCGCTGGAACCGCGACCTGCCGCAGCTCCTCGGAGCCGCCGCGGAGGGGTTGCGTGAGCTGCGCCGCCTGGCGCCGCCCGAGACCGGTGGACGGTCGAGGGCTGCGCCGCTGGCGCGCGCCGAGCCCGGCGCCGTGCGCGCGTTCATCGCGTGCGCCCCGGACGAACGCGCCGCCCTCCCGGAGCGCTGCCTCTCGGCCGCGCCCGGCGACGAGCCTCCTCTGACAGCGGGTGAAGGGGCAGCGTTCGCCGGCGCCGCGCGCGCTGCCCTGTCGTCGCTCGCCGGGCGCGGCGAGCCGGCCGGGTGGTCCGACGAGGCGCCTTCCCTGGAGACGGCCGCGGCCCTCCTGCGCGGCCTCCAGGCGCTGGCGGAGCGGGGCGCTTTCCCGGTCGGCGACGCGGCGCGACCCGGGGCGGTGGCCTCGCTGAAGGAGATGGCCCGGTTCGCCGCCCGGCTCGAGCCGCTCTGCCGCGGCGAGACCTTCCAGCGCGGCGAGGCACCCGAGGTCTGCCAGCGGCTCGCCTCGTTCGGCGAGCTGGCCGAGGACGCGGTGAGGGGTGGGGGCAGCCGCCCGCTCGTCATCTCCCGTCGCTTCGCCCCGCTCACCGCCAGCCTCTTCCTCAACTTCGGCGCCTTCATCGATCCGGCTTTCAGCGAGGCGGATTACCTCGTGGGCGTCTACGACGCCGCCTACGGCTTCGCGGCCTATCGATGCGGGCAAGCGACGTACGGAGCCGGAGCGACGTCCTTCGCCCGGGGGAGCGACCCGGAGGACACCCGCTGCCTCGGCATCGAGCTGTCGCATGCGGCGGAGCGGCTGGGCGTCCCGGGCTCGCCTACCGCCTGGGCTGTCTACCGTCGCCTGGCCCGGGCGGAAGGAGGCGCGCTCGGCGCCGCCAGGCAGGAGTCGTGGCGCTGGGCGGACGCGGCTGCGGACGACGGCGACGGGGCGGTGCCGAAGGTGGTCGAGGCCCTCCTGTCGCGGCTGCGCCCCTGCGATCCCGCGGACGCCGTCACCCTCTGCGTGGCCGACCCGACCCTCGACGAGTTCGTGGAGGCGCTGCGGCAGAACGGCTACCGGAGCGAGCTCGTCGATGCGCCGGAGCGCTGGGAAGACGAGCGCCTCATCCGGCTCGCCAACCGCGGGCTCGACGTGGAGCGCGCGCCCGGGTTCGGGCGCGTCGCCTGGGCCGGGACGCAGCTCCTCGTGCGCAGCAGCTACCGCGGGACGGGCCTCCACGACCCGTCCACCTTGCCCGGGCTCGACGAGGTGGGGCCGACGCCGGCGCGGCTCGTCGCCGCGGCGCTGCCGCACCGGCTCTCGACCGGGGTGAGCGCCACCCAGCTCGCGGCAGCCTGGTGGGAGCCCGTGCTCGACCTCCATCCGCGGGCGGCGCTGCAGCTCAGGAACGACATCTCGACCGACTTCGTGCACGGCCCGAGCCTGGCACTCCGCCCTTCGCTGGTGGTGAACCGGACCGGCCTGCTCTCGGCCTCGGTGGGGCTCGCGGCTGGCCGGAGCTGGCCCTGGTGGCCGGACCGCGCCGGCGCGACCCGGCTCGGCGTGGAGCTGGGGGTGGGGGTGGCGCGCGACGGGCTGCGGCTCGTCCTCACCTCTCTGCCCGGGCCCGGGGAACCGGCGGGCTCCTCGTGGAACCTGCGGCTCGACCTGAGCGATGTGGCGGGCCTCGTTTACTGGCTCACGCGCATGTGACGGCGCCGTGGCCCGCCGGGGCGCTGGCGGATAGGATCCCGCGCCATGCCCGTCTCCTCCGCGTACCTCGTCGCGCTCGCCGCGGCGCTCCGGCTGGCCGCGCCCCCTGCCGCCGCCGCGCCGACCCTCACCCCCGCCGAGCAAGCGGCGGCGGCGCGGGTCAGCGCCGACGAGATCTCGGGCCACCTGCGCTTCCTCTCCGACGATCTGCTGGAGGGGCGTGCGCCGGGCGAGCGCGGCGACGAGCTCGCCGTGAAGTACCTGGCCGCGCAGCTCGAGGCGGCGGGCCTGAAGCCGGGGCTGCCGGGCGAGAAAGGGAGGCCGGCCTCCTGGTTCCAGCAGGTGCCGCTCGTGAAGCTCACGGCCCAGGTGCCGCCCACCGTGGAGGTGCGCGGCCCGAAGGGCGCCTCCCTCCAGCTCTCCACCCGCGGCGGGAAGGAGATGGACCTCATCGTGGCGCCCGGCGCGGAGGTGGAGCGGGTGAAGCTCGCGGACTCCGAGCTGGTCTTCGTCGGCTACGGCATCAGCGCGCCCGAGTTCGGCTGGGACGACTACCGGGGCGCCGACGTGCGCGGGAAGGTGGTGGTCATCCTCAACTTCAACCCGCCCTTCGCCGGGGACGGCGTGCGGCTCTGGTACGGCCGCTGGGACTACAAGTACGAGAACGCCGCCCGGCACGGCGCCGCCGCCGCGGTCATCGTCCACACCACGCCCTCCGCCAGCTACCCGTGGCAGGTGCTGACCGCCTCCGCCGACGGCACCGAGACGGCGCTGCCCCAGGCGCCAGGCGAGGCGCGCGTGCAGTCGAAGATGTGGGTGAGCGAGCCGGCGGCGCGTCGGCTCTTCGCGCTCGCCGGCCAGGACCTCGACGAGCGGACCCGCGCGGCCGGCGACGCGAAGCGGCGGGGTCTCGGCGCGGCGCCGCTCGGCCTCCGCCTCTCGCTCGACATGCCGGTGGCGCGAGTCCTCACGCCGAGCGCCAACGTGGTGGGCGTCCTGCCCGGGAGCGATCCAGAGCTCGCGAAGGAGCACGTGGTCTACAGCGCGCACCACGACCACCTGGGCGTCGTCGCGGCCGGACCGGGGAAGGACGGCATCTACAACGGCGCCATCGACAACGCCTCCGGCTGCGCCACCGTGCTCGCCATCGCCCGCGCCGCCGCGGCGGCCCCGCCCCGGCGCTCGCTCCTGTTCGTCTTCTTCACCGCCGAGGAGAAGGGCCTGCTCGGCGCGCGCTGGCTCGCCCGGCACCCGCCGACCCCGCCCGGACGCCTGGTGGCGATCATCAACCTCGACGCGGTGAACGTCCTCGGACGCACGAGCGACGTCGGCGTGCTCGGCCTCGGCAAGTCGTCGGTGGACGGCGTCATCCGCGACGTCGCCGCCGCGCAGGGTCGCAGCGTGCACGGCGATGCCTTCCCCGACCGCGGCTCGTTCTACCGCTCCGATCACTTCGAGCTCGCCAAGGTGGGCGTCCCCACGGTCGCGGTGAAGGGAGGACCGCACTACCTCGGCCGGCCCGAGGCCTGGGGCCGCGAGCAGCAGAAGGCCTACGAGCAGCAGCACTACCACCAGCCATCCGACGAGTACCCGCCCGCCCCCTCGCGATGGGATCTCTCCGGCACGGTCGAGGACGCTCAGCTGCAGCTCGTCGTCGGGCTGCGCCTGGCGGACGCGGATGAGCTGCCGCGCTGGACCCCGGGCGACGAGTTCGAGCAGGCGCGGGTGCAGGCGGCGCGCTGACGCGGATCACGAGCCCCCCGCGCCGAGGCGGGCGAACTCGCGGGCGAGGTCACCGACGCGCGCGACGTACAGGGCGAGCGCGTGATCGCCGCAGCGCTCCGCGGGGCGCGCCCGGAAGCCGCGCCGCGCGTAGCGGCTGCCGCGCTGTCGACCGCAGAGATGGATGACGGCCGCCAGCCGGAGCCGCTCGTCCGGAGTGGACCGCAGCAGGCGGTCGCCCAGCGTCCCGCGCACCGCCTGGTCGAGCCACGCCGCCGTCATCTCGATGGCATTGCTCGGGACCCAGCGCACGTACAGGTCGTTGAACCAGCAGGCGCGGGGGTCGCGCCATGGGCCCTCCTGGACGACGTGGTGATCGTGGATGCAGAGATGGCGCGCCTCGGCGAAGGCGCCGTCCGTGAGCTGGAGCAGGCCGACCGCGCTCGAGGCCGGCGCGTACAGGTCGAGCGGGTTCCAGGAGAAGCGCCAGCGCCAGTACGTGCGCGCGAGCGGATCGCCTGCGCTCTCCACCTGGACCAGCGCCGCGAGCAGCTCGGCCGTGACCAGGTCGGTCGCGTTCTCGCGGAAGAGGGCGCCATACGCCGACCAGGTGGAGGACGGGCCCTTCGCCGCCGTGGGCACGACCCCCAGCAGCTCCGTCGGCTTCTTCAGCACCTGGTAGGAGAGGGCGAGGACGGCGAGGACCGTCACCCCGAGGAGGACGCGCGCCCAGCGAGGCCGCCGCGCGCGCCACGCCGCCAGGCGCCGCCACCTCGTCCGGAGGCGACCCCATCCACCGCCCTTGCTTCGCCGCGACCGGCGCTTCACCTCGGCATGGTAACCCGCCCGGAGAGAGATCGAGGTGCGATCACAGGGGCGGCGCGAGGCGCCAGCGACGATCGGTGCAGGAGCCGCTCGTCGACCCGCGAGACCTTCTCACGTCCAACGCCGCAGAGCCGCGCAACGATCGGCAGCAGGGTCTCCAGGTCGAACGGCTTCCGCATGAGCGCGGCGGCACCTCCGACCTCGGAGTCGAACGAGGCCGTGACGACGAGGACGGGTATGGAAGCGAGCTCCGGATCTCTGCGCTGGGCTTCCATGAACTCCCAGCCGCTCATCACCGGCATCATCAGGTCGAGCAGGATCAGGTCGGGCAGATTCGCCTGGGCCTGCTCCAGAGCGATCTGGCCGTCGGAGGCGGTGCTGACGTCATAACCCTCCAGCGCCAAGGCCTCTGCGATCAGCTCGCGAATGTCGTGCTCGTCATCGACGACGAGGATCAGCGGCACGGCTCGTGCCCGTCCCGCAGCTAGCATGTGCTCTCCGCGTGAACCGAGGGTACGGCGGCCCAAAGCGTCGAGGAGTCGCAGGAGATCGGCGCGCTGGCTGGGAGTCGAATAGGACGCGACCAACAATGCCAAAGAGGGTCCCGAGCCGGAAGCAATTACGTCGGAATGGCGGGGCGTAAACGGAGGGTCGGCCGGCCGCCCGCCTACACGGCGCTCGCTCACTTCACGGTGAACGGGATGGCGACGGTCCCGAAGCTCTCGCCCTTCTCCGCATCGACGAGAGACGCGTAGAAGGTCAGCGCGGTGCCCTTCGGCTGGTCCTTGAAGTACAGGAAGCCGGACAGGTGGCCGCCCGGCTGGAGCACGCCTTCCGGCAGGCCCTGCCGGAGCAGCTCCTCGTTCGGCAGCGAGGCGGGCCAGGCGCCGTACCAGCGGTTGTAGTAGACGGGATCGTACGGGAAGGGGCCGTGCCAGGGCAGGATGCCTCGGTAGAGGTGGGCGCGAGCTGGCGCGACCAAGAAGCCGCTCCCGACGAAGCCCGGTGGCACGCCGACCGAGCCGGCTGCGGCGTCGACGGCCGCCGCCTGGTAGGGCGGGAGTGCTGCCAGGCGAAAGCCCGAGGGGCCGCCCAGCGTGAACTCGCCGTATGCGACGCGGAGCGGCCGACCGCTCCCGTTGTCGATCGTCACCTTGACCGGGGAGAGGACGTCGTAGAGCTGGCCATTGCCCCAGGCGGCCGAGTCGACCTGCACTCGCGCGCCTTCCACCGTCTCTTCGGCGACGCGAGGCTTGCCAGGGAGCGTCTGCGCTCCGGGCGCCGGGACGAGCTCACGCTGATGGACGCAGGCGAGGACGCTGACCGCGGCGAGATAGGGGGTGAGGCGCATCCAGGCCAAGAGTGGTGAGCGGCCGACGTCCTCGCAAGAAGGCGGCCCCCTCACCCCAGCCCACTCCCCCGTCGGGGGAGAGGGAGTTTCGGGATCCTGGGCCTCTCCTTGGTCGGGCGGGCTCACCAGATGTCGCAGCGCTCCGCGCGCACCATCGCATCGCCGGGCTTGCATTGGAACGCCTGCGCGAACTCGCTCATGTTCGAGAGCGGCCCGTTCACCCGCCACTGCGCCGGTGAGTGCGGGTCGGTCATCGCCCGCATCCGGGCGTTCTCCGGCCGGATGAGCTGGCACCAGGCCTGGGCGTGCGCGAGAAAGAACTGCTGCTCCGGGGTGAAGCCGCCCACCTTGGGCTCCGCCGGCTTGCCGGCGCGCGAGGCGACGTAGGCAGCGTGGGAGAGCTTGAGCCCGCCCAGGTCGGCGATGTTCTCGCCCAGGGTGAGCTTGCCGTTCAGCTTCACGTCGTCGATCGCGACGTAACCCCCGTACTGCTTCTCGACGCAGGCGGCGCGGCGGTCGAACTCGGCGCCCGACGTCTTCGTCCACCAGTCGGTGAGGTTGCCCTTCGCGTCGTACTGGCGGCCCTCGTCGTCGAAGCCGTGAGTGAGCTCGTGCCCCACCACGAGCCCGATCGCGCCGTGGTTCACCGCGTCGTTCGCGCGCTGCGTGTAGAAGGGCGGCTGGAGGATGCCGGCCGGGAAGACGATCTCGTTCATGGGCGGGCTGTAGTACGCGTTCACGGTGGGTGGGCTCATGTGCCACTCGGTGCGGTCGAGCGGCTTGCCGATCTTGGCGAGCTGGCGGCGCACCTCGAAGGCCGAGGCGGCGCGGGCCGAGGCGAGGAAGGCATCGCGGCGCACGACGAGGCCGTCGTAGGAGCGCCACTTTTCCGGATACCCGATCTTGTTCACCACCGCGCCGAGCTTCTCCCGGGCGCGGGCGCGGGTGGGATCGTCCATCCAGGGTAGGGTGTCGAGCCGCTGACCCATGGCGCCCTGGATGCCTCCCACCAGCGAGAGCGCCTTCGCCTTGGCGTCGCCGGGGAAGTACCGGCGCACGAAGGCCTGGCCGACGGCCTCACCCATCAGGCTGTCGGTCACCTCGACGCAGTGCTTCCAGCGCTCCGGGACGGCCTTCTCGCCGGTGAAGTGGCGGGCCCGAAACCAGAAAGCCTGGTCGCTCAGCGTCTTCGGCAGGGCGCGCAGCGCCGCCGAGTCCGAGAGGACGTGCCAGCGCAGGTAGGCGCGCCAGGCCTCGGGCGGCGTGCTGGCGAGGAGCTCGTTCATGCGGACGAGCGCCGGCGGGGTGGTGGCGTTGAACGTGGTGAGGCCGTCCGCCCCGAGGGCCGCGAGATAGCCCTTCCACGGGAAGCGCGGCGAGGCCTTCTCGAGGCCGGGCAGGTCGAGGCGGTTGTAGATGCGGTTCGGGTCACGCAGCTCGGTGCGGGTCCAGTAGCTCCCGGCGAGCGAGGTCTCGAGCGCGAGCACCGCCTTGGCCTCGGCGGCCGCCTGCGCGGGCGGAGTGCCGGCTGCCGCGAGCTGCTGCTCGACGTGGGCCACGAGGTCCTTGCGGATGGTGGCGCTCTTCTCGTCCGCCTTCGTGTAGTAGTCCCGGTCCGGCAGCGAGAGCCCGCCCTGCTCCACGACGCCGATCACCTTCGTCGCGTCCTTGGCGTCCTGCTCCGCGCCGACGTCGAAGAGCGCGAAGGTGCCCTCGGCGTGGAGGCTACCCAGGGCGGCGGCCAGGGACTGCGGGTCCTTCACCGCGTCGAGCTTCGACCACGACTCGCGCAGCTGGGCGAGGCCGGTCTTCTCGACCGCGCCCTCGTCCATGCAGGCGCCGTACAGATCGGCGACTTGCTGGCCGTAGCGGTCCTGAGGGTCGACCTTGCCGGCCGCGGCCGCGTCGAGGAAGCCGCGGAGGCGCGCCTTGTTCTGCTCACGCATGACGTCGAACGAGCGCGTCCAGCGCGACTTGTCGGCCGGGATCTCGGTCGAGCGGAGCCAGCCACCACAGGCATAGTCGTAGAAGTCGACGCACGGGTTCACCGACGCGTCCACGATGGCGGGGTCGATTCCGGTCGCGACGAACCCGACCTCGGTGTTTTCACCTGGCGTCGCGGTCGGCGCGGCCACCACCACCGGGGGTCTGCTGGAGGCACAGGCGAGCAGGGCGAGTGTCAGGGCGAGTGCGAGGCGCATGGGGGAGCCTCATAGTCTAGGGCCCGACCCGGGTCAAAAGTCGCGCTGTGCCGTCCCCATCGGCGGGGCGCCGCCGTCAGGAGCGCCGCAGCGGCGGCAGCTCCTCGTAATCGCTCGCGCGCGCCACGGAGGTGAAGAAGGCCGAGAGCTCCGGCGGCGGCACGGCCAACTTGCGGCGCTCGAGGTCGAGCCACCCGCCCAGCGCGAGCACCCGCGCCGCCACCTCCCCGTCGGCCTTCCTCATCGTGTGGCGGAGCTTCCAGCGGCCGCCGTCCGGCGAGAGCCCCACCGCCTCCAGATCGATCGCCAAGCGCTCGCTCAGGCCCACTTCGCGCCGGTAGTCGATCTCCTCCCGCAGGAGCACCGGGCCGAGCCCCATCGCCTCGAAGCGCTTCCAGACGAAGCCCCCCTCAGCCAGCCAGGCGAGGCGCACCTCCGCCCCGAGCTCCGGATAGACGGTGTGGCGCATGTGTCCGTTCGCGTCCACGTCGGACCAGCGCACGTCGAACGTCCGTGTGAAGATCATGTCCGGATTTAGGGCGCGGGTTCGCCCGACGCAGCGGCTCGTGTGGGAGGACCGGAGCCCAACGATCACGCCTTCGGCCCGAGCCACTCCGGGTTGCCGCGCGTGCCGTCGAACTCGTGGGCGGTCTTGTACTTCTCCCAGCCCCCGCCCAGTGCCGTCCTGGCCGTCCGCGCCAGGAGCGCTGCCCGCTCGCGCTCGCCGAGCGGCTGGAAGCCGTGCGCGAGCCGGAGGTCCTGCTCCAGCACCGCCGGCGTGTCGATGCCGGTGATGGTGACGCTCACCCCGGGCACGCTGATCGCGTAGCGCAGGCACTCCTCCGCCGACGCCGCCTTCGACTTCAGGATCAGGCCGTCCCCCATCGGCTTCATCCCGAGCACCCCGAGCCCCTTCTGCACCAGCACCGGCAGCACCTTCTTCTCGAAGCTGTCGTGGTGCGCGTCGAGGACGTTGAGCGGCATCTGCACCGCGTCGAAGCGGAAGCCGTGCTGGTCGGCGGCGCGCAGCATGGCGAGGTGGATGTCGGGCGACTTGTGCCCGGTGAAGCCGATGAAGCGCACCTTGCCCGCCTTCTTCGCGGCCGCCAGCGCCTCGATGGCGCCACCCGGCGCGAAGGCGCGGGCCGGGTCCTCGGGGTAGATGACCTCGTGGAGCTGCATGAGGTCGAGCCGATCGGTCTGGAGGCGCCGCAGCGACTCGTCGATCTGCTTCGCGGCCGTGGCACGATCGCGGCCGTCGATCTTGCTCATGAGGAAGACCCTGCCGCGGTATCCGTCGCGGAGCGCCTTCCCCATCCGGACCTCGCTCTGGCCGGCGTTGTAATCCCAGCAGTTGTCCATGAACGTGATGCCGCCGTCGATGGCGCCGCGGATCAGGCGGAGGCTCTCGCGCTCATCCTCCTGCTTGCCGATGTGGAAGCCGCCCATACCGACGATGGAGACGAGCTCGCCGGTCCTGCCCAGCGGGCGGCGCGGGAGCTCGGTCGAGTCCGGGCCCGCCGCGCGGACGGGGCCCCTGCCGAGCGCCGGCGCGAGGCCAGCGGCCATGGAGACCTGCAGGAACTCGCGCCGCGTGATGTTCCCCTCCCACCCCAAGCGTAGCGACGCCCTGCTACCCGGGCCGGGCTGCTCGCCCGCCTTGGCGGCGGCCGAGAGCTGCCGGCCCCATTCCGGTCCTCGCGCGGCCGCGGGTCCATGCGAGGATCGTGGGATGCCACATCCGCTCGCCGGGAAGCCGGCTCCTGCCTCGTTCCTCGTCGACGTCGCGCGGCTGCTCGAGGCCTACCACGCGGACCGGCCGGATCCGGCGAACCCGCTCGAGCGCGTCGCCTTCGGAACGTCCGGGCACCGCGGCTCGTCCCTGCGCCGCAGCTTCAACGAGGCGCACATCCTGGCCATCGTCCAGGCCTCTTGCGAGCACCGCGCCGCTCAGGGCATCACGGGTCCGCTCTTTCTCGGCAAGGACACCCACGGCCTGTCCGAGCCGGCCCAGCGCACCGCGCTCGAGGTGCTGGCCGCGAACGGGGTCGAGGTGTTCATCGCGGAGGGCGATGCGGCGACGCCGACGCCGGTCATCTCGCACGCGATCCTGGTCCACAACCGGGGCCGGACCGAGCGCCTCGCCGACGGCATCGTCATCACGCCATCGCACAATCCTCCGGAGGATGGCGGCATCAAGTACAACCCGCCGAACGGCGGCCCGGCCGACACTGCCGTCACCGGCTGGATCGAGCAGCGCGCCAACGCGCTCCTGGCGACCGGAAACACCGGAGTGAAGCGGACGCCGTACGCGCGGGCGCTCGCGGCCGCGACCACCCGCCGACGCGATTACGTGAAGCCGTACGTCGACGACCTGCCGAGCATCGTGGACCTCCCCGCGGTGAAGAAGGCTGGGCTGCGCCTCGGCGCTGACCCGCTGGGCGGCGCCAGCGTCGGCTACTGGGAGCCCATCGCGCGCACGCACGGGATCACCATCGAGGTCGTGAACCCGAAGGTCGATCCCACCTTCGGCTTCATGACGCTCGACCACGACGGGAAGATCCGGATGGACTGCTCGTCGCCCTATGCCATGGCGGGCCTGGTGGGGCTCAAGGACCGCTTCGACCTGGCCTTCGGCAACGACGCCGACGCCGACCGCCATGGCATCGTCACGCCGTCGGCCGGGCTCATGAACCCGAACCACTACCTGGCGGTCGCCATCGCCTGGCTGTTCGAGCACCGCCGCGGCTGGTCGCCGGCGGCCGGTGTCGGGAAGACACTCGTCTCCTCCGGCCTCATCGACCGGGTAGCGAAGAAGCTCGGGAGGCGGCTCGACGAGGTGCCGGTCGGCTTCAAGTGGTTCGTGGACGGGCTGCTCGACGGCTCGATCGGGTTCGGGGGCGAGGAGAGCGCCGGCGCCTCGTTCCTGCGCCGGGACGGCACCGTCTGGTCCACCGACAAGGACGGGATCGTCATGGACCTGCTCGCCGCCGAGATCCGCGCCGTGTCCGGAAAGGACCCGGGGGAGCACTACCAGGAGCTGGCGCGGACGCTGGGACGTCCCGTCTACACCCGCATCGACGCGCCGGCGACCCCGGCCGAGAAGTCGGCGCTGAAGATGCTCGCGCCGGAAGCGGTCAAGGCGGACCGCCTGGCCGGCGAGCCCATCCTGGCGAAGCTCACCCGCGCTCCCGGCAACGGCGCGGAGATCGGAGGCCTCAAGGTGGTGAGCGAGAGCGGCTGGTTCGCGGCCCGCCCCTCCGGTACCGAGGACGTCTACAAGATCTACGCGGAGAGCTTCCGCGATGAGGCGCACCTCGCGACGATCGTGGCCGAGGCGCAGGCCATCGTCTCGGCGGCGCTGCGCTGATGCACGTGCTCGTGGCAGGGTGTGGCTGGCTCGGCACCGAACTGGCGCGCGCGCTCATGGCTCGCGGCGACCGCGTCACCGGCGTGCGCCGTCAGCCGCAGCGCGCGGCGGAGCTGGCGGCGCTCGGCGTGGCGCCCCTGGCGCTCGACCTCTCGGCGCCGGACGCCGCCCGCCAGCTCCCCGCGGATCTGGACGCGGTCATCGCCTGCCAGGCCGCGGGCGGCGACGGGGTCGAGCCCTACCGGCGCGCCTACCTCGAGGCGAATCGCACGCTGCTCGCGGCCGCCCAGCGGAGCGGGGTGCGGGCGTTCGTCTACACAGGATCGACGGGCCTCTTCGGCCAGCGCGATGGGTGCGACGTGGACGAGGCGACCCCGCCTGCCCCCTCCTCGCCGGAGGCCGAGGTGCTGGTCGAGGCGGAGCGGCTGGTGCTCGGGTTCGGCCCGGCCGCTCGCGTGGTGCGGCTGTCCGGACTCTACGGACCCGGCCGCACGGGCCTCGTCGAGCGGGTCCGCTCGGGCGCGCTCGGGCTCGGGTCAGGCGATGGCGCGTGGATGAACTTCTGCCACCGGGAGGACGCGGTGAGCATGGTGCTGAGGGCCCTCGATCGCGGCCGGCCGGCGGCGGTCTACCACGGCAGCGACGCACGCCCAGCCCGCCGGCGCGAGGTGGTCAGCTGGATCTCCGGCGCGCTGGGTGTCGAGCCGATCATGCGCGGCGACCTGGGAGCCGGCCGGGGCGGCGCGAACCGGCGCATCCTCTCGGAGCGCACGCGGGCGGAGCTGGGGATCACGCTTGCGTTTCCGTCGTTCAGAGAAGGATTCACGCCGCTTGTCGTCGAGCGAGCGCCCGACCGAGAGTAGTCATGCGCGCAACAATGGTAATTTGACTAATGGTGCAACAAGCGTCACAGAGGGGTGGGCCGGGTCCGCAGCGTTCCGCGAAGGTTCGGTCGCGCAGGCCGCGAGCGGCGGCCTCAGAGGCGGCGCCAACGACGTGCAGCACAAGTGAATGCGACGCGGAAACCGCCATGCGAGCGGCCGCTGATACGCAGTGACGTGTTCGCCGGCGCTCGGGTAAATCAGGCAGGGGCAGCGCAACGCACGCCGTGCTCGATCCGAAGCTGGTAAGTCCCGGCTGGGAAGAGGGCGCCGTGCTCGCCTGACCTCCGCGCCCTCCACGCCGCACGGTACGCGAGTAGGAAGTCAACCAGCCGCGAGAGGGCCTCGATCCGCTTCCACTTGTCTCGCGTAGCGACACAAGGGCTGAGCTGGCGCCGAGGCTCGCCGGGTGCAGGTCGCGCGAACGGCTTCTGGGAGAGCGCGCGGGCGCGGCCGAGGAACCCCCGCTGTGCTTCCTGGACCTCGCGCCGGTGCTCCTCCTCGAGATCGCGCAGCGCCGCCGCGACGAGAACCTGGAACTCCTCGGCGGAGGAGAAGCCCGGGGGTGTTGTGAGAACGAGCTCGGCGGAATCCGGCATGTCGCCGTTCGGCCTGAAGAAGATCTTCGGGCGAGGAGCGACGAACGTGGCCTTCCCGAGCTGCTCGGGCGCGGTCCAGAGCCCTGGCCACTCGCTGCCGGTCCGGACGAGACCAGCCGAGACCGGGTTCGCGAGCACGTAGGCCGCCTTGCGTACGACGTCCTCCGTCGCGCCGTGCGAGACGGCGCTGTACGAGGTCTCCGAGGACCAGAAGCCTTCCCATCTCCCGAGCGAGGCATTGGTCGCGCGCGCGACCAGGGAGTCGAGGTACTGCATGAACGCGGGGAGCCGGGCGTCGGTGTCCGTGACGATCAGGTGGTAGTGGTTCGAGAGGACGCAGCACGCGTGAACGTCCACGCGGTGCCGGCGAGCAGCAACCGCGAGGACGTACAGGAAGATCGAGTTCGTGATCGGGGAAGGGCGCAGGAAGAACCGTCGCTCCGAGCACCGACGGGTGACGAGATAGGTCGTCCTAGGCAGGATCTGTCGCGGGGCGGTCACGCCGCAGGAAGAACGCAGGAGGCGTGCCGCGTTGCAAACCGAAGACGGCTGCGGGGTTGCGTGGCGCGGGATAGACCGAGCGCGTCCGCGCTTCGGACGGTGCGTCCGGGATTCAGTTCTCTCGGTCCGGGCGCCCCAGTTCTCTCGGTCCGGGCGCCCCCCCCACGGGCCCCGGCTGACGCAGTAGTGCTAACCGACCATCGCCCTCCTCACCGCCTCCGCCGCCGCGACCACCCGCCAAGCTGGCAGCGCCTCCTCCGGCCGCGCGTCGAAGGCGCCGCGGCCACGCAGGCGGGAGGGCGTGTCCGCGAACCGCGGCACGAGGTGGAGGTGGAAGTGGCGCAGCACGTCGCCCAGGGCGAAGGCGTACACGTGCTCGGCCCCGAGCGCGCTGCGCTGCGCGTTCATCACGCGCGCGGCGACGGGGCCGACGGCGGCGAGCTCGGCGGGGGTGAGGTCGTAGAGGGCGCGCGCGTGGCGGTCGCTCGTCAGGACGAGCCAGCCGGGAATGGGCGAGGGGTCGGCCGAGGCGTGGACGGTGAGCCCTTCCCCACGCCACACGACGCCGCCTGCCGGCCGCGCCTCGCCCATCACGATGCGGCAGGCGAGGCAGGGGGAGTTGGGGTCGGTCGCGAGCATGGGGAGGGAGGGACCAGGAGCCCCGCTACGCCGCCTCGCCGCGCAGGATGGGGTCGAGCTTCCCCTGCCGGTCCAGGACCTCGATCTCGGAGAAGCCGCCCAGCGACCGGTCGTCCACGAAGATCTGCGGGAGGGTGCGCTGCCCGGAGGCCTCGACCAGCCAGATGCGCTTGGCGTCGTCGTGCTCCACGTCGATCTCCTCGAACGCGACGCCCTTCTTCTGGAGGAGCGCCTTCGCGCGAACGCAGTAGGCGCAGTGCTGCTTGCTGTAGACCTGGACCTTCGGCATCCCTCTCACCTAACGTCCCGCGCCGGATGACGCCAACCGAGACCCTCCGCGTGCCCGGCGACGACGCCGGAGCGCGCCTCGATCGCTTCCTGGCCCGCGAGCTGAAAGTGAAGGTGGAGCACGCCCGGGCGCTCGTGGAGCAGGGCCGCGTCCGGATCCGCGGCAAGACCTGCTCGCCCCACCGCAAGCTCTTCGGTGGCGAGGAGGTGGTCGTCCTGCGCGCTGCGCCGCGCGCCGCCGCAGCGGCGTCGGATGAGCCGCCGCTGCCGATCCTCCACGACGACGCCGACTGCCTCATCGTGAACAAGCCGGCCGGCCTGGCAGTGGAGCCCACACGGCCGGGGGCGCCGTCCGCGCTGGGCGCGGCGAGCCGGCTGGGCGCCTTCGACGTCGAGGGCCGGGCCTGGCCGGGGCTCCCGCACCGGCTCGACCGCGACACGAGCGGCTGCCTCGCACTGGCGCGGCACGACCGCGCGCTGGCGGCGCTGCACGCGGCCTTCCAGGCCGGGCTGGTGGAGAAGACCTACCTCGCGCTGGTGAAGGGCGCGCCGCCGGACGAGGACCGGCTCGACACGCCCTACGGGCGCGACCCGGAGGATTCGCGCCGCTTCACGGGCCGCTTCCCGAGCCCGCGCCGGGCCCGCCTCTCCTACCTCGTGCGAGAGCGGCTCCGCGGCGCGGCGCTCCTGGAGGTGCGGCTGGAGACGGGGCGCACGCACCAGATCCGCGTCCAGCTCGCCGAGGCGGGGTTCCCGGTGCTGGGCGACGGCGTCTACGGGGTGCCGGGCGCGGCGCTCGCGCGCCAGGGGCTGCACGCGCTCCGGCTCGCGCTGCCGGCGCCCTCCGGGGCGGCTGTCGCGGTGGAGGCGCCGCTCCCGGAGGACCTGTCGCGGGCCCTCGACGCACTCCGGGGCTGATCACGGAGCTCAACGGAAGGTCGCTGCCCGCGCCGCCTCGGCCAGTGCCACGACGGCGGGATGGCGCAGGCGCCGCTCCACCGAGACCGCGTAGTAGCGCTCGCGGACGTCCTCGGTCCTCCCCACCACCGAGACTCCGAACTGGTGACAGACCTCCTCCTCGATCATGGAGGGCGCGGCGAAGAAGCCGAGGCCGCGGCGGCCGAACGCTTTGAGGAGCGCGGTGTCGTCGAACTCGCCGACCACGAGCGGGTGGACCTCCTGCGCTTCGAACCAGGCGTCGAGCCCGCGCCGGAGCGCGGTGCCGGCTGCCGGCAAGAGCGCCGGCGCGCCCTCGAGCGAGCGTGGGAACTTCCGCTTCAGCGCGCCCGCCAGCGGCGGCGCGGCCAGGAAGACCACCCCGCACTCGCCGAGCGCGTGGCTGAAGGCGCGCACCTTGGTCTCGCCGGCGGGCCGATCGGAGAGGACCACGTCGAGCTCGTGCAGCGAGAGGGCCGCCATGAGCTGCGGCAGCGGACCCTCACGGCAGGTGAGGGTGAGGTCCTTCACCTGCTCGTAGGCGGGGCGGAGGAGGCGCTCCGCCACCAACTTCGGGATGACGTCGGCCACGCCGGCGGAGAGCCGCAGCCGCTGGCCGGTAGGGAGGCCCTTCACCGCCAGCTGCAGCTCGCGCCCGGTGCGGAAGATCTCGTCGGCATAGCGCTGGACGGTGCGGCCGACGTCGGTCAGCACGAGCCGTCGCCCCTGGCGCTCGAAGAGCCTCACGTCGAGGGACGCCTCCAGCGTCTTGAGCTGGTTCGAGATGGTGGGCTGCGACAGGCGCAGCTCCTCCGCGGCGCGCGCGATGCTGCCGTTCCGCGCCACGGTCCAGAAGTAGAGCAGGTGATGGTAATTGAGCCACTCCATCCGTCGATTGTAGAGCGCGGCGGCCCACCCGGGCGGCCTCAGCAAGTGCGCCATCTCGGGGCGAGAGCGGCTATCTTGGCCGCGCCATGAACGCCCTCTTCGCCCCGGCGATCGCGCTCATCTCCGCCGCGGAAGCGCACGCTGACCCGGTCACGTTGGTGGTGCTGCACCTCGCGCTCATCCTCGTCGCCGCGAAGATCGGCGGAGAGGCCGCCACGCGGGTCGGGCAGCCGGCCGTGCTCGGCGAGCTGCTGGCCGGAGTGGCGCTCGGGAACGTCGGCTTTTTCGGCGCGGGCGGGCTCGAGGCGATGAAGACCGATCCTGCGCTCGACATGCTGTCGCGGCTGGGAGTCCTCGTCCTCCTGTTCGAGGTCGGCCTCGAGTCGACCGTGCGCGAGATGCTGCGCGTCGGGCCGTCGGCGCTGCTCGTCGCGGTGCTGGGCGTCGTGGCGCCGTTCGCGCTCGGATGGGGCGTTGGTGTCCTCCTCGTCCCCGCGGCCGGACCGTACGTGCACGCCTTCCTCGGCGCGGCGCTCTCGGCCACCAGCGTCGGCATCACCGCCCGCGTGCTGCAGGACCTCGGCCGCTCCCAGACCCCCGAGGCGCGCATCATCCTCGGCGCGGCGGTGATCGACGACGTGCTCGGGCTCGTGATCCTGGCGGTGGTGAGCGGCGTCATCGCCGCGGCCGGCCAGGGAGGAGCGCTCTCGGCCTGGTCGGTCGGCGCCATCGTGGGCAAGGCGACCCTCTTCCTCGCCGGCTCGCTCGCCATCGGCGTGGCGCTCTCCCCGACGGTCTTCCGGCTCGGCGCGCGACTGCGCACCCGGGGTGTCCTCCTCGCCATGGGCCTCGCCTTCTGCTTCTTCCTGTCCTGGCTCGCCGGCGCCGTCGGGCTCGCCCCCATCGTGGGCGCCTTCGCGGCCGGGCTCATCCTCGAGGACGTGCACTACCGGGAGTTCGTCGACCGCGGCGAGCACGGGCTCGAGGAGCTCGTGAAGCCGATCGGCGCCTTCCTCGTGCCGATCTTCTTCGTGCTGATGGGCATGCGGACCGACCTCCGCTCCTTCGGCGATCCGAAGGTGCTCGGGCTCGCCGCCGCGCTCACGCTCGCCGCCATCCTCGGCAAGCAGCTGTGCGCGGCGGGGGTGCTCGGGCCCGGCCTCGACCGGCTGACGGTCGGGATCGGGATGGTCCCGCGCGGCGAGGTCGGGCTCATCTTCGCGAGCATCGGACTCTCGCTGCAGCTCGAGGGTCGGCCTCTCCTGGCGCCCGCCACCTACTCGGCGATCGTGATGGTGGTCCTCGTCACGACGCTCGTCACGCCGCCGGCGCTGCGCTGGAGCCTCGGCCGCCGCCTGGCCCGCCATCATTAGAAAAACCAGCAGCCTCGCTGCGAAACTTCGTGCTGGTGAAGGTCAGGTCGGGCGCCTAGCTTCTGGCAGATGGAGCACGGCGTCTGGCACTGGATCGCTTTCCTCGGCTTCGTCCTCGCGATGCTCGCCCTCGATCTGGGCATCTTCCACCGCAAGGACCACGCCGTCCGACCGCGCGAGGCGCTCGCCTGGTCGCTGGTATGGGTGGCGCTCTCGCTCGCCTTCTCCGGCCTGGTCTGGACGACGTCGGGCCCGCGGTCCGGGGTGGAGTTCCTGACCGGCTACGTGATCGAGAAGTCGCTCTCGGTCGACAACATCTTCGTGTTCGTCGTCCTCTTCGGGGCGCTCGGGATCCCACCGCTCTACCAGCACCGCGTCCTCTTCTGGGGCATCCTCTCGGCGCTCGTCCTGCGCGGCGTCATGATCTGGGGCGGCACGGCGCTCCTGGCGCGCTTCCACATCGTCATCTACCTGTTCGGCGCTTTCCTCGTGCTCACCGGCGTGCGGCTGCTCTTCGCGAAGGGGGAGGCGCAGCACCCGGAGCAGAGCAGGCTCTTCCTCTGGCTCCGCCGGCGCGTTCCGAGCACGTCTCGCTTCGACGGCCCCAGGTTCTTCACGCGCGAGGGCGGACGGCGGGTGGCGACCCCGCTCTTCTTTGCGCTCGTCATGATCGAGCTGTCCGACGTGCTCTTCGCGGTCGACTCCATCCCCGCCATCTTCGCGGTGACGACCGACCCGTTCATCGTCTTCACCTCGAACATCTTCGCCATCCTCGGCCTGCGCTCGCTCTACTTCCTGATCGCGGGCCTGGTGGAGCGCTTCACGTACCTCAAGCCCTCGCTGGCAGCCGTGCTTATGTTCGTCGGCGTGAAGATGTCGGTCGCCGAGCTCTACCCGATCCCTCCCGCCGCCTCGCTCGCGGTGGTCACGGCCATCCTCACCGCCGGGGTGGGCGCCTCGGTGCTGCGCTCTCGCCGCACCGCGGCGCGACGGGAGAAGAGCGAGCTGGGTCGCGGGAGCGCGGAGCGGACATGAGCGTGCTCGCTGTCGTCGCTGGCTCTCGGCTGCGCCGCTCGGTGGCGCTGTTCGGCGGTTACGCGCTCCTCGTCGTGGGTGGGGCGCTGCTCGTCCTGCCTGGGCCGGGCCTCCCGCTCATCTTCGCGGGGCTGGCCCTGCTCGAACGCGACGCGCCATGGGCACGCCGGCTGCGGGTGCGGATCCAGGAGCGTGTGCGGCGCGTCCGCGGGCGAGCATCGCGCCCCGAGGACGTGCCGCCGCCACCTGCTCAGCGTCCGGCGCCGACGCCCCCGCCCTTCAGGGTGCGGAACGTCGCCGAGTAACCCCAGCGAGGCGAGCGCCGACCAGCGGCGTTAAGCGCCAGGGGTGGCCCTTCCCACGTTCGCCGACCGGATCCGCGACGATCTCGCCGGGCACCTCGCCGCGCTGCAAGAGGAGATCTGCGCCACCCTGGAGCGGCTCGATGGCGTGGCGCGCTTCGGGCGCGATGCCTGGGACCGGCCCGGCGGCGGCGGCGGCGTGACCCGCATCCTGCAAGACGGGGCGGTGCTCGAAAAGGCCGGCGTCTCGTTCTCGGACGTGTACGGCGAGCTCCCGGAGGCCTTCGCGCATCGGCTGTCCGGTGAGGGGCGCTCCTTCGCAGCGGTCGGGTTGTCGCTCGTGCTGCACCCGCGGAGCCCGCTCGTCCCGACCAGCCACGCGAACGTCCGCTTCATCGTCCAGGGGGGGAAGGCGTGGTTCGGCGGCGGGGCCGATCTCACTCCGTACTACCTCTTCGAAGAGGACGCGGCGCACTTCCACCGGGTGCTGCGCGCCGCCTGCGACCGCCACGATCCTGCCTACTACCCGCGCTTCAAGGAGCGCTGCGACCGCTACTTCCACCTCCCGCACCGCGGCGAGGCGCGCGGCGTGGGCGGGATCTTCTTCGAGGACATGGGCGGCGACCCGCTGCGGGAGCTCGCCTTCGCGAAGGACTTCGCCGCCTCGTTCCTCTCCGCATGGCTGCCCATCGCGGAGCGGCGACGCGGCTTGCCCTACGGCGAGGCGCAGCGCGCCTGGCAGGAGATCCGCCGCGGCCGGTACGTCGAGTTCAACCTGCTGCACGATCGCGGCACCGTGTTCGGGCTGGAGACCGGAGGGAGGACCGAGTCGATCCTCATGTCGCTGCCGCCGCGGGTGCGGTGGGTCTACGACCATCGGCCGGCGGAGGGCAGCGAGGAGGAGCGCCTGCTGGAGGTGCTGCGCAAGCCGAGGGAGTGGGCGTGACGTCGACCGCGACCGCGAAAACGACCTACGCGAACACCACCGTCTTGTTGCCGTGGACGATCACGCGGTCCTCGCAGTGCCAGCGGACGGCGCGGGCGAGGACGCGGCGCTCGAGGTCTCGGCCCATGCGCTTCAGGTCGTCGATGGCATGGCGGTGCGAGACGCGCGCCACGTCCTGCTCGATGATCGGGCCCGCGTCGAGCTCGGCCGTGACGTAGTGGGCCGTGGCGCCGACGATCTTCACGCCGCGCTCCCAGGCCTGCCGGTACGGGTCGGCGCCGACGAAGGCGGGAAGGAACGAGTGGTGGATGTTGATGATCCGGCCCGAGAACCGCGCCACCAGGTCGGGAGACACGATCTGCATGTAGCGGGCGAGGACGACCAGGTCGGCCTTCCCGTGCAGCAGGGCGAGCATCTCGCGCTCGGCCTCGGCCCGGCGCTCCCTGGTGTTCGGGACGTGATGGAACGGCACCCCGAAGCCCTGCACGGCGGGGCCGAGGTCGGGGTGGTTCGAGATCACCGCCGCCACCTCGGCGGGGAGATCGCCCCGCTTCCACTCCCAGAGGAGCTCCATCAGGGCGTGATCGTGCTTCGAGACCAGCACCGCCACGCGCTTCCTCGGCAGCCCCGCGGTGAGGCTGAACGTCATGCCGAAAGGGCGGCCGACCTGATCCTCGAAGGTCTGGCGCAGCTCGTCGAGCGGCACGTTCAGCTTCGCCGTCTGGAGCTCGAGCCGCATGAAGTAGACGCCCGGATCCTCCTCCGTCGAGTGCTGGTCGAGGTCGGTGATGTTGGCGCCGTGCCGGAAGAGGAACGAGGAGATGGCCGCCACGATGCCCGGCCGGTCGGGGCACTTGATGAGGAGGATGGCCTGGCTCTCGGAGCTCACGGCGCGGCACGGTAGCAGATCCCGTGCCCTCGCCGCGGGAAGGGTGAGGTGCTTTGCCGCACCTTGACTCGGAACAACATCAACTCCCCGGATCTGCTGCAAGCTTCGGCCTTGCGGCTTCACGGTCGGGAGACCGATGGGCGACGCCAGCAGCATCAGCACCGCGCAGGCAGCGCCGACTCCGGCCGAGGGCGCTCCTCCGGACGTGCTTCCCCCGCTCGGGCGGACGCAGCGCCCCATCCCGCTCCCTTCCATCGAGCGCGTCATCCCGTGGCGGCACCGCATCAAGACGAAGCTCCTGATGGTGACGATCGGCATCTGCGTGGCCGGCGTCGCGATCTTCGCGCTCGCCGAATCGCGTATGCAGGAGCAGTTCCTCGAGACGCAGGCCAGCGGCGCCGCGCTCTTCAGCAGCACCATCGAGCGCGCCACGCTCCGCGCCATGCTCGAGAACCGGCGCAGCGACGTGTTCGACACCATGCGCGACATCGGTCGCCAGGAGGGCGTGGTCGGCGTGCGCCTCCTCGCCAAGGACGGCCGGATCGTCTTCTCCAGCAACGAGCGGGAGGTGGGCGGGATCCTCCGCGGGACGGACGCGGCTTGCCGCTCCTGTCACCTCGGTGGCCGGCCGCGGGCGCACGCGCCGCTGCTCGAGCGGACCCGCATCTCCCTGCTCGGGGAACACCGGGTCCTCGGTCTCGTCACGCCCATCCGCAACGAGACCCGCTGCTCGACCGCCGCCTGCCACGCCCACGCGCCGCAGGAGGACGTGCTGGGCATGCTCGACGTCAGCCTCTCGCTCGCCTCGATGGACGCCCGGATCGCCGACTTTCGCCGCAGCAGCCTCTTCCTCACCGGGCTCGGGGTGGTCCTCCTGTCCACCTTCTTCTTCGCGTTCGCCCGCTTCCACGTGGTGCGGCCGGTGCAGGCCATCGTCGAAGGCACCCGCCGGGTAGCCGTCGATCAGCTCGACACCGAGATCCGCGTCAGCTCGAAGGGGGAGCTGGGGCTTCTCGCCGCGTGCTTCAACGATATGACGCGCTCGCTGCGGGGGATGGAGCGCGAGCTGAAGGACCTCATGCTCGGCCTGGAACACCAGGTCGACGAGCGCACCGCCGATCTCAAGAAGGCGCAGAACGCGCTCGTCCACTCCGAGAAGATGTCCTCGCTCGGCCAGCTGGCGGCCTCCATCGCCCACGAGATCAACAACCCCCTCGCCGGCATCCTCACCTTCGCGAAGCTCGTCATCCGCACCCTCGATCAGGGGACGCCCGACGAGCCCACCCGCAAGGAGCTGGTGAGGAACCTGGCCCTCGTCCAGCGCGAGACCGAGCGCTGCAGCGCCATCGTGCGGAACCTGCTCGACTTCGCGCGCGACCGCCCGGTCGCCCTGAGGGAGCTCCAGGTCGCGGCGGTGGTGGAAGAGGCCCTCCAGCTCATCGCGCACCAGATCGCCATCCAGGGGCTCACGCTGGAGCGGCACCTCGATCCCACCCCGCCCGTGCTGGCCGACTTCGGGCAGCTCCGCCAGGCGGTCGTGAACGTGGCCTTGAACGCTATCGAGGCGATGGGGAAGCGCGGCACGCTCACCGTCAGAACCCGCGGCGGCGCGGACGGCGGGGTCGAGGTCGTCATCGCCGACACCGGTCCGGGCATCTCGCCGGAGAACCTGGCGCGCGTGTTCGAGCCCTTCTTCACCACCAAGGAGAAGGGCACGGGCCTCGGCCTGTCGGTGGTCTACGGCATCGTGCAGCGGCACCAGGGCTCGGTCGACGTGCAGAGCGAGGTCGGCCGCGGGACTTGCTTCACGCTGAAGCTGCCGCGCCTGGCCGCGGCCGCTCCGGAGAAAGCTCCATGAACGAGTCGGTGCAGGTGCTCGTCGTCGACGACGAGGAGATCGTGCGGGAGTCCCTCACCGGCTGGCTGCGGAAGGACGGCTACACGGTGCAGTCGGCGCACGACGGCCGCGCCGCGATCGAGGCCCTCGGAGCCAGCGACTGGTCGGTCGTGTTGCTGGATCTGAAGATGCCCGGCATGGACGGGCTCCAGGTGCTCGAGGAGGCGCGCAAGCTCCGGCCGGGAGCCTCCTACATCCTCATGACGGCCTACGCCACCGTCGACACGGCCGTCGCCGCCATGAAGCTCGGCGCCTACGACTATCTCGTGAAGCCCTTCGATCCCGAGGAGCTGTCGGCCCTGGTGCAGCGGATCGTCGCGCAGCAGGAGCTCGTCCATGAGAACGAGTCGCTGCGACAGGCGTTGAAGCGCGAGTACGGCTTCCACGATCTCGTCTCGAAGAGCCCGGCCATGCAGCGGGTCTTCGACCTGGCGCGGGTGGCCGCCCGCACCGCCTCGACCATCCTCATCCTGGGCGAGAGCGGCAGCGGAAAGGAGGTCCTGGCGCGCGCCGTCCACGCGGAGAGCCCCCGTGCGAGCGGGCCATTCGTGGCCATCTCGTGCGCCGCGCTCACCGAGACGCTGCTCGAGTCGGAGCTGTTCGGCCACGAGAAGGGCGCCTTCACGGGTGCGATCTCGCGCCGCAAGGGCAAGTTCGAGTCCGCGGCGACGGGGACGCTCTTCCTCGACGAGGTAGGCGACATCTCACCCAAGCTCCAGCTCGACCTCCTGCGCGTCCTCGAGGAGCGCAAGTTCCAGCGGGTGGGGGGGGCGGAGACCATCGCGGCCGACGTGCGGGTGGTGGCGGCGACGAACCGCGACCTCGGCAAGGCGGTGGCGGACGGCAGCTTTCGCGAGGACCTGTTCTACCGGCTGAACGTCATCGCCATCACCCTGCCGCCCTTGCGCGAGCGACGGGAGGACATCCCGCTCCTCGTGCAGCACTTCCTCGACCGGCTGTCGAAGGAGCTGTCTCGCCGCCTCGACGGCGTCGCGCCCGAGGCCATGGCGGCCCTGGTCGGGCACGCCTGGCCGGGCAACGTGCGCGAGCTGCGAAACGTGCTGGAGCGCGGCGCGGTGGTGTCGAAGGGCAACGTCATCCAGTCCGACGACCTCGGGCTTCCGCCGCCCGACCCGTCGAAGAAGGCGGCGGCGGTCCCGGGTGACCCCCTCCCGCTGGAGGAGGTCGAAAAGCGCCACGTGATCGACGTGCTGTCCTGGGCCCGCGGGAACGTCACCCACGCCGCCCGCGTGCTCGGGATCGACCGCATGACGCTCTACAACAAGATGAAGCGATGGAACCTGCAGCGCGAAGTCAGCTAGCTCGCGCGCCAGCGTCCCTCGGGCGCTGCATCCCTCGACAGCCGTCGAATTCCTCGGCGGCGGCCCTTCACACCGATGAAGCTCTGACTTTTCAGTCGGTTGCGCCAGAGATCCCCCTTTCGAGGCGTCGAACACTACCGCGCGTTGAGTCCTTGCGCGCTTTCCGTCGCGTTTCTCGACGGAGAGTAAATCTTAAATATCTCGCCCCTTTACGCGTAGTGAGGCGACCGTCGCCTGTTGGCCCGCTCCTTGGATTGGAGAAGAGGTGGAGGCGCACGATGAGCTGCCCCTACCTCACCGAAGTCACCATGTCGTTCTGCCGGGCCTTCCCCGTGAAGAAGCTGGTCCCGACCGACAGGGTGGTCACGCAGAGCTCATGTGATGGTGAGTGCTACGGCGAGTGTCCGGTCTTCCGCGAGGCGTCCGCGCGGCTCACCGGCGACGGCTCGAGCGCCGAGAAGGCGTCTCACGGAGCGGCAACGAAAGGAGAGAGGTCATGATCCTCGCGTTCGCACTCGGCATCGTCGGAGCAGGCTTCCTCGGCTTCATCACGCTCGCCGCTGGCTAGCGGAGAGCTCACGAACACACGGCAGGGGAGAACGGCCATGAAGCTCAGTCGGAGAGGGTTCTTGCGGGTCGCCGGCCTCACCGGAACGACGGCCCTCGGGCTCGGAGCCAGCCAGGCCCGGGCATCGTCGTCCCACCGGTCGCCGCTCAGCACCAAGGGTGAGGACGAGTGCGCGATGCTCGTCGACACGACCCTCTGCGCCGGCTGCCGCGGCTGCGAGAGCGCCTGTGCGGAAGCCAACGCGCTGCCGGAGCCGGCGGCCGACGCGATGGTGGCGGGCGTGGCGCGCGACACCGCGCCCGAGGTCTTCACGGTCGTGAACGGCGCCGGACCGATCGGCCACGACGCCGAGGACCGCTTCGCGAAGAAGCAGTGCATGCACTGCATCGAGCCGGCGTGCGCGTCCGTGTGCATGGTCCGGGCGCTCGACAAGACGCCGGAAGGTCCGGTCGTCTATCACGGCGACCGCTGCCTGGGCTGCCGGTACTGCATGGTGGCGTGTCCCTTCGAGATCCCCAAGTACCAGTACGACAAGCTGGCCCCGCTCGTCCGCAAGTGCACCTTCTGCGCCGCGCGGCAGGCGGAGGGGAAGAAGCCGGCCTGCGCCTCGGTCTGCCCGACCGGCGCGCTCTCGTTCGGCAAGCGTGGCCCGCTGCTCGAGCTCGCCAAGGGCCGCATCTACCGCAGCCCCGACAAGTACGTTCACCATGTGTACGGTGAGCAGGAGGCGGGCGGGACGGACTGGCTGTACATCTCGGACGTCCCGTTCGAGAAGCTGGCGCTGAGGACGGTCCGGAACGAGCCGTACCCGGACAAGGTGCAGGGCGCGCTCTCGGCGCCGCCCTTCGTGATGACGCTGTGGCCTCCGCTGCTGATGGGTCTCTACGCCTTCGCGAAGCGGCGCGGCGAGGTCGAGCACGAGAACGGCAACGGAGACGGACACGGCGGCGCTGCCGCCAGCACGGAGGACCGCCATGTCTAGCACTGCTCTCACCGCCGCCGCTCCGCGGGGCGACTGGTTCCGCGAGAAGATCCTGCTCGGGATGGACCTGCCCACCTACCTGCGCTCGCTCGCGACGCCGCTGAACGCGCTCGCCGCCGTGCTCATCGCCCTCGGCGGCACCCTGCTCGTGTACCGGTTCGCCGCCGGCCTGGGCGCCGCGTCGAACCTTTCGCAGACGCAGCCGTGGGGTCTGTGGATCGGCTTCGACATGATGTCCGGCATCGTGCTCGCCGCCGGCGGGTTCACGATCGGCTCGGCCGTCCACCTCTTCGGCATGCACGAGTACCACCCCATCGCGCGGCCGGCGATCCTGACCGCGTTCCTCGGCTACGTGCTCGCCGTCGTCGGCTTGATGGCCGACCTCGGCAAGCCGTGGAACTTCTACAACATAATGGTCACTCCGGGCTCGGCCTCGGCGCTCTTCGAGGTCGCCGGCTGCGTGTTGATGTACACGACCGTCCTGCTCCTCGAGTTCCTGGTGCCGGTCTTCGAGTGGCTCAACTGGCGCAAGGTGCACGAGCGGCTCGAGAAGGCGATGCTCGCCTTGACCGTCCTCTCGGTGGTGTTCTCGACGATGCACCAGTCGGCCTTGGGGTCGCTCTTCCTCATCGCGCCCGCCAAGCTCCATCCACTCTGGTACTCGCCCTACATCTTCATCTTCTTCTTCATCTCGGCGATCTGCGCCGGCATCGCGATGGTGGTGGTCGAGGGGACGCTCACCCATCGGATCTTCCGCCACCGGATCACCGGCAAGCACGCCGACATGGACAAGCTGCAGCTCGGCCTCGGCAAGGCCGGCGCCATCGGCCTCTTCGCCTACTTCTTCCTGAAGATGCAGGGCGTCGCCGAGGGCGAGCACTGGGACCTCCTCCTCACCGGCTGGGGCGCCTGGTTCCTGCTCGAGGCGGTCGGCTTCGTGCTGGTGCCCTCGCTCCTCTACGGCTACGGCGCTCGCTACAAGAAGGTGAAGTTCGTCCGGATCGCGGCCGTGATGACGGTGATCGGCATCGTGCTCAACCGGCTCAACGTCTCGGTCATCGCCTACAACTGGGACCGGCCGAACCATTACATCCCGAGCTGGATGGAGTTCGCGGTGTCCATCGGGCTCGTCACCATGGGTGTGGTCGCCTTCCGCTGGATCGCCAACCGCATGCCGATCATGTCGGAAGACCCGAACTTCGCCGGCAGCAAATTCTAGGAGGAACGCCATGGAGAACGAGTTCCTGAACGTCTACGCAGCGAAGCTGGTCGAGTACGGCCTGGCCATCGCCTACATGGCCATCTTCGTGAGCTTCTGGCGCTGGGTGCAGGGAGAGCCGGCCCCCGGCCGAAAGCCCGACGCGAAGCCGGCGGGGAGGACGTCATGACGCGCAAGCTCGCCACGACGGCGCGGGTGGCGGTGGTCCTCGGCGCGCTCCTCGCCGCCTCCACCGCGCTCGCCGCGAGCAGGCTGCAGAAGCTCCCCCCGGACTACGTCTTCGCCCGCGGGGAGGGGAGCCCCGGCCCGGTGATGTTCAGCCACCAGAGCCACGTGGACGCGGCGAAGCCCAGCTGCACCACCTGCCACTCGAAGATGTTCCGCATCCTGGAGGTGGGCCGCACGGCATCGCGCGACCCCATCCGCCACGACCGGATGGAGAAGGGAGCCGCCTGCGGCGCCTGCCACGGCAAGACCGCCTTCGGGTTCGACTCCTGCGACCTCTGTCACAAGTAGCGCGGGGAGGATGACATGAGCGCCACGATGCTGGGGCTGTTGCAGGCGGTGGGGATCTTCCTGGGTGGCCTCGTGGTCCGGCTCGGCGTGGTGGCGCTCGTGGTGGCAGGGCTGCTCGCCCCGGTGGCGCTCGTCCTCGCCGCGGTGCGGCTGGGGCGGGCGCTCCTCCCGCTGACGAAGGGGCTCCGCCGCGCCGGCCACGTGCTCTACCGCCCCGGCGTCCGCTACTCGGCCGGCCACACGTGGATCGAGCGGGAGGGGAGCCGCATCAAGGTGGGGCTCGACGGCGTGGCGCAGGAGATCCTGCCCTGGGCCCTCTGCGTGGAGCTGCCGCGGCCGGGACAGCGCCTCGCCGAGGGTGAGGTGGCCGCCATCATCTCCTGCGGTCGCGACGAGGCGCGCATCACGGCGCCGGTGGCTGGCCACGTGGTGGCGGTGAACGCGGAGGTCGAGCGGGATCCTTCGCTGGTGAAGGAGGACGGCTACGGGCGAGGGTGGCTCTTCGCGCTGGAGCCGCTGGATGGGCGCTGGTCGACCTTGCCGGCCGGGGAGACGGCCCGTGCCTGGCTGGCCGGGGAATCCGAGCGACTCGACCGCTTCCTCGAGGCGCACCTCGGCTGCTCCGAGCGGGCGGCGCGAGCCGGTCCCGCGCCGCAAGTCCTGCCGCCGGGCGAGTGGCGGGAGCTCACCACCACCTTCCTGCACGCCTGAGCGTCACCAGCCGGCCCTCGGTGGTGCCTCCACGACCGCCTTCACGACCGCACGGCTCTCCCGGATCCGTGCGGTTTGTTGTCGTCGAACCGATCCTCCCGGCCCACCTCATCCACCCCCGCGCAGCCGCTGCATGCGCAGGCATTGCGTGCAAGGGTCGGGGGAGGTTCGTTCGGGCGGGCCGTTTCGCCCAAGTGCGGCGCATTGACGCAGCGTATGTGGACCGTGACGCTCGATGATTGATTCCCCTCAGGCAATCCACACTTGAATTGCCTCCGACCCTATTGGACATCGCCAAAGACCAGGCGTAGAAATCTCCCCTGGAGCGTCCACGGTTCGACGCCGGGCGCGAAAGGGCCAAGGTCGATGAGACGAACGCTACTTTGGGTGATGATGTGGGTGGGCGCCGGCCCAGCCTGGGCGGGAATCCCCGC
>DASPZP010000444.1:0-4047 GCA_035636195.1 Anaeromyxobacteraceae bacterium
CCGGCCCGCGTCAGCTCCGGCGCACGGCTGCGCTCAGGACCTGAGCGAAGCGCGCCGCGTCGACGTTGGCGCCGGTGAGGACGAACCCGACGGTCCGGCCGCGGTTGGCCTCGCGCTCGTTCAGCATAGCTGCGAGCCCCGCGGCGCCCGCCCCCTCCGCGGCGTTGTGGGTGTCCGTGAAGATCGCCGCCATGGCCCGCTCGACCTCGGCGTCGGTCACCTCGACGACGCGCGCTGCGCCGCGCCGGATGAGCTCCAGCGCCTCGGGGTTGGGCGTCCGGACGGCCATGCCATCCGCCACCTGCGTCGAGACAGCGTGCGGCTCGGGCCGGCCGCTCGCGAAGCTGCGCGCGTAGGAGGGCGCGCCGGTGGAGGTGACGCCGACCACCTCCAGCCGCCGGCCGAGCGCCGCCTTCGCGGCGAGGACCCCGCACAGCCCGGAACCGAGACCGATCGGCACGTACAGCCTTTCCAGCGCGGGCACGGCGCGGAGCAACTCCAGCGCGTAGGTCCCGACGCCGCCCACGAGCCAGCGATCGAACGATGGCAGGCGCCACAGCCCCTCGGTGGCCGCGAGCTTCGCCGCGTGCTCGACGGCGTCCTGGAAGTCCTCACCGTGTTCGACGAGCTCGGCCCCGAGCGCGCGCATGGCCTCGTTCTTCTCGGGGCTGTTGCCGTGCGGCACGACCACCACGGCACGCAGGCCGTGGCGGCGCGCCGCGAACCCGACCGACTGCCCGTGGTTGCCGCGGGTGGCGGTCACCACGCCATGGACCTCGGGATGAGCGCGCACGAGCCACTCGAAGTAGACGAGCCCGCCACGCACCTTGAATGCGCCGACCGGTGTGTGGTTCTCGTGCTTGACGATCACCCGGGCTCCGCAGCGCGCCGAGAGGAGTGGCCACTCGTACTGTGGGGTCGGGGGCATCGTGGCGTAGACGACGCTGGCGGCTGCCTCGAGGTCGGCGAGCGACGGAAGGTCCATGGCCGCGGACGCTATCACGCACGGCGCGGTAGCTTCAGATTCGCTCTGGCGCTGCCACCGTCCGCTCGTTCCGGACGTCACCGGTGTTCAGCGTGCTGGCGGGCTCGAAGAGCAGCACGGCGACCTCCGCCTCCGCGACCGGCCGGTGCTCCACGCCGCGCGGGACCACGATGAGCTCCCCCTCGCCGAGCTCGATCGCGCGGTCACGGAACTCCATCCGGAGGCGCCCCTTCACCACGAGGAAGAGCTCGTCCTCGCCCGCGTGCTGGTGCCACACGAACGGCCCCTTCAGCTTCACGACCTTCACCTGCTGGCCGCTCAGATCGGCCACGATGCGCGGGTTCCAGTAGTCACTGAAGAGCGCCAGCTTCTCCGAGATGTTCACCTTGTCCATGGATCCCCTCCCGCTACCCGGGTCTATCGTGGCGATCCGGAGCGAGCACGCGCATGTGATGATAGGTCCATGGCCACGGCGCCCCTCGTCATGCTCCTCCCCGGCCTCGACGGGACGGGCGACCTGTTCGCGCCCTTGATCTCGGAGCTTCCTGGGTCGTTCGAGGCGAGAGTCGTTCGGTATCCCCCCGACCGTTCACTCGGGTACGAGGCGCTCACCTCGCTCGTGGAGGGACAGCTTCCGGCACGCCGCCCGTTCGTCCTCCTCGGCGAGTCGTTCTCGGGCCCGATCGCGCTGAAGGTCGCAGCCAAGGCTCCACCCGGCCTGGCCGCGGTCGTCCTCGCCGCATCCTTTCACCGGCGCCCGGTCGCGCCCTGGCTCGCCGCGCTGCGCCCGATGACGCACGCGATCTTCTCGCGCCCGCCGCCGGAGCTTGTCGTCCGGCACCTGCTCGCTGGCCCGAACGCGCCGGCCGACCTCGTGGCGAAGGTCCGGGCCGCCGTGGCCATGGTGCGGCCCGAGGTCCTCTCCGCGCGCGTTCGAGCCGCGCTCGACGTCGATGCCTCGGGCACTCTCGCGGGTTGCCGGCTGCCGCTGCTCTACCTTGGAGGAATGGAGGACCGTCTCCTCCGGCGGGCCATTCCGGGCGAGATCCGTGCGATTCTACCGTCCGCGGAAGTCCGTCTCCTCGAAGCACCGCACCTCGTCCTGCAGCGCCGTCCGGGCGAGGCGGCGGCAGCGCTCGTTGACTTCTTGGCCCGAGCTGCTCGGTCGCCCTGACGTCCATCGCTCCACGCTCGCGCTGAACACTTCCCTGCATGGGAGGCGGCGGACGTGGGCGACGCGGTCGCGGCAATGAAGTGAGGCGGGCGCTCGGCGGGCGCTGCTCCTCGGCCGATCGCTCTGGTCGGACGAACGCCGCTCACGAGGCGGTACCGACGTCTCGAGGCGGCTCCAGCAAGATCGGCATACAAGTGTCAGCGGCAGTCGCCCGACGCTGCGAGACCCGCCGCATGCCACGCCCCCACTGGGAGTGACCTTGTTCCGACTTTCTTCTTGACGCCCTCCTGCGCGAATCACGCTACGGAAGTGGGCTACCCGCCAGAAGCCCTCTCCCGCAGCGCCAGCCGCCGGCTGGCAGACGCAGAGAGGCTGCGAACCCGCTCTCGAGCCCAGCCGCTCGATCTCGCTCCAGCGGGCCGCTGCGTGCGTTTGGCGGGGCCTCAAAAACGCATGCGACACTCACCGTCATGAACGACACGCGAGATCTCACGAAGCGCCTCGCCGAGCTGCTCCGCCGCGAGCACGGCGCGCTGGCCGACTTCCTCGTCGCCCTGGCGGAGTTTGACCGGGAGCGGCGGTGGGTCGAGCTCGGCCATACGAGCCTCTTCTACTTCCTGCACCGGGAGCTGGGGCTCTCGAAGGGCGCCGCCTTCTACCGAAAGACCGCCGCCGAGCTGATCCAGCGGTACCCGGAGGTCGTCGAGCCGCTCCGGGAGGGCAGGCTCTGTATCACCAGCGTGGTGGAGCTCGCGAAGGTCATCACCCCCGAGAATCGGGGCGAGGTGGTGCCGCGCTTCTTCCACGCCTCGAAGCGGGAGGCCAAGGCGGTCGCGGCGGAGCTGCGACCCGCGGAGGCTGCACCGCATCGGGACGTCGTCACGGCCCTGCCGCTGGCGGTGCCGGCGAAAGCCGTGACTCGACTGGAAGTGGCCACCGGCCATGCGATGCCCGGCGGCGCATTGGTTCATCCAGACGAACCAAGCGGTGAGGTATCTGCCTGCCCGCCGCACTCACCGCCTTCCGCATCTCTCCAGACCACCAGGCCTGTTGACGAGGTGGAACCGCTCACCGCCGAACTGCGCCGGTACCACTTCACCGTATCGAAGCGCTTTCTCGCCAAGCTAGCCGCGGCTCGCGACGCGCTCTCGCACAGCCTTCCCGGGGCCGACACCGAGGCGGTGCTGGAAGCTGCCCTCGACCTCCTCCTCGCGGCGAACGACAAGAAGAAGGGGCTCGTGAAGAAGCCCAGGCCCTCTCCAGCGCGTCCCTCCGCCAGCCCGCGGCACATCCCCGCCGAGGTGAAGCGGGCCGTCTGGGCCCGCGACGGCGGGTGCTGCCGGTGGCCGCTCGCGTCAGGAGGGGTCTGCGGCTCCACGACCCGCCTCGAGCTCGACCACATCGTTCCGCTCGCCCGCGGCGGGACGTCCACGGTGAGTAATCTTCGGGTCCTATGCGATTTCCACAATCAGCTCGCCGCGAAGCAGGTCTTCGGTGAACCATGGATGAGCCAGTTCGCCTCGAGGTCCGAGACCGCCTCTCGTGAAGAGGGAGCGCCAGGTCGCCCCTGAGCCCGACGACGCAACCTCGCGGGTGGCGCTCGACCAAGTCCGGGCGCCTCCCAATGCGACGCCGTCCTCACCGGGATCGGCGATCCACCACCCACCGGCCGCCCCCGGCGGCGGACCCGATCGACCTGGGCTGAACGAACTTCACCTTGAGGAGGACGCCCAGCTCGGAGGCGAGCCGCCGCTCGATGCGATCGCGCAGCTCCGCCTGCCGCCGCATCTCGTCGAAGAAGATGGCGTCGGACACCTCGACCAGCACCGTGGCCTCGTCGAGCGCGCCCCTGAGCTCGACCACCAGCTGCCAGCGCGGGTCCGTGCCC
>DASPZP010000445.1:0-21167 GCA_035636195.1 Anaeromyxobacteraceae bacterium
ACCGGTGCGAGCTCGAGGCGCGCACCGGCGCTCGGCTGGTGGTGAACGAGGCCGCGCTCGTCGAGCGCTTCATGGACAAGTGGGGCATGTTCACCGCGCTGCGAGCGAAGGGCTTGCCCGTGCCCGACACCGCCCTCGGCGTGGACGCGGCCGGCGTGCGCGCCCTCGTCGAGAGCCGTGGCTTCCCCCTCGTCCTGAAGCCGCGCCACGGCTCCGGCTCACGCGACCTGCACCTCGTCCGGACCGCCCGCGCGCTCGACGATCTCCTTCGGCGGGTCCCGGAGCCGGTGGTGCAGCAGTACCTCGCGCCCGACGACGAGGAGTACACCGTGGGCTGCTACCAGAGCCCGCACACCGGCTACCTCGGGGAGATCATCTTCCGGCGCAGCCTCGCGGCGGGCCTCACCTACAAGGCGGAGGTGGTGTTCGACCAGGAGATCTCGGCCGCCTGCCGGATGGTGGTGGAGGCGTTCCCGCTCTTCGGCCCGGTCAATCTCCAGCTCAGGAAGACCGCGCAGGGCGTGCGCGTCTTCGAGATCAACCTGCGCTTCTCCAGCTCGGCGGTGATGCGGGCGCGCTTCGGCTTCAACGAGGCCGAGCTGTGCCTGCGCGATCTCGTGCTCGGGGAGCGGGTGGAGGCGCCGGCGATCCAGCACGGCTGGGCGCTCCGCTACTGGGACGAGGTGTACGTCGATGAGGAGCACTGCCGGACCGTCCGCGAGCGCGGGAGGATCGAGGGCCCGGTGGGGAAGAAGGCCGAGGACTTCTGACGGTCAACCGCCCGAGCTCGCGGCGGCGACCTCCGCCGGGCGTGGCGCGGACGATGGCCTGGCCGCGCGCCGGACCGTCTCCACCACGCGCTGCTGGTCCTTGAGCGAGAGGCTGCTCGAGCTCGGCAGGCACAGCCCGCGTTCGAACAGCCACGCGGCGACCTCGCCCCCGTAGCACGCGGACTCGCGGTAGAGCGGCTGCAGGTGCATGGGCTTCCAGAGCGGTCGGGCCTCGATGTCCTCGGCGGCGAGCGCGCCGAGCACGTCGTCGCGCGACGCGCCGAACCGGTCGGGATCCACCGTCAGGCACGAGAGCCAGTGGGTGTGGAGCCCGTAGTCGGCCTCCGGCATGAACGCCAGCCCGGGAACGTCGCCCAGGACCGCGCGGTACCGCGCCTCGACGGCGCGCCGCTGCCGAACCCGCTCCTCCAGCACCTCGAGCTGCCCGCGCCCGATGGCGGCGAGGACGTTCGACAGGCGGTAGTTGTAGCCCATGTCGACGTGGTGGTAGGCGAGGCCAGGCTCGCGCGCCTGGGTGGACCAGTAGCGCGCCTTCTCCACCCACTGTGGCTTCGCGGCCGCCAGCATCCCGCCGCCGGTGGCGGTGATGATCTTGTTGCCGTTGAACGAGAAGGCGGAGACGTCCCCGAACGTTCCCGCTGGCCGGCCCCGATACGTCGCCCCGAGCGACTCGGCGGCGTCCTCCAGGATGGGGACCCCGTGCTCGGCGCAGGCTTCGAGGATCGGCTCCATGTCCGCGCACTGACCGTAGAGGTGCACCACCACGACCGCCTTCGGCTTGCGCCCGTGGCGCGCGCGGTCGGCGAGCGCCTCGGCGAGGAGCCGCGGCGACATCTGCCAGGTCGCGGGATCGCTGTCGACGAAGACCGGCTCGCCCCCGAGGTAGCGAATCGGGTTCACGCTCGCCACGAAGGTGAGGTCCGAGACGAGGACCTCGTCGCCCGGGCCGACGCCGAGGAGCCTGAGCCCGAGATGCATGGCGGCGGTGCCGCTCCCGAGCGCCACCGCGGATCGGCCGAGCCGCGCCGAGAACTCGCGCTCGAAGGCGTCGAGCTGTGGGCCCACGCTGGAGAGCCAGTTGGACGCGAAGGCCTCGTGCACGTAGTGCTCCTCGCGCCCGCCCATGTGAGGCACCGACAGGTAGATGTGCGCCATGCTCGAAGCTCCTCGCGACGACGTTCAGACGGGACCGGGCTCGGTCAGCGCCAGCGGCAGGCGTCCCGCGCGCGCCGCCTCCGCCAGGTAGGCCTGGTGCAGCGCGCTCCACAGGCGCGGCTGATCGAACTCGCGCAGCACCCGCTCGCGCGCGGCCAACCCATGCCGGAGCCGCAGGGCGGGATCGTCGAGGTACGCGCGCAGCGCGGCCTCGAGCGCGCGGTCGTCGCGCGGCGGCACGAGCGTGCCCGTGATGCCATCGACCACGGCGTCGACGCAGCCGGTGACCGTCGTCGTGACGACGGGGAGCGCCATCGCCCCGGCCTCGATCGACACCACCCCGAAGCCCTCGCGGTAGGTGGGGAGCGCCACCACGTCCATGGCGCGGTACCAGCGCGGGGTGTCCCAGTCCTGACCCGCCATGAGGACGCGTGGGTCGGCGCGCAGCGTGGCCACCAGCTCGGCCGGGACGGGGTCCTGGTTCTCGAGCGGCCCCACCAGCGCCAGCCACAGGTCCGGCATGGCCTCGCGCAGGCGTCGCCAGGCGCTGGCGAGCTCGACGATGCCCTTCTCCCGCACGAGCCGGCCGACGAAGCCGATCACGCGGGCGCCGGCCGGGAGGCCCAGCGCGGCGCGCGCCGCGGTCACTTCGTGCGGCGTGGGGCGGCGGAAGCGGCCCGCCGCGTCGACGCCGTTGATGCTCCCGCCGAGCAGCACCTCCAGCTTGCCGCGCGGGGCGATGCCCTCGGCCCCCGCCACCTCGGCGAGCGAGCGGCTCACGCACAGGACGCGCGTGGCGAGCCCGGCCGCGATCCCCTCGGTGAGCCGCAGGAGGCGCCGCTGCGATCCCTCGGCGGTGAGGAAGCGCAGGCCGTGCAGGTGGTAGATCCGAACCGGCACCCTCGCCAGGGTAGCGGCGAGCATGCCGAGCAGCCCACCCTTGGGCGTGTGCGCATCGACGATGTCCGGCCGCAGCCGCCGCAGCAGCAAGGTGAGCCTGAGGAGCGCCACGAGATCCCGCCAGGGCGTGATGGCGCGCGCCATCGCGACGGTGTGGCACGCGACCTCCTCGGCGCGCTGGAAGCGCTCCAGCGCCGCACCCGGAGACGAGACGGCGACGACCTCGAAGCCGCGCGCGCGCAGGTAGCGCGGCTGCCCGTCCAGGAAGAGCAGCGAGTCGGGCACCGTCGTCACGTGGACGAGGCGCAGCCGCGCTGGGGCGCTCACGCTCCGTCCATGGCCGACGGGGCGCGATAGGCGGGGAAGAAGCCGGGCTGCGGGATCCAGGTGCCGCCGCCCTGCCCTGCCACGTCGGCGCGGCGGATGGCGAGCTCGGCGTAGGCCTGCGCGTCGTGCACCACGCTGGCGACCTTGAACGGCAGCTCGCCGTGCCGCGCGAAGTGGCGCTTGTACTCGAGCAGGCTGTCGCGGAGCGAGCGGCCCCCGCCGAGCACGTAGTGGCGCAGCCCGCGCTCGGCGGCCCAGCACGCGAGCCGGTGCTTGAGGAGATAGTTCGGACCGAGGGCGAAGGCGGAGGAGAGGGTGCCGCCCAGGAACGAGTAGATCGCGTCGCCCGAGCACAGGGTGAGCTCGGTCGAGACCACCTTTCCGTCCAGCAGGACGTGCGCGAAGACGTACTGGCCGGCGAGGTGGTGCGCCAGCGCCTCGAAGAAGGAGCGCGGGAAGACGCTCTTCGCGTCGCGCCGGTCCATGGTGTGCAGGTAGACCGGCATGAACCCGTCGATCCCGGAGGCGTCGGAGTGCAGCGCCACCTGGAGCCCGGCGCACTCCGCCTTGCGCACCCAGCTCCGCACCACCTTGTCGTAACGGCGCCAGATCGCGTCCATCCCGCCGGCGAGCGAGATCACCACGTTCTGGATCCGGACCTCCAGCGGCCAGGGCATGCGCGCCAGCTGATCCGTGAACACCGACAGGCGGAGGAACGTCGAGACGAGCCGCTCCTCCTCGCACCAGGCGCTGGCCGCCTCCCAGAACGCGGCGTCGTCGTCGGGCTGGGTGTCCCAGGCGAACGGCCCGCCGTAGCCGTAGGGGGTGATGGCGTCCCAGCGGTCCTCGCCGGGAGCTGCCCACGGCTCTGCGGCGAGCGGGCGGAGGAGGAGCGGAAGGAGGATGGTGCCCCGGCCGAAGTCTCCGTGCAGGGCGACCACCCGATCGCACGCGCGCGCGAAGAGCCGCGCGTAGGCGGGGTGTGCCATGACCTCGCGCCGGGGCGCCCCCTCCCAGGCGCGGTGCCAGGCGACCAGGTCCTCGGGGAACCCGGCGTCGAGGACGCGGAGGAAGCGGTTCGTCTGTGGCCGCACGGCGGGCACGAGCATGGAGGATCTCCGGGGAGGTCAGGGCGGAGCGCCGGGTAGGCCGGGTCCGCCGAGATCGGGGTTGTCACAATGAGTGTGGGATGCATCGGCGGGCTGGACAGGCGTGGGCGCCGTCCCCGCGGCGAGGCGGGCGAGCGGGAAGCCCAGCGCGGCGCTGTCCTCGGTCGGCGACGTGCCCGTGCGGCGCACGACCTGCCAGGCGGTGAGGGCCAGGATGCGCAGGTCGAGGCCGAGGGACCAGTGGTCGACGTACCAGACATCGAGCCGGAGCCGCTCTCGGAACGGGAGGGTGTTGCGCCCGTTCACCACCGCCCATCCGGTGAGGCCCGGGCGCACCGCGTGTCGGCGCTGCTCGTCAGGCGTGTACTCCGACAGGTACTCGGGCAGCAGCGGTCGGGGTCCGACCAGGCTCATGTCGCCGACGAGCACGTTCCAGAGCTCGGGCAGCTCGTCGAGGCTGGTGGTGCGGAGGAAGCGGCCGAAAGGGCTGAGGCGCTGCTCGCTGGTCGTGAACCAGATCTCCCCCGGTTCCGGCGCGCGCATGCTCCGGAACTTGAGGAGCGTGAACCTACGGGCGTCGCGGCCTGGGCGCACCTGCCGGAACAGGATCGGGCTCCCCTCGGTCGCCCACACCGCCAGCGCGACGACGGCCAGGAGCGGCGCCAGCGCGAGCAGCGCGCCTCCCGCCAGGGCGAGGTCGAGCGCTCGCTTGGCGATGAGCCCGGCTCGCCGGGTGGGGGGGGCGAGGGCGGTGCGCTTCGGGTGAGGGTGCCGTTCGCTCAATCGTCCTCCCGCCTCCGCGACTCAGGCGGCAACCTGCGGTCGGTCGCGCGAGCGTGGGAGGGGTCACCTTGGGTACGCCCGCGGAAGGGGCAGGCCGGCGCGGGGGCGACGAGCGAGCGAGCAGGCTAACCGCTCGCCCGGCGCCTGGCGGTGCTGACCGCCGGTGGGTCGTGAGCCCAACGAGGCGGCCGCCGGCCCGGTGAGGAGAGCCTAACGTTGCGCGGATGCGCTTCGCCGTCCTCGACGCGGGCATTGACCGCGATCTCGCACGCTGGATCGCGCTCTGGGAGAGCTGGCCGGCGCGCGAGCCGTGGGCGCACCCCGAATACGCGAAGCTGTTCGCGCGCCCGGAGGATCGGGCGGTGTGCGCCGCCGGAGAAGACGCCGGCGGGGCGATCCTGATGCCGCTCATCCTGCGCCCGCTCTCCGCCGAGCCATGGGCCATCGCCGGTGAGCGGCGGCTCGATGCGACGAGCCCGTACGGCTACGGTGGGCCGTTCGCATGGGGCGCCGGCCCGCGAGACGACCGCGGCTTCTGGGCCGCCTACGAGGCGTGGTGCCGGGACGAGCGGGTCGTCGCCACCTTCCTCCGGCTGTCGCTCTTCCCGGATCAACTCGCGGCGCTCCCCGGCGGCGTGGAGGGGCGGCTCCAGAACATCGTCGTGCCGCTGACCACGCCCGAGGCGCTCTGGAACGGCTACGAGGGCAAGGTGCGGCGGTGGGTCGGGGTGGCGCAACGCGCCGGACTCACCGTCGAGGTCGACCTCACCGGCGCGCGCCTGGCGGACTTCCAGCGCATCTACGCGCACACCATGGAGCGGAACGGCGCCGACGCCTGGTACCTCTTCCCGCGCGCGTTCTTCGTCCACATCGTCGAGCGGCTGCCGGGGCAGTTCGCGTTCTTCCATGCGCTGTCGGGCGGCGAGGTGGTCTCGAGCGATCTGCTCCTCTGCTCCCCGGAGCACGTCTACTACTTCCTCGGTGGCACGCACGCCGACGCGTTCCCGCTCGGGCCGAACTACCTCCTCAAGCACGGCATCGCCTCGTGGGCCCTCGCCCAGGGCAAGAAGCGCTACGTGCTCGGCGGAGGCTACGCGGCGGATGACTCGCTCTTTCGGTACAAGCGCGCCTACGCCCGGCGGGGAGAGGTCCTGTTCAGCGTGGCGAGCTTCGTCCACGACGAGCGCGGGTGCGGCGAGCTCGCGGCGCAGCGCGCGCAGTTCGCCGCCGCGGCCGGGACGCCCTGGAGCCCACGCACCGATTTCTTCCCCCTCTACCGCGCTTGAGCCGTTCCTCCCGCTGCAGGCCCGGCCGACCTTCCGCTCCCCCGACGATGCTTCTTCCCACCACCCGGACGAGGGCGTGCACTCCAAGCGGAGGGATGACTCCGCGCCCGGGGCGATCGACTCATGGGCGACTGGGAGTGGGGGCGAGCATGCGATGGGACCCTGGCATGGTGAGGGCGATCCGGCGAGGGCTCATGCTCGTCCTCGACGCGGGCTTGGCCGTCTGCTCGCTGCGCATGGCTTACTGGCTGCGCTTCGATGGGGAGGTCCCGGCGCACTACCTCACCGCCCTCCCGCGCGCCGTCGCCCTCGTGGCCGCCTGCCGGCTCGCCGCGAGCGTGGCCGCGTCGCTCGACCGCTGGTCGTTCCGCCTCGCCGGGCTCTCCGACGCCCTGCGCGTCGCCTCCGCCGCGGTGGCCGGCAGCGTCTGCCTGGCGGCCCTCGCGCCTTCGGTCGTGCCCGGTGGCGTCCCCCGCTCGGTTCTGATCTTCGAGTTCTTCCTCTCGGCCTCGCTCCTGGGCGGGCTGCGCTTCGGCCCGCGCGTCGCGCTGCGCTGGGCGCGGCGGCTCCAGGCCCACCCCATCGCCGAGCGCACCCTCATCATCGGCGATGGCGGCGAGGCGGAGCTGCTCGCGCGCGACCTCGAGCGCTGCCCGGACCCCCACCACCTGCCGATCGGCCTCGTGGCGAGCGAGCGACACGCCAAGGGCGGCCGCATCGCGGGGCTGCCAGTGCTAGGCGAAGTGGGCGATCTGCCCGAGCTCATCCGCCGCCATCGGATCGGCACGGTGCTGCTCGCCGAGCGGTGCGGCTCGGGCGAGCGCGTGCGCCACATCATCGAGACCTGCGCCGCCTCGCGCGTGCGCTTCAAGATCGTGGCGGCCTCCTACGATCACGAGAAGCTGTCGGCCGCCATGCTGGCCGACGTCTCGCCCGAGGACCTCCTGCCGCGCGACAGCGTGCCGTTCGACGAGGCCGTCCTCCGCCGACTGGTGGCGGGCCGGCGCGCCCTCGTCACGGGAGCGGGAGGCTCGATCGGCTCGGAGCTGTGCCGGCAGCTCGCCCGCTTCGGCGTCCGCCAGCTCGTCATGGTCGACATGAACGAGAACGAGCTCTACCTGGGGAGCCTGCGGCTGCAGGCGCTCCACCCGGACGTCGAGATCCGTACCGAGGTGGTGGACATCCGTGACGAGAGCGCGGTGGCGCGACTCGGCATGCGCTACCGGCCGCAGGACGTCTTCCACGCCGCCGCCCACAAGCACGTGCCGCTCATGGAGCTGGCGCCGGACGAGGCGGTGAAGAACAACGTCTTCGGCACGCTCCACGTCGCCCGCATGGCGGACGACTGCGGGGCCGAGCGCTTCGTCGTCATCTCGACCGACAAGGCGGTGAAGCCGAGCTCGGTGATGGGCGCGACCAAGCGGGTGGCGGAGCTGGTCGTGCGCGAGCTCGGGCAGCGCACGGCCACGCGCATGACGGCGGTGCGCTTCGGGAACGTGCTCGGCTCGGCCGGCAGCGTCGTCCCCATCTTCAAGGATCAGATCGCGCGCGGCGGGCCAGTCACCGTCACGCACGCCGACTGCACGCGCTACTTCATGACCATCCGGGAGGCGGTCGGGCTGACGTTGCTGGCCGGGCTGGCCGGGTACGGCGATCTTTGCGTCCTCGACATGGGCGAGCCCATCCGCATCGCGGATCTGGCTCGCTACATGATCACGCTCGCCGGTCGCTCGGGCGAGGTGGAGCTCCAGTACACGGGCCTGCGGCCCGGCGAGAAGCTGCACGAGGAGCTGCTCACCGAGGACGAGGAGCGCACGCGCCGGGTCCGCAACCGCATCCACGTCACCGAGAGCCCGCCGCCGCCTCCCGACCTCGACGGCTGGCTGGAGGAGCTGCGACGGCTCGCCGACGCGGGCGACCGGAACACCATCTTGGCCGTCCTGCGCGCGCTGGTGCCGACCTACCGGCCCTCGCGCAACGTGGCGGAGGTGGCGGTGTTGCCCGCGGCCCTCCCCGGACGCACCACCACACACCGCAACGGAGTCGGGGCGACACGGCCTCCGGATGCCGCAGCACCCCCGGTGTACTCGGAGTGAACGACATGACGAATGGGACCGACGCGATGGTGGGACGAGTGGCGGCCGGAGCCTCGGGGGTCGTGCGCCGCCCTGGGGTGGAGGAGCCGACCCTGCGCGACCTCCTGCGCGCCATGGCCGAGGGGCGATGGTGGATCGTGGGCGCGCTGGCGATCGTCATGGCCGGCGCGGTGGCGTACCTCTTCCTCGCGCCCCCCGTGTACCGCTCGACGACGCTGGTGCAGGTCGAGGAGCAGTCGACGCCGCCCGTGGCGGCGGACACGGTCGCCGCGCTCCTCGTCGAGCAGAAGGTGCCGGTCGAGGGCGAGATGGAGATCATGCGCTCCCGCTCGCTCCTCGGCCCCATCGTCGACGAGCTCGGACTCGACGTGGAGGCCGGGCCGCGGCGAGTCCCGCTGCTGGGCGACGCCGTGTCGCGCCGGGCTCGTGCTTCCACGGTGGCCCCGCCGCTCCTCGGGCTGTCGCGCTTCGGCTGGGGCGGCGAGCGCATCGCCGTGAAGAAGCTCGCCGTGTCGGACGACCTGCTCGGCGAGCAGCTCACGCTGACCGCGCTCGGGGACGGTCGCTACCGGCTGGCCGACCCGGACGGAGAGGCGCTGCTGGAAGGTCGGGTCGGCGTCGCGGCGGCCGCCGGGCAGGGCGGCCGGCGGGTCGAGCTGGCCGTGAGCGAGCTCGTCGCCCGGCCGGGGACGGAGTTCCGGCTCGAGCGCCGCCGGCGCGAGGAGGCCATCGACGGTCTCCAGCAGCAGCTGCACGTCGACGAGAAGGTGAAGAAGAGCGGGGTGGTCGCGATCGAGCTCGAGCTGCGCGATCCGGTCAAGGCGGCGGCGGTGGTCTCCGGGCTGGCCCGGGCCTACCTCCGGCAGAACGTCGAGCAACACTCGGCCGAAGCGGCGCGCTCGCTGGAGTTCCTCGAGTCGCAGCTCCCGGCGGTGAAGGCAGGCCTCGAGGCGTCCGAGGCCGCCCTGAGCGCTTTCCGGACCAAGAAGAGCACGGTCGACCTCCCCGTCCAGACGAAGACGACCGTCGAGCGCGTCGGCGAGCTCGACAAGGTCGTCGCCGACCTCACGGCCGAGCGCGCGCAGCTCGGGCAGCGCTACGGCGACCAGCACCCGAGCCTCGTCGAGCTCGACCGCCGCCTCGACGCGGCCCGGGCGACGCGGGCCGCGTTCGAGCCGCGCATCCAGGCGGCGCCGCAGGTGGAGGTGGGCAACGCCCGCCTGGTGCGCGAGGTGAACTCGAGGGCCGAGCTGTACCTGCTCCTCCTCAACAAGGCGCAGGCGCTGCGGATGCTGAAGTCCGCAGCCACCGGCCATGCGCGCGTGGTCGACGCGGCGGTGGTGCCGCATCGGCCGGTGAGCCCGAAGCCGGGGCCGGTCCTGCTCATGGGCGCGCTGCTCGGGCTGGCCGTCGGGGTGGCGCTCGCGATCGCTCGGCGGACGATGCACGAGGGCGTGGAGGACGCGCAGGTGATCGAGGCGACGCTCGGGCTGCCGGTCTTCGCGAACGTGCCGCACAGCCAGGAGGAGTCGCGCCTCTCGCGGCGAGGCTCGCGCGGTCGGTCCAGCCTGGCCGCCGCGGCGCCCGACGATCCCGCCGCTGAGCACCTGCGCACCCTGCGTACCGCGCTCGGGTTCAGCCTCAAGGCGCGCGGCAACGTGGTCGCCGTCAGCTCCCCGTCGACCGGCGTGGGCAAGTCGTTCGTGGCCGTGAACCTGGCGCACCTCTTCGCCGGCGCGGGCAAGCGCGTGCTGCTCGTCGACGCCGACCTGCGCCGCGGCGAGCTGCACCGCTACTTCGACGGGAGATCCCGTCCCGGGCTGGCGGATGCGGTGGCCGGGCGGGTGCTCGTCGACGCTGCCATCCAGAACACGTCCACCGCCAAGCTCGACTTCCTCGCCTGCGGCCACCTGCCGGAGCATCCGGCAGAGCTCCTGGCGAGCGCGCGGCTACCGGAGCTGCTGGCCTCGGTCGCGCGGCGCTACGACGTGGTCCTCCTCGACACGCCGCCCATCCTGGCGGTCACCGACGCGGTCCTGGTCGCCCGCTGCGCCGACGTGAACCTCCTCGTGCTCCGCTCCCGTGAGCACCCGCTGCGCGAGATCGAGCTCGCGCTGGAGCGCTTCGCGCAGAGCGGGCTGAGCATGCACGGGGCGATCCTCAACGACGCGCGGGCGCCGCTCGGTGGCTACGCCCATGCATACGAGCACCGCTCGCAGCGGAAGCCGACCGTCAAGCTGGCGGGGTGATCGAGCGGATCGGGCGAGCGCGGGGAGCCTGCGCGGTGGGCGGCGGCGCACGGGGTCAGCCCGCTGCGTCCACCGCGCTCGAGCTCCGCTGCCCAGCCGTTGCCCGCCCTTCCACCGCGGCGGCGAGGTGGTCGCGCAAGCGGGCCGCGCTCTCGAGCAGGTTGAACTTCGCGAGGACGTGCGCTCGCCCCCGCGCCGCCAGGCGGCGCGCCAGCGCCGGATCCCGGTACAGCCGCTGCAGGGCGTCGGCCAGGGCCGCGGCGTCGCGCTCCGGCGCGAGGAGCCCGGTCTCCCCGTCCAGCACCAGCTCCGGGATGCCGGAGACGCGCGTCGAGACGACAGGCAGCCCGGTCGCCATCGCCTCCATCAGCGCGACCGGGATGCCGTCCATCATGCCGGCGGCGGTGACGACGCTCGGCAGCACCATCACGTCCGAGCGATCGAGGAGCTGAAGGACCTGGTCCTGGGGGCGGCTCCCGAGCAGTTCCACCTCCCGCGACAGCCCGGCGGCCGAGATCTGCCGCGCGAGTGCGCGCCGCTCGGGCCCCTCACCGACGAGGACGCAGTGAAGGGGCACGCCCCGCTCCTTCAGCAGGGCGCAGGCCTCCACGAGCCAGCGGTGGCCCTTGTAGTCGCGCAGACCCGCCACCGAGGCGACGCGGAAGACGCCATCCGGCGGGCGCGGGGTGCGCTCGCGGAACAGGCGCGGGTCGACGCCGCACGGGATGACCGTCGTCTTCGCGGCCGCAGCGGGCCCGAAGAGCCGCTCGATGAGCGCGCGGTTGAAGCGGGAGATCGTCACGACGAAGCGGGCCGCGCCGATCTTCCGGCCCAGCATGGAGCGGTCGAGGTACAGGTCGTGCGCGTGGGCGGTGAAGCTGTAGCCGATCCCGGTCAGCGCCTGCACCACGAAGGCCGCCAGGGCGGGGTGGGTGGCCCAGTGGGCGTGGACGTGCCGGATCCCGCGCGCCTCCATGCGCCGGGCGAGGACGGCCGCACGCGGGACCGTCACGAGGGCCTTGGCGAGGAACTCGGGAGAGGCCACGTTGCCGGCCAGCGCGCTCGCCCATGCGCCGAGGTAGGCGCGCGGCCGGCGGACCAGCCAGTGCAGCTGCGACAGGACGAGCTCCGCGGACAGTCCGTGGTGGTAGTGGACGCGCTCCTGGAGCTGCTCCGAGCCGGGGTGCCTCACGTCTCGCCGCGCCCCGAAGAGCGGGAAGATCTCGAGATCGACCCCGAGCCGCTGGAGCTCCAGCATCTCGTGCAGGATGAAGGTCTCGGTGACGGCCGGGTACCAGGACATGAGGTACCCGATGCGCCCGGAGCTCGAGTCGGGCCGCGGCATGCGACTCACCTCGCCCTGTCGCCGCCGCCGAGCGCGGCGGCGCCGCGGCAGGCCAGTGTCCGGTAGAGCGCGAGGAACCGGTCGGCGACGAGGTCCATCGCGAAGCGAGCCAGGACGTCGGCGCGGGCGGCCCTGCCCCGGGCGCTCGCCGCCGGCTCGAGGAGCGCCTCGGCGAGCGCCTTGGCCAGCGCCGCAGGCGAGTCGGGGGGCACGAGCCGGCCGGTGGTGCCGTCGCGCAGGACCTCGGCCGAACCGCCCACCGCCGTGGCGACCACCGGCAGGCCGCAGCTCATCGCCTCGATGAGTGCCACCGGCATTCCCTCCGTCCGCGAGGGCAGCACGGCCGCGTCCGCTGCGCGCAGGCGGGGGGCGACGTCGGGGACGCCGCCCAGGAATGCGACCGAGGCCTCCACGCCCAGCGCGCTCGCCTGTTCTCGGAGCCGCGCCTCCTCGGGGCCGTCGCCGAGCAGGCAGAGCCGGGCGCCGGGGACCCGGGCGAGGAGGAGCGGCCAGGCGGCGACGAGCACGTCCACGCCCTTTTCACGGGCGAGCCGGCCGGTGTAGACGACGAGCGGCTCCTCGCCGAGCCGGAGCGAGCGTCGGAGGACGAGCCGCTCGCGGGGCGTCACCGGCGCGAAGCGGTCGGTGTCGACGCCGTTCACGATGCTCCACACGGCCTGCGGCGGGGCACCGGCCGCGAGGAGCTCGTCTCGGATGGCGCCGCTCACGGCCACGAAGGCATCGGCGCCGCGCATCACGGCCGCCAGCCGGAGCCGGCCGAGCCTCGTGGCCGAGAGCACCCTCACGTCTCCGATGTCGCCGCACGCGTGCGGATTGACGATGAGTGGAAGTCCGGTCAGCGCCGCGGCGGCGAGGCCCACGGTGGAGGGCGAGAGGAGCTGGTGCGCGTGCAGGACGTCGAAGTGTCGCCGCAGTCGCACCACCGCCCGCAGCGCCTCGGCCATGAATGCCAGGCTACCGGCCGCGCCGGTGGCGGCCGAGACGCCCACCCGGTGCACGCGCACGCCGACCATTCGCTCGAAGACCGGCAAGCCCGGCCCGCAGCGCGTCACGACGTGGACCTCGACCCCGCGCTCGACGAGCTTCTGGCCCAGGCGCAGGGTGTGGCTCTGGATGCCGCCCACCGAGGGCGGGAAGAGCGCCGTCAGCATCGCCACGCGCAGCGGGCGGGCGGGCGGGCCCCCCGGCGCAGGCGGGGCGGGCGCGCGTGAGGATAGGGCTTCGTCGATGCTGGCTGTGGCGTCGGCGCGTGCCATTCCACCCCCCCACCATGGTGGGCCTTCCCTGCCCGCGCGAGAAGCGCCCGGTCCGCTCACCGCTCGGGGCGTTGGCGCGGCCCCGGCGCGCGAGGATGCGCACGTTTCGGGCACATGGGCGCCGATCGAATCCGCGTGGTCGAGTTCACCAACTGCTTCCAGGTGGGCGGTGGGGAGGTGCAGGTGCTGGAGCTGCTCCGGCGGTTGCCCTCGTCCTACGAGGTCTCGGTGCACGCGCTCGACCCGAGCGGACCCTTGCTCGACGAGACGCGGGCCCTCGGTTACGAGCCGCTCATCCACCCGCTCGGCGGCTCGTTCATGCGGCCGGCGACGTTGGCCGAGACGATGCGGCTCGCCCGCCGGCTGAGGCGCGAGCGCATCGATCTCGTCCACGCCCACGACTTCTATGCGGCCCTGCTGGCGGTGCCGGCGGCGCGGCTGGCGGGGGTGCCGGTGGCGATCAGCAGGCTCGACCTCGTTCACTGGCATGGGCGCGCGCGCCACCTCGCCTTCGTCGCCGCGTCGTATGGCGCCGGCGCCGTCATCGCGAACTGCGAGGCGGTCCGCGACCTCGTCATCCACCGCGAGCACGTGGCCGCCGAGAAGGTGGTGGTCATCCGCAACGGCCTGGACCTGCCGCACTTCGACGCCATGATGGCCGGGCCGCTGCAGGGCCCGCTGCCGGAGACCGGCGCGGCGCCGGTGGCGGTGCTCGTCGCCAACATGCGCCACGAGGTGAAGCGCCAGGAGGACTTCCTCGCCGCCCTCGCGCACGTGCGGCGCGGGGTGCCGGAGGTGCAGGCCTTCCTGGTGGGAGAGGGACCCCGGGCGCGCCACCTCGAGCGGCTGGCGAAGGAGCTCGGCGTGGCCAGCGCGGTGCACTTCCTGGGCAGCCGCAAGGACGTCCCGGCAGTCCTCGCCCGCGGCACCTTCGGCGTGCTCTGCTCGCGGCAGGAGGGCCTCTCCAACGCCATCATGGAGGGGATGGCGGCGGGCCTGCCGATGGTCGTCACCGACGCCGGGGGCAATGCCGAGCTGGTCCGGGACGGAGAGCGCGGCTTCGTCGTCCCGGTGGAGCACCCGGAGGCGCTCGCCCAGGCCATGCTGCGGGTCCTCGCCGATCCGGACCGCGCGCGCCGCATGGGCCACGCCGCGCGCCGCTTCGTCGAGGACGAGCTCGGGATGGAGCGCATGATCCTCGAGCACGATCGCCTCTACCGGCGCCTCGTCCGGCGCGGCCAGGCCGCGCGCGCCGCCTGAAGGCCGTCGCTGCGCCCCAGCCGCCGGCGAGGGTGGGCTATCCTCCGCCGCATGGAGACGACGAGCGCCCCCACGCAGCGCACCTACGGGCTGCGGGACGCGGTGAGCGGCGCGCTCGTCCCCTTCCTGGCGAGCCGGATCGCGCTCCTCGCCGTCGCCCAGTTCTCGCAGGCGCTGCCGCTCGCGCAGCGCTGGACCACGGCGGCGCCCGGAGAGGACCGCGCCTTCGCGCCGACCTTCCTGCTCGACGTGTGGGGGCGCTGGGACACCCGCTGGTACCTCGAGCTCGCGCTGCACGGGTACCGGCCCGATCCGCTCTTCACGACCCATCACTCGGCGCTCGCCTTCTTCCCGCTCTACCCGGCGCTCATGCGCGCGGTCCTGGCGGTGTTCCCCACGGCCGCGCGCGGGCCGGCGCTGGCGCTGGCGGTCGGCGTGGCGATCTCCAATGCGGCGGCGCTCGGGGCGGTGCTGCTCCTCCACCGGCACGTCCGCTCGCGCCTCGGCCCCGAGGTCGCGGCTCGCACGGTCTGGGCGCTCCTCGCCTTCCCGACCGCGTTCTTTCTCTCGTGCGCCTACACCGAGGCGCTCTTCCTCCTCCTCGCCGTGGCCGCCTTTCACTTCGCGTGGAGCGAGCGCTGGCCGGGCGCCGGCGCGGCGGGGTTCTTGCTCGCGCTGTGCCGGCCGAACGGGCTCCTGGTGGCGCTGCCGCTCGGGTGGCTGGCGCTCTCGCGGCGGCGCGCGCGCGGCGGGCGCGCCACCGCGGTCGCGCTGGCCTGCGCGGCGCTGCCGGTCCTGGCCTTCGCGGCCTGGGCCCTCTACCTCGCCCGGCTCACCGGCGATCCGCTGGCGATCGGGCATGCCCAGGCGCCGTGGGCGCGCGGCCTCGCGGCGCCCTGGACGACGCTCTTTCGACCGCGCTTCATCGATCGGATGGTGGACGTCGACCGCGGGGCGCTCCTCCTCGCCTGCGCCGGCGCGGTGCTCGCGTTCCGCCGCCTTTCCGCTGCCGACGGGATCCTCGCCGTCGCCTTCCTCGCGCCCGCCCTGTGCTCGGGCCTCCTCATGTCGGGGGCGCGCTTCGCGCTCGTCCTCTTCCCCGCCTTCGTCGCCCTGGCGGCCACCGCGCGCGGCGGTGCGCTCGCGAAGAGCGCGCTCTTCGTCGCGGTGGCGTTCCAGGCGGCGCTCTTCACCGTCTGGTGCCGCATGGGCTGGGTCGGCTGACCGGCCTGGATCGGCCCCCCTCACGGCGTGACGGTCACGGTGCGTCGCGCTCGCCGCCGCGCCAGCAAGGTGCCGACGAAGCCGGGGAGCTGCTGGCCGGAGGCGACCAGCTGCCAGAGGTAGCCGACGGCGAACACCGAGCCGGCGACACCCAGCGCGAAGACCCGGTGCAGGAAGGAGCCGGCGGGCGCGACCTCGAACCGCGCTGCGACGTGGTAGGTGGCGGCGCCGGCGGCGGCCAGCGCCATCGCCACCAGGGTGGTGCGGGCGAGCGCGCGGGCCGGCAGGAGGTCGCGCGCTCTCACCACTTCGCCCGGGGAGGAGAGCGCGCGCGGTACGCGCCAGCCGAGGAGGGCGCGCCCGAGGAGCTCCGAGGCGACGTATGCGAAGGCGGCGCCGATGAGGCCGAAGCGCTCCACCGAGAGCCACACCACGGGGATGCTCACCGCCGCCTTGAGGAGATAGGAGAGGAGGATGTAGCGCGTCTCGCCGAGCGCGCGCAGGGTGGCGTCCAGCGGGAACACCCCGAGCGGCATGACGAACAGGCAGATGCGGAAGAGCGGTGCGGCCTCGGCGAAGCGCGGGCCGAACATGGTGACGATGAAGGCCGGCGCCACCGCGAAGAAGAAGCCGATGGGAGGCAGGAGCAAGAGCCCGAGCCGTTCCACCGCGCTGCGGAACGCCACCGCCCCCTCGCTGCGGCGGCCGGCGCGCTCGAGCTCACCGAGCTGCACCATCAGCACCTCGCCGGTGGGCGTGTAGAAGAGGTCGACGAAGGGGAGCTCGAAGCAGGCGACCGCGTAGATCGCGAAGAGCGCCGGTCCCACCGCATGCGCCACGATGAACTGGTGCGCGTACTGCTGGGGGACGGCGAAGATGATGGCCATCCCGAACGGCAGCGCGTACGCGAGCTGCTGGCGGAAGAGCTGCCGCTCCCAGAGGCGGCCGCGCTGACCGAGCAGCGTGAGGGACCATGCCGTTCCGAGTCGCAACGCTCCCCAGGCCACCATCGCGCGCATCATGCCGTGCAGCCCGAAGCCGGAGAGCGCGGGCAAGATGAGCGCGCCGGCCCGGGTCGCATCCGAGACGAGGTAGGAGAGGGCGGCGAGGCGCGTCTTCCCCTGCGAGGTGATGGAAGTTTCGAGCGGCGCGGCGGCGACCACGAGCCCGGTGAACAGCGCCAGCTCGGCGCGGTGATCGACGAGCCCCGGCGTGGAGAGGGCGCGCGCCAGGAGCGGCGCGCCGAGGAAGAGCGCCAGCCCGCCGATGGCGCCGGAGAAGAGCATGAAGACGAGCGTCTGCCCGAAGAAGACGCGCGGTTCGCGGGCGCGCGGCACGAAGAAGTAGAGACTCTGCGTGACCCCGAGCGGGAGGACGGCGGAGGCGGTCATCGAGACGAGGAAGAGCAGCTTGTACGTGCCGTACTCCGCCTGGGGCATCATCCGGGCCAGGACGAGCGGGATGAAGAGCGTGATGCAGGCCGAGGTGAGCCGCGCGGCGATGAGCGGGCCGGCGCGGCCGAGGAGAGAGCTTGGGTCGGGCACGGGGCGTGGGGTCCGCGCTGAGGCGCCGGCGCTGGTGTCAAGCTGCCCACGCGCCGGCTCTGGCACAAGCGCGGGGCTAGGAGGCGAAGTGGGCGATCCCCCTCGGAAATCCCGAAGGGGGCGGCGCCGCCGCCGCGCACCCGGGTCAGAGGCGCGGTGTTACGGTCGGCGAGGCCACGCACGAGCGGGAGGAGGTCGCATGACTGCCAACCGGTGCGCCGTCGCGGCCGCGCTCGCGCTCGCCGGCGCGGCCTCGTGCGCGGGCGGACGTCCCCGCACGCCAGCGGCCGATCCTTCCGCCACGCCGCTCGAGGTGACGCGCGCCTTCTACCGCGCGCTGCACCAGGGCGACGCGACCTCAGCCGCGCAGCTCATCGACCTGCCGGAGGCCGGCCGGGCGACCGGGTCGTTCGTCGAGATGGCGCGCGCCTTCGAGACGCTGGAGAACGCCATCGTGGAGCGCTTCGGGCGCGCCGGCGCGGCGGTCGTGGGCTACGCGGAGCGGGTGGCCGCCGAGGACGAGGCGCTCCGGACCGCGCGCGCGGAGGTGCGGGGCGACACGGCCACCGTGCTCGCCGACCACAACCCGCTCGCCCGCCTGCGTCGCGTGAATGGCTCGTGGCGACTCGCGCTCGACGAGGCGCTCTCGACCGAGATCGGCCTCGCGACGCTGGCCCGCCAGGCGGACGCGAGCGCTGCCGCCGCCGAGCGCGTCGTCCCCTTCATCCGCGCGGGGCTGTTCGCCGATCCGCGGGACGCGCTGGAGGCCTTCCACAACGAGGCTGAGCTGGCGGAGCAGGGCGCAACCTCCGACTTGCCGCGGCTCGGCCCGTCCCAGGAGAAGCCGAGCGAGCCGGAGGGATTCGGATTGTGAGCGACCGACGGTGACGGTTCCCTGGTCAGCGCCTGCGGCGGGCGGAGGTGATCACCGTGGCGAGGCCGAAGGAGCGAGCGCCGCGGTCCCTCGAACGGCCCCCCCCGCTCCCGGCGGGGGAGAGCGCCGGGACGAGGGGGGCGCCAGCACCGCGGGGCGGAGTGGCCGGAAGGGCGCGGCTCGTAGGCGCCGCCGGAGGCGTCGGGACCTGCTCCTGCTCGAGCCGCGCGAACCAGCGCGCCGCGCGCGCCTTGAGGCGCGTCCAGGCGATGTCCTGAGGCGTGGCTTGCGGCGCGCCCGCTGCCTGCGCGCACGTGGAGCCCTGCGACGGATCCACCCGGCGCGCGCCCGCGCCGCGCTGGAACACCTCACTGTACAGCGAGGAGTGGGTGCGGTTGCAGAAGGGGCACTGCCAGTACCGCACCGGGCTGCCCGCCGCCGACCACGTCGTCATGAGGACGTGGCAGTGCGTGCATTCGACGTCGTGGGACATGACATCGGCAGATATCTCTCCGCCCGCGCAGACCGTCAAATAAACGACCGTATCCGGGGGTTGCATCCGCAAATGGGTACCGTGGTGAACATGGACGGCCGGCTGGTCCGACCGGAGGAGGCGGTCGTCTCGGTCTTCGACCGCGGCTTTCTGTACGGCGACAGCGTGTACGAGGTGGTGCGGACGTACGGGCAGCGGCCGTTCGAGCTGGAGCGCCATCTCCGGCGGCTGCGGCGCTCCGCGGAGCGGCTCGCGCTCGAGCTGCCTTGGGACGGGGCGCGCACGCGCCGGGAGCTCCTGCGCACCCTCGAGGCCGCCGCCGCGGCGGTCGAGGCGCCCGATCCGGAGGCGGCACCGTGGAACCAGGGCGAGCTCTCGCTGCGCGTCATCATGACGCGCGGCGCGGGCGAGCTGGGTCTCGACCCGGCGCTCGCCGTCGGCCCGCGCGCGATCATCGTCGCGAGCCCGCTGCGGGGTCCGGCGGCGTCGGCCTATCGGGACGGCGTGTCCTGCCGCATCGTCGGCGTGCGGCACGATGCGCCGGAGGCGCCCGACACGACCGCCAAGACCGGCGCTCACCTCGCCAACGTGCTCGCCGTCCGCGAGGCGCGCGCGGCGGGGGCGCACGAGGCGCTCTTGCTCGACCGCGACGGCTTCGTCACCGAGGGCGCTTCCTCGAACGTCTTCGCGGTGCGCGCGGGATGCCTGGAGACGCCGCCGCTCGAGGTGGGGATCCTGGCCGGCGTGACCCGCGAGCTCGTGCTGGAGCTGGCGCGCGCCGAGCGGATCGAGACCCGCGAGCGCCGGCTGCGGCCCGAAGACCTCGCCCGCGCCGAAGAGCTCTTCATCACCTCGACCGCGCGCGAGATCCTGCCCGTCACCGCGCTCGACGGGCGGCCCGTCGGGACGGGGAGGGTGGGCGCGCTGACCACCCGCTTGCGGACGCTCTTCCGCGCGGGCGCCGATGCCGAGGCGGGGGCGAGGTAGAGTCCCGGGCACGCATGCCCGCCTTCCGCCTTCTCGCTGCCGCGCTGGCCCTGGCCGTGATCCCCGGCCACCCGGCCGCCGATGCGCGGACCGAGCGCGCGCTGCACGCGCTGCGCGACGACGGTTCGCGCAAGGTGCGCGCGCAAGCAGCTGCCGTCCTCGCCCAGCAGGGCGGGCCGAACGCGGTCCCGGCGCTGTGCCGGGCGCTCTCGGAGGATGAGGCGGCCGCGGTGCGGGTGGCCGCCGCCGCCGCCCTCCAGGAGCTTGGCGATCCGGGAGGGGTCGCCACCCTCCGCGCTGCGGCCTCGGGAGATCCCGACCTGCGGGTGCGCCAGGTTGCTGCCCGCGCGGTCGGCGAGCTCGTGCGCGGCGCCCGCGCGGTGGTGCTGGACGAGGCGCAGGGTGGCGCCGGTGACGCGCGGGTCCGGTCCCTGCTGCGCGCGGGGCTTTCGACCCAGCTGGCGCGGCGCGGCTTCGAGCTGGTGGACGGGGGCTCCAGCGCGGGATACCACCTCAAGCCGGCCGTGCTGCGGGTGGACCTGGCGCACGCGGGTGGCGGCACGCAGGTGGAGGTGAAGGTCTCCCTCATCGCGATCGACCGCGGCGGCCGCATCGCCGCGATGGTGGAGGGCGGCGCGCGCGCCAGCACCTCCGCGCCCAGCGGGGCCGGCGCGCAGCTCGAGGCCCAGGCGGTGGCGGCCGCCGCCGCGAGCCTGTGCGAGGATCTGGCGCGACGCCTCCTCGAGGCGCCGTGATGCCGTGAGGGGAGACGCTGCCATGACAGGACCGACCTCTGCCGAGACCGCCGCCGCGCCAGCACCCGCCCCCAGTAGCCCGCGCCGGCGCTGGCGCAACTTCGTGCTCGATCCCGGCCTGCAGCTCCGGCTGGGGGCCTATCTCGCGGCGGTGGTGAGCGGGCTCTCCGTGGCGCTCGGAGTGCAGCTGTGGCGCGCCTACCGGGAGGCCTCGCGGCTCGTCGCGCTCGGCGACGGACGCGCCGACGAGGTCGTGTCGGCGCTGCTGCGCGGCGAGGACCGGCGCCGCATGGCCGCGCTCGCGGTGGTGCTGGCCGGCATCGTCCTCGCGCTGGTGGTGCTCTCGATCGCGGTCACGCACCGCATCGCCGGTCCGGCGCACGCCATCGGCCGCACCTGCCGCGCGGTGGGGGAGGGTTCGCTCCGCCGCGCCAGGCCGCTCCGTCGCGGCGACCTCCTCGGTGGCCTGGCCGCCGAGGTGACCGCCATGATCGACGGGCTCCGCGCGCGCGAGGAGGCGGAGAGGGTCCGGCTCGAGGAGGCGGCCCGCGCTTCGCCCGAGCGTGCGCAGCAGATCGCGGCCGAGCTCGCCGCCGACAAGGCGCGGAGGCTGGGATGACGCTCCGGAGCGGGGCGCTCCTGACAGCGCTCGCCGCCGGGATGTGGGGGGTGGTCCGGATGGCGGGCGCGACCTCGACTCCGACCTCGACCT
>DASPZP010000446.1:0-3550 GCA_035636195.1 Anaeromyxobacteraceae bacterium
GCCCCGGACGTATCGGGCGTGATCGTACCTCCGGCTCCGATGCTGGCCCGCCTGGAGCGCGAGCTCCCACTCGGCGCGTATTCGTACGAGCCGAAGTGGGACGGATTTCGCTGCATCGCGATGGTCCGGCGCGGTTCGGTCGGCCTGACGAGCCGGCACGGTCGCCCACTCGCTCGTTACTTCCCCGAGGTCACGGGGCCTCTCGCAGCGATCGGCGAGGCCGTCCTCGACGGAGAGCTGGTGATCCTCTCCGGCGACCGCCCGGGCTTCACCTCGCTCCTCGGGCGGCTCCATCCAGCGGCCTCGCGCGTCGAGCTTCTCAGCCGGGAGCATCCAGCGTCGTTCATGGCCTTCGACCTCATCTCGGTGGGCAGCGAGGATGTCACCGCCACGCCGTTCCTCGCGCGCCGTGCCTTGCTCGAGGAGCTGCTGCGCCATGTTTCGGCTCCGCTCCTGCTCACCCCGTTCACCCGCGACCCGGCGGTCGCGCGGCGCTGGCTCGAGGCCCCCCCGGGGGGAGGCATCGACGGGGTCGTCGCCAAGCGCGATGACCTCCAGTACCAGCCAGGTCGGCGCGCCATGGTGAAGGTCAAGGCCCTGCGCACCGTCGACTGCGTCGTCGCAGGATTTCGCTCGGCCCCGGGGGTATGCGAGATCGCGTCGCTGCTGCTCGGGCTGCACGCCGGGCGCGAGCTGCGGCACGTGGGCGTCGTCGCGAGCTTCCCCGACCTTCGCCGGCGCGAGCTGTTCGCTGAGCTCTCGCCACGCGCGGTGGCGCTCGAAGGACACCCGTGGCAGCACGGCTTCAACGTGGAGGGGAGCCCCGTGGGCCGCCTCGGCGGCTCCGCGGGCCGGTGGGATCCACGCACGATGGAGCTCGACTGGACCCCGCTTCGCCCGGAGCTCGTCTGCGAGGTCTCGTTCGACCAGCTCGACGGTGCCCGGTTCCGTCACGCCGCCCAGCTCGTCCGCTGGCGTCCGGACCGCGTGCCCTCGTCCTGCAGCATCGATCAGCTCTCACCGCTCCCGGCGTCCCCCGCGCGAGAGCTCGCCCGTTGACGCCCGCGCGAGACGCCATCGACCTCGACGTCTGCGGCCGCCACGTCCGGCTCTCGCGCCCGGGGAAGGTGCTCTTCCCCGCTGCGGGGTTCACCAAGCGCGACCTCGTCGACTACTATCTCGCGGCCGCGCCGCTCATCCTGCCGCACGTCGCCGGTAGGGCGGTCACACTCGCGCGCTTCCCTGACGGGGTCGGCGCATCCTGGTGGTTCCAGACGAACTGCCCGCGCGGCCAGCCCGAGTGGCTCCGCGTCGCGGAGCTCCGCGGTACGCGCGGCCAGCGCCTGCGTTACTGCCGGATCGAGGAGCCCGCCGCGCTCGCCTGGGCCGCGAACCTCGGCGCGATCGAGCTCCACCCTCTCCTCGCCACCGTCGAGCGGCCAGACGCGCCGCTCAGCGTGGTGTTCGACCTCGATCCCGGGCCCGACATCGGGATGGTCGCCTGCTGCCGCGTCGCGATCGCCATCCGACTGCTGCTCGCCCGGCTGGGGCTGAAGGCGGTGCCGAAGACGTCCGGCTCGGCGGGCCTCCACGTGCTCGTCCCCCTGGACGGTTCGGAGTCCTTCCACCGGACGAACGCGTTCGCGCGCGCCGTCGCCGAGCGACTGGAGGCGGACGCGCCGGAGCTCGTCACCAGCCGGTTGGCACGCGCTGGCCGAGAGGCGCGCGTGCTCGTCGATTGGAGGCAGAACTCAGCCGGGCTGTCGACCGTCGCTCCCTACTCGCTCCGCGGCAGAGCATGGCCTCGCGTGTCCGCGCCCGTGACGTGGAGCGAGATCGAGCGCGCGGCCGAGACCGGTTCGGCGGGGCACCTCGACGTCGGCCCGGCGGACGCGCTGGCACGTGCCGGCCGGCAAGGAGACCTCTTCGGCGAAGCCCTGACATGCCGGCAGAGACTCGGGGCTCGCCTGCTCGCCTGTTCGCTCGTCATGTCCGCGCAAGGCGGCCCGGCGGGTGGTGAAACCTCTCCGGGCGCATCACTTTTGAGCTGGGCGAGGAAGCCGACGTGATGAGCGGCGCCGACGTCCGTCGTCAACTCGCATGATCGAAGTCGTCGACACTCGCGAGCGCATCCGGCTCGATGACTACGCGGGGTTCGTCCACCTCGCCCAGGGCGTCCGCGATGTTCGTTCCGAAGCGGAGCTGTGCGTCCCGAGGCTCGCCGGCCGCAGGGTCTGGATGCTCAACTCGACTGCCATGGGGGGCGGGGTCGCGGAGATGATGCCGCGCCTCGTCTCGATCTTCCGCGAGCTCGGGATCCCCACCGAGTGGGCCGTGATGCGGCCGCGCGCCCCGGAGTTCTTCAGGCTCACGAAGCGTCTTCACGAGCTCATCCACGGGGAGGGGGATCCTCGCCTCGGTCCGACGGAACGCGAGCTGTACGAGGCGGTGAGCAGCGAGTGCGCCGCGTCGCTGCGCGCGCTGCTCGCGCCGAACGACATCCTCGTCGTCCACGATCCGCAGCCGCTCGGCGCGGGGGCGATGCTGAAGCAGACGCTCGGGCTGCACACGATTTGGCGTTGCCACATCGGCCTCGAGGAGGACTCGCCTACCGCGCGCGCCGCCTGGTCGTTTCTCCAGCCGTATGCCGATAGGTACGACCATGCGATCTTCTCGGCCCCCGAGTACATCCGCGACTTCCTGGCGGGACGGGCTTCGGTGATGTCGCCAACCATCGACCCGCTCAGCCACAAGAACCGCGAACTCTCGCCTCACAAGCTCGCGGGTGTGCTTTGCAACTCCGCTCTCACGAAGACCGAGCACCCGGTGCTCACGCCACCCTTCCAGCACCCCGTCCTTCGGCTGCAGCCGGATGGAACGCTCCTGCCAGCTGATCGGCGAACCGACATCGGCCTCCTGTTCCGGCCGGTGGTGACACAGATCTCGCGGTGGGACTCGTTGAAGGGTTTCCGCCCATTGCTCGACGGTTTTCGCGCCTTGAAGCGTCGCGCGAAGAGCGCGACTCCGCCGCGGCACCGGAGGCGCCTCGAGATCGTCCGCCTCGCCCTCGCCGGCCCTGACCCGTCGTCGATCCAGGACGACCCCGGCGCGCGCGAGACGCTGCGCGACCTGACCGACGCCTTCCGCGCGCTCGAGCCGCACGAGCACGCCGACATCGGCGTCTTCGCCCTGCCCCTCCACTCCGTGAAGGAGAACGCGCTCATGGTGAACGCGCTACAGCGCTGCTCCACGGTTGTCGTGCAGAACTCCTTGCGCGAGGGGTTCGGGCTGACGGTGACGGAGGCCATGTGGAAGGCGGTCCCCGTGCTCGGCACGCGCGCGTGGGGCCTGCGGCAGCAGATCCGCGACGGGCTGGACGGACGCCTCGTCTCCGATCCGGCGGATCCCGAGGAGATCGCGCGGACCCTCGACGAGATGCTCGCGGACCCAGCGCAGCGCTTCGCGTGGGGGCAGAGCGGGCAGCGGCGGGTGCACGAGTCGTTTCTCGTGTTCCGTCAGGTCCGGGAGTGGCTGCGCCTCCTCGCGTCGA
>DASPZP010000447.1:0-11954 GCA_035636195.1 Anaeromyxobacteraceae bacterium
GCGACCATGTCGCTCGCAGAGGTGGCGTCCCGCTTCGCGGAGGCCGACCAGGAGCGCCTGCCCGTGGTCGACGATCAGCGACACCTCGTCGGCACCGTCTCCAAGCGCGATGTGCTGAAGCACGGGAAGTTCTGAGAGCCCATTCGGCGAGCGTGGCCGTTTTGACCACTGTTGTCCGCTGCTGTACATTGATGGACATGACGGTCCGAACGAGTTCCTCGCACCTCAAGGCCAAGCTCGGGGAGTACCTGCGGGCCGTGCGCGCTGGTCAGGAGGTCGTGGTGACGGATCGCGATCGGCCGGTGGCGCGGCTCCTGCCTTATGCGGAGCCCGGCGTGACGGCGCGGGACCCGGACATCGCGCTTCCGCGCGATCCAGCCGCGCCGGCGCTCGGTGACCTGCAGGTGAGGTCGATCCGGTACCGAGGTCCATCGACCACCTCGATGCTCACCGCCGACAGGAAGCGTCGGTGATCGCCCTGCTCGACACGAGCGTGGTGCTGCGCAAGCTGTTCGGTGAACCCGACTCGCTCTCCGAGTGGGCTCAGGTGCGCCAGGCCTACGCGTCGCGGGTGCTCCTCGTCGAGCTCGGGCGCGTCATCGACCGTAGCCGGCTGGACGGTGACCTCGACGATGACGAGGTGGAAGAGCTTCACGGGGAGGCGCGCCGCATCCTCCGCTCGGTCGACGTGCTCGCGATGAGTGAGCGCATCCTCGTGCGAGCCGGCGGCCCGATGCCCACGACGCTCGGCTCGCTCGACGCGATCCACCTGGCGACGGCTCTGGAGCTCGCGCCCAGCCACGGTGGGGCGCTCGTCTTGGCGACCCATGACCGGCAGCTCGCCCGCGCCGCACGATCCTCCGGCCTGACCGTCTGCGGCGTCTGAAAGCGCCGCGCCTCCCTGACACTCAGCGGATCGCCGCCACCGCGCCGGCGACGACGGCGTAGTGGCAGACCGCCGCGGCGATGACGAGGGCGTGGAAGACCTCGTGGTAGCCGAACACGCGCGGCGCAGGATCGGGACGGCGCATGGCGTACACGATGGCGCCAGCCGTGTAGGCCAGGCCGCCGGAAAGCAGGAGCGCCACGCCGGGTGCACCCACCGCGGCGCGGAGCTGCGGCAGGAGCGGGACGATCATCCAGCCGAGCGCCACGCACAGCGCGGCGAGGAGTGGCTTCGGCGCGTGAAGCCAGAAGATGGCCTGCACCACCCCCAGGGCCGCCCCGCTCCACACCGCCGCCAGGAGCAAGAGCCCCGAGCGCCCGCCGAGGAGGAGGCAGAACGGGGTGTAGGTGCCGGCGATGAGGAGGAAGATGGCCGAGTGATCGAAGCGGCGGAGGAGCGCCCGCGCGCGGGGCTTCCAGGTGGGGCGGTGGTAGATCGCGCTCACCGCGAAGAGGGTCGTGAGCGTCGCGGCATACACGGCGGCGCCGGCCGCCGCGCGCGCGCTCGGCGCCGCTCGCACGAGCACGAAGCCGCCCACCGCGGCCGCGAAGGCGGCGATCTCGTGCGAGACGCCGCGCAGGAGCGGCTTTTCGTGGGCGTCCAGGGCGGAGCTGGCCATGGCTCCAATGCTAGGCCGCGCGGGTCACGCGCGTGTCACCGCAGCAACCCCATCGACCGCAACGCCGCGACCACCGCCGGTCGTTCGGGGCTCCCGCCGCCGCGGGCCGCCCCCTGGGCCAGCCCGTCGACGATCTCGTTCACCGCATGGCCGTCATGCCCGCGCACCCAGGCGTACTTCACGGACAGCTCGCGTGAGCGCGCGTCGAGCGCCTCGATGAGATCGCGGTTCAGCACCGGGGTCCCCGAGGCGGTCTTCCACCCCTTCTTGCGCCAGCCGTGGATCCACTTGGTGAGCGCGTCCACCACGTAGCGGGAGTCGGAGACCACCTCGACGCCGGCGCCGGCCGGCAGCCCGTCGAGCGCCTCCAGCGCGGCGCGCAGCTCCATGCGGTTGTTGGTGATCGGGTGCGGGCCGTCTTCCTGCCAGCGCGTGCCGCCGAAGCGCAGGGCGTGGCAGGTGCGGTCGACCACCACGAAGCCGGTGCCCCCCGGACCGCCGGGGTTCTGGAGAGCGGAGCCGTCGCAGAAAGCGACGAAGCGGGCATCGGTGTTCATGGGCCGCGGAGCCTATCGGATGGGGCTGACGGGGCGCGGCCGCGTCTTCGGCTACCGCCCGCGCTGCGCGCCGCGGACCTGCGAGGTGTTCTTGACGAACGGGTTCTTCGGCTTGCCGGCCTTCATGGCGCCGTGCTGGGCGGGGCCCTCCGGATGCTCCGCGCCCTCCTGCGCCGGAGCAGCCGCCTCCCGGCGCTGGACGGGCTTGCCTTCCTTCTTCCGCTTCTTGCTGACGGGCATGGTCGTGTCTCCTTTGAAGGCGATGCTCATGCGCCGGGGCGGCGCCCTTGTCAACGCCGAAGCGCGGAAGCGAGGAAGGCGGCGGCGCGCGCCTCGGCGAAGAATTCGAAGCGCCACGGCCGGCCCGAGACGAACCCGACGTGACCGCCCGCGGGGTAGGTCTCGAGCGTCAGGGAGGGGTTCGTGCGCGCGGCCTCGAGCGGCAGCGCGTCGCGCGGGACGATGGGGTCGTCCGCTGCGGCGATGGCGAGGAGCGGCCTCCGCAGGCCGGCGGCGAAGCGCCTCGCCGAGCAGCGCTCCCAGTAGTCGCGCGCGCCCTCGAACCCGTGCAGGCGCGAGGTGACGCGGTCGTCGAAGGCGGCGAAGGTCCGGCAGGCGCGGACCTCGGCGGCGTCGAAGGGAATCCCGGGGAAGCGGCGCAGCTTGGCGAGCGCCTTGTGGCGCAGCGTGCGCAGGAAGCGCTCGCGGTAGAGCCAGGCCATGCCTCCGCTCCCGTCGATGGCGTCGGCGCAGCGGCCGAGGTCCCACGGCGCCGAGATGACCGCGCCGGCCCGCACCTCGAGGGGCAGGTCGTCCCCGCGCTCGCCGAGCCACTTCGCGACCACGTTGCCGCCCAGCGAGAAGCCCGCCACCCCCAGGCCCCGGCCCGGGCGCTCGGCAGCGAGGCGCGCCACCACCTCCGCCAGGTCGCCCGTCTCGCCCGAGTGGTAGAGACGCGGCAGCCGGTTGGGCGAGCCCGAGCAGCCACGGAAGTTCACCGCGATGGACGCGAGCCCCTCCGCGGCGACGGCGGCCACGAGGCGGCGGACGTACGACGCGCGACTCGAGCCCTCGAGGCCGTGGAGCACCACCACCGTGGGCGCGTCCGGGGAGCCGTGCCGGTCGACGTCCACGAAGTCGCCGTCCGCGAGCTCCCAGCGCTCACGGCGTGGCGTCGGTCCGGCCGGCCCGCGCGCGAGCCCGGCGAAGATGGTCATGAGGTGCGGCCCGGGCAGCCAGCGCGCCGGCAGATAGCTCACGAGCTCCGCTCCGGGGTTCGAGTGCCGTCCTCAGTAGACCGCAAATCCCAGCTGGGCGCTGAACCAGGAGGGAAAGTTCACGCTCCAGTCCGGGCGCCCGTTCACGTTGAAGGACGCCGTCGTGATCTCGTACCGCACCGCGACGTGGATGGCGAGGCCTTGGCCGACGGTGAGGAGCAGACCCAGCTCCGGACCGCCGCACACTCCCACCCCCACCTGTGTCGGCCCGTCGTTCAAGATCGCCTCGCGGTAGAGGCCGCCGACGCCGAACCCGGCGTAGGGCTGGAACTCGGTGCCGGTGAAGTAGTAGTGGACCGTCCCCCGCAGCGAGACGGCGTCCATGCGTAAGCGGTCGCCCAGAGCCGAGTCCTGACGGAAGCGACGCCAGGTGACGTCCGCCCCGGCCGAGAGCCGCGTCCCGATCTCGGAGCGCATCCCGAAACCGACGCCGGCCGTGCTCGTCGCGTCGATGAAGTCGGAGCGCAAGCTCAGGGCGGGAGCCGCAACCTCCCATCCTGCCGTCACGAGGACGGGGTGGTGAGCGTAAGGGCTGTACAGGTATCCCTCCGCGAGCGCGGACGGGGAGCTCAGCGCGACCGAGAGGGCGAGCACGCATCGAAGAAAGACGTTCATCCGCGATCTCCGACCGGCGAGTCACAGGCGTCTTGGCTGGCGCTCATGGAGCCACGGTGAGCGTGGCCGTGCCGCTCACTTGCGGGGTCGTACCGGGCACCACCGCCGTGATGGTCGTCGTGCTCGACCCAGGCACGGTCGGCGCTGCCGTGGCGAGACCATTCGAGCCCTGAGCGTTCGAGATGGTCGCGACCGCGATGTCGGAGGAGGTCCAGGTGACGCTGGTGGTGATCTCATGCGCACTCGAATCCGTGTACGTGCCCGTGGCGATGAACTGCTGCGCCTGACCCGCCGTGATCGAGGGCGATGCGGGCGTCACCGTGACGGAGACGAGCTGTGCGGCCGTCACGGTGAGCGTCGTCGACGCGGCGAGGTTGGTCGCCGGATCCAGCGCGGTGATCGTGGTATCCCCGACCGCGCCGCCCGTGGCCATGCCCTCGGACCCTGCGGCGTTCGAGATCGACGCGATCGCCGGCGTGGAGGAGGACCACGTCACGCTCGCTGTGAGCGGCTGGGTCGAGGCGTCCGTGTACGTGCCCGTCGCGGTGAACTGAACGGCGAGCCCGCTCGGGATGGACTGCGCCGTGGGTGTCACCGCGATCGCGACGAGCTGGGCGGCGGTCACGGTGAGCGGCGTGGAGCTGGAGACGCCGCTGGCGGCCTCGGTCGCGCTGATCACGGGCACCCCGACGGTGAGCGCGGTGGCGAGCCCCACCGAAGCCGCCGCGTTCGAGATGCTGGCGGCCGATGGGGCAGAGGAGGTCCAGGTGACGGCCGCGGTCAGATCGTGCGTCGTACCATCGGTGTACGTGCCCGTCGCCGCGAACTGCCGCGTGAGGCCCACGGGAAGTGACGATGCGGCGGGCGTCACGGCGATCGAGACGAGCCGTGCAGCCGTCACGGTCAGCGTGGTGGTGGCGGAGAGGCCGGAAGCTTCGTCGGTCGCCCGGACCGTCGCCGATCCGACGCCTGCCCCCGAGGCGAGGCCGTTCGCCCCGGCCGTGTTCGAGACCTGCGCGATCGCCGGGTCCGAGGACCCCCAGAGGACTGTCCCCGTGAGGTCGTGCGTGGTCGAGTCGGTGTAGGTGCCCGTCGCCGTGAGCTGCTGCTTCGCACCGAGGGCGATGGAGGGGGCCGGTGGCGTGATCGCGAGGGAGCTGAGGCGTGCGGCAGTCACCGTCAAGGCCGTGCTGGTCGAGATACCCGTCGCGGGGTCCGTGGCCGAGATGGTGGTCGTGCCCGTGGCGGTCGTGGAGGCGAGGCCCCGCGCTGCTCCCACCGTCGTGACGGAGGCCACGCCGAGAGGAGACGATGACCAGCCGACGCTCGCCGTGAGATCCTGCGTCCTCCCGTCGGTGTACGTCCCCACCGCCGTGAACTGCTGCTGATTGCCGAGCGGCACCGACGGGTGACCCGGGCTGATCGCGATCGAGACGAGCTGGGCCGAGCTGACGGTGACCACGGCGCTCCCTGCGATCCCGGTCGCAGGGTCCGTGGCCGTGATGGTCGCGATGCCGGGAGCGACGCTGGTGACGAGGCCGCTCGAGCCGCTGGCATCGGACACTGTCGCGATCGAGGGCGCCGAGGTCGTCCAGGTGAGCGACGTCGTGAGGTCCCGCGTCGTGAGATCGCTGAAGGTGCCCGTCGCGGTCAGCCGCTTGCCGACGCCGGCGGGCAGCGCGAACGCCGGCCCGAGGTCGAGGCTGGTGAGGCTCGCCTGCGTGACCGTGAGCTCGACCGCGCCCGAGACGCCGCTCCGCGTGGCGCTTATCGTGGCGATGCCAGGACCGACGGCCTGAACGAGCCCCCCAGCCACGCTCGCGACGGACGCGTCCGACGAGGTCCAAGTGGCGCTGGCCGTCACGTTGTGCACGAGCCGACCGCCCGAGATCGATGCGGTCGCGATGAGCTGCGTGGTGACGCCGGCCGGGAGTCGCCGCTCGCCGCTCACGTCGACCGAATCCACTGACAGTGTAGATGCGCAACTCGCCAGCGCCGCCGCGAACGAGAGCGCGAGCAGCATCGACGGGATTGTCAGGTCGCGACGAGAGGTCATCCGAGCTCCGTGCCGCGCTGCCTGGAATATCCGAGGACGACGCGGCCCGCAGGCGGGGCCGAAAGGCCGGGTGAGCAGGCGACCGCCTCGTCGCATGTACGCCCACCGTTCACCGGGGACGTAGGCCGCTCACCGCGGGACGCGCCTCACGCGATCTGCGCCGCCACCGCCGCTCCGCGCCGAAGCCGCCAGCTTCGCTCGAGCGCGGCCGCGTGGAGCCCGTCGAGCGCGCGGCCGGCCTCGGTCTCGCCGAGCAGGTGGAGCGCCGCCGCCATCGCCTCCAGCGTGCAGAGGCCACCGGCGACCTTCGATCGCCGGATGGGATCGACGACGGCGAGCGTTCGCGCCGGCAGGGCCAGGCGGGGCAGCGTGCGCAGGGCTGGGATGCGCTGGATCATCCGGCGCGCCTGCGCCCAGGTCGCGTCGAGCACCACGACCTGCCGCGGCAGCGGCACCAGCGTCGCCGGGTGAGGAGAGGGGAAGAGCACGACCGTGCCCGGCGCCGCGAGGGCAGAGAGGTCCGGCTCGGCGCCCGGGAGCGCATACTCGACGAGGCGCGCGCCGGGGAGTGCGAGCGCCGCCCAGCGCCCCGAGTTGCTCGGCCGCGTGTGCTCGCTGGCGTGGCGCAGCACGAGGAACCTCGTCCGCGTCTCGACGCGCCGCACGTCCGGGCAAAGACAAGCCTCGAACGGGAACAGGCAGTGCGCGCAGCGGCGCGAGAGGTCGACGGGGCCGCGGGCCATGCGAGCAAAGAACAGCGATCGGCGCAGCAGGTCAATCCCCGGTGATATCCTCGGGGAATGCCACGGCGGCGAGGCGCCAGGGAGCTGGAGCTCGACGCGGCGGGGCGCCCGGCGCCGCCTGTGGCGCCTGCGGTACCCGGCGTGGCCGGTGGCGAGGCGCTGGCCATGCTGGCCCGGCGTGGCCTCCGCCCGCGGCTGGCGAAGCCCGACGTGCCCTTCCCGCGCGACCTCGAGGGCCCGCTGGCGGATCGCCTCTCCGAGCGGCTCGGACATTACGGCTTTCGCCTGTTCCTGCGCGGCGCGATCGCGCTGCAGGGGCCGTTCCGGCCCGGCGAGGCGACGCGCTATCTCGACGCGGCCCAGTCCGACCAGGCCGCCGCGGGGCTCGTCGAGCTCGGCCTCGCCTTGCGCGCCACTGACGGCCGGGTGAGGCTCCGCTGGAAGGCCCGGAGCTTCGGGGGCACGCTGGAGTGGTGGGTGGCGCGTGAGCTCCGGCGCCGGCTGGCGGCCGACGTGGCGGTGGGGGTCCGCTCCGGTGCGCCCGGTGTGGGCGGCGACCTCGACGTGGTGGTCGCAGCCGAAGGGAAGCTCGTCTACGTGGAGCTCAAGTCGTCCCCGCCGAAGCACATCATGCCCGTGGAGGTCGCGGCCTTCCTGCGGCGCGTGCGCTCCCTCAGGCCCCACCTCTCCGTCTTCGCGATCGACACCGCGCTCCGGTTGCCGGACAAGGTGCTGCCCATGCTCGTCGCGGCGGCGGGACGCGCCGAGGCGCCGCGCCGGCTCCAGCGCGACTGCTGGACGGTCGCGCCGGGGCTCTACGCCGTGAATGCCCGGCAGGACCTCGTGACGAACCTGTGCCTCGTGATCGCCGACGGGCTGCACCGCCTGTCGCCCGAGCCGCCGTGAGGGCGCTCTCCAGGCGGCGGGGGACAAGCCCCCGCCCTACGGCTATGCCGCTACCGTGGCCGCGATCGCAATGGCCACAGGGATGTAGGGGGGGGTTCATCCCCCGCCGTATGGCCAATCGCCTGCCGCATTAGACTGGCTTCATGCGCGCCATGGTCCTCGACGGGCCTCGCCAGCCGCTCCGGCTCCGCGACTGGCCGCTCCCCAGCCCCGGGCCGGGGCAGCTCCGCGTGCGCGTGCGCGCCTGCGGGGTCTGCCGCACCGACCAGCACCTCGTCGACGGGGAGCTCCCGGCCCCGGGCCGGCCCGTGGTGCCGGGACACGAGGTCGTCGGGGTGGTGGAGGAGCTCGGGGAAGGCGTCCAGGACCTCACTGCCGGGCAGCGGGTGGGGGTCCCCTGGCTCGGCTGGACTTGCGGAGTGTGCGAGTTCTGCCGCGCGGGTCGCGAGAACCTCTGCGACCGGGCGCGGTTCACGGGCTACACGCTCGACGGGGGCTACGCCGAGGCCATGGTGGCGGACGCGCGCTACTGCTTCGCCTTGCCGCCGGGGCTCGGCGATGCGGAGGCTGCGCCGCTCCTGTGCGCCGGTTTCATCGGTCACCGCGCCTGGCGGCTCGTACGCGAGAGGCGGCGCCTCGGCCTCTACGGCTTCGGCGCTGCCGCCCACCTCGCGGTCCAGGTGGCGCGCCACGCCGGCCAGGAGGTGTTCGCCTTCACCCGGCCCGGCGACGCTGCGGGGCAGGCGTTCGCGTGCGCGATGGGCGCCGCCTGGGCAGGAGACTCCACCGAGGTGCCCCCGGAGCTGCTCGACGCGGCCATCATCTTCGCCCCGGTGGGCGCGCTGGTGCCGCTGGCGCTGCGCGCCGTCGCGAAGGGGGGCACGGTCGTGTGCGCCGGGATCCACATGAGCGACATCCCAGCGTTCCCCTATGCGCTCCTCTGGGGCGAGCGCAGCGTGTGCTCGGTGGCGAACCTCACCCGGCAGGACGGGCAGGAGCTGCTGGCGCTGGCGCCCCGCGTGCCGCTGCGGGCCGAAGTCGAGACCTTCCCGCTGGAGGAGGCCGGCGAGGCGCTGGCTCTTCTTCGGATGGGGAGGATCCGCGGAGCCGCGGTGCTCCTGCCCTGAAGATCACCGGGACGAGGCGTCGGACCGGTCGAACACGGCCTCGTCGGGGACCTCCAGCCCCGCCGACGCGTCGAGGTGACCGCCCGGGCGGAATCGCTGCAGGACCCACCGCTCGGCCCCGGCCGCCCACGGCGCCAGCGCGTCGAGGTGTGCGGCGGTATGGATGGGCGCCATCACCGTCGTCCGGACCTCGTGCGCCACGCCCGCCGCGAGGGCGAGCGCGAGGCACCGGCGCGCCCCCGCCGGCTGCTCGACCGAGCCGCAGAGCCACCCTGCCTCCTCGGGCGTGGCCTTCAAGTCGATGGCAAGGAAGTCGACCAGCCGCGCCGCGAGCAGGCCCTCGACCACCTCGGGGCGGGTCCCGTTGGTGTCGAGCTTCACCTGAAATCCCATCGCCTTCACCCGCGCCAGGAACGCTGCGAGGTCTCGTTGAAGCGTCGGCTCGCCGCCGGAGATGACGAGGCCGTCGAGCTTCCCGCGCCGCCGGTCGAGGAGCGCCACGACCTCGTCCTCGGCGATGCGGTGCCGCGGCGGCCCGCTCACGAGCTCCGGGTTGTGGCAGTAGCGGCAGCGCAGGTTGCAGCCGTGCGTGAAGACCACCGCCGCGAGCCGCCCCGGATAGTCGACGAAGGAGCAGGGCCTGAGGCCGGCGATGATCACCCGCCCACCGCCGCGCCCTCTCCCAGCCGGAGCGACCGCCTCCCCTCGAACTCGGCCTGCTTACCCGGATTCCATTGCTGCACGGGCCGCAAATAGCCGACGACGCGCGAATAGACCTCGGCCGGCGCGCCGCACCGCGGGCAGCGCGGGTGCTCGCCCGCGGCGTAGCCGTGCTCGGGACAGACCGAGAAGGTGGGGGTCACCGTGAAGTACGGCAGGCGGTAGCGCTCGCAGACCGTGCGCACGAACCGTTTCACCGCGGCTGGGTCGTCGATCGCCTCCCCGACGAAGACGTGCTGCACGGTGCCGCCCGTGTACCTGGCCTGGAGCTCGTCTTGGTGGTCGAGCACGGCGAAGACGTCGTCGGTGGCGTCCACGGGCAGCTGCGAGGAGTTGGTGTAGTACGGCTGGCCGCCGCGCTTCCACGCGTCCTCGTTGGCGCAGCGCAGCGACGGGAAGCGCGCCTTGTCGAGCCGCGCCAGCCGGTAGCTCGTCCCCTCCGCTGGCGTCGCCTCCAGGTTGAAGAGCGTCCCGGTCTCGGCCTGGTAGGCGACGAGGCGCGCGCGCATGTGATCGAGGACCCGCAGCCCGAAGGCGCGGCCGCGCTCGCCGGCGAAGGGCTGGCCGAGCAGGTTCTCCGCCGCCTCGGCGAGGCCGACCAGGCCGATGGTGTTGAAGTGGTTGTGCCAGTACTGTCCGTGGCGGGCGCGGATGTCGCGCAGGTAGTGGCGCACGTACGGGTAGAGCCCGTCCTCGGTGTACCGCTCGAGCACCTTCCGCTTGATGACCAGGCTCTCCTTGGCCACGTCCATGAGCCGATCGAGCCGCGCGAGGAAGTCGGCCTCGTCCCGGGCGAGGTGTCCGAGCCGCGGCAGGTTGAGCGTCACCACGCCGATGGAGCCGGTGAGCGGGCTCGCTCCGAAGAGGCCTCCACCGCGGCGGTCCAGCTGGCGCGTGTCGAGCCGCAGGCGACAGCACATGCTCCGCGCGTCCTCGGGTGACAGCTCGGAGTTCACGAAGTTGGCGAAGTAGGGGAGGCCGTACCGCGCCGTCACCTCCCAGAGCCGCTGGAGCCTCGGGTCGTCGTAGTCGAACCCGGGCGCGATGTTGTAGGTGGGGATGGGGAAGGTGAAGACGCGCCCCTTGGCGTCGCCGCCCGCCATCACATCGAGGAAGGCGCGGTTGAAGAGGTCCAGCTCGGCCTGGAACTCACCGTAGGTCTCCTCCTGGCGCTCTCCGCCGATGATGACCGGCTCGTCGCGCATGAGCTTCGGCACGTCCAGATCGAGCGTGACGTTCGTGAACGGGGTCTGGAAGCCGACGCGGGTCGGCACGTTGAGGTTGAAGACGAACTCCTGGAGCGCCTGCTTCACCTCGTCGTAGCCGAGCCCGTCGCGGCGGATGAACGGGGCGAGGTAGGTGTCCAGGCTCGAGAAGGCCTGGGCGCCGGCCGCCTCTCCCTGGAGCGTGTAGAAGAAGTTCGCGATCTGGCCGAGCGCGGTGCGGAAGTGACGCGCGGGACCGCTCTCGGCCTTGCCCGACGCCCCCCGGAAGCCCTGCGAGAGCAGATCGGCGAGGTCCCAGCCCACGCAGTAGACGGCGAGCAGGTTGAGATCGTGGAGGTGGAGGTCGCCGGACCGGTGGGCCTCCCGCACCTCCGGCGGGTAGAGCCGCTCCAGCCAGTAGGTCGAGCTGAGGTGGCTCGCCAGGTGGTTGTTGAGCCCCTGGAGGCTGAAGGCCATGTTGGCGTTCTCCGCCACTTGCCAGTCGCTCCGGTCGAGGTAGCGGTCGACCAGCGCGACGCTGGCGGCGTCGGAGACGGCGCGCAGCGCCCGGTGCTGCTCGCGGTAGACGATGTACGCGCGCGCGGCGCGCCGGTGCGGGCTCGCGAGCAGCACCTCCTCCACGATGTCCTGGATTCGCTCCACCGTCGGCGCGCCGTCGACGGTGGCTCCGGCGATGGCGAGCACGCGCACCGCGAGCCGCCGCGCCTCGTCGGCGCCGAAGTCCCTCGTGGCCGCGCCGGCCTTGGCGATCGCGGCGCTGATGCGGCCGGGGTCGAAGGCGACGATGCGGCCGTCGCGCTTGGTGATGGACTCGAACGGGCGCCCCTCGGCGCGGGCGGCGGCGTTCCTGCTCTCTTCGGTCGGCATGGGTCCCCCTTCGTTCGCTCGACGGAACGGAGGAGGGGCCTACGGCCGACGCTGGCCGCGCGGCCGACGACGCCAAGGACCATCCCGCCCTCCCACGAGGCGTGCAGGTCGAACGCCCCGGGTTCGTCCGGGGCGACGTTGGCAGGTCTTCGGGCTCGCGAGCGCTCCGGCACATCGCCGGCTTCCTGGCGTCCGCCGCTTCCCGGTCCGTGCTGGCACCAGTGCATCTGGCGGACCTCGTTCTCGCTTACCGCTGCGGGGCAGCCCCGGATTCGCACCGGGTTCCCTCTTCGGC
>DASPZP010000448.1:0-2829 GCA_035636195.1 Anaeromyxobacteraceae bacterium
CCCCCGCTCGCCCCGGCTTCGGCGCCGGTGCTATCGTGAGCTCGTGCCGATCGATCCCGACGTCCAGCACCAGCTCCGGCGCGTCCTCGCCTCGCTCGAGATGCTGCTGCCGAAGCCGGTGCCGCGGATCGCATGGGCAGGCTGCCACGCCGCCAACTGGCGGCGGAGCTCGCTCGCCGGCTATCTGGAGCCCGTCTCGAGCATCGAGGGTATCCAGCTCTCCGATCTGCTCGGGATCGACGAGCAGAAGCGGGTGGTGCAGGGCAACACGCTCCAGTTCCTGGCCGGTTATCCCGCCAACAATGTCCTGCTGTGGGGGACGCGCGGCACCGGCAAGTCGTCCCTGGTGCGCGCGCTCCTCCGGGCCCACGCACCCGATGGCCTGCGCATCATCCAGGTGGACAAGGACGACCTGGTGAGCCTGCCGTCGATCGTCGACGCGATCCGCGAGGAGCCGTACCGCTTCATCATCTTCTCGGACGACGTCTCGTTCGAGGTCGGCGAGTCGAGCTACAAGATGCTGAAGAGCGCACTGGACGGGTCCGTGTACGCGCCGCCGGAGAACACGCTCATCTACGTCACCTCCAACCGGCGCCACATGCTCCCCGAGTTCGAGACGGACAACCTGGGCGCGATGCTCGTCAGGAACGAGATCCACCACGGCGAGGCGGCGGAGGAGAAGATCTCGCTCTCCGGGCGCTTCGGCCTGTGGGTGCCCTTCCACGCCTTCTCGCAGGAGCAGTACCTGGCGGTGGTGCGGCAATGGATGGCGAAGCTGAGTGACAAGATGGGCGCGGCGCTCGAATGGACGCGGCAAGCGGAGGAAGCGGCCATCGCCTGGTCCCACCAGAAGGGCGACCGCAGCGGCCGCATCGCTTACCAGTTCGCGAGCCACTGGGTCGGCGACAGCCTCCTCCGCGATCGACGCTGACCCTTCGCCCTCCTCGCCGGGGCCCGCGCGCGCCGCGGCCCATGGCCACAGCAACGTCCCTTGGTTCCCCACCCACCGCAATTTCGGTGGCACCGGCATTTGGGTGCGGCCGTGAAGGACAAAACTCCTGTCTGGCTGCGGTTTCGCGCGCGTCGGTGCCGGGCACGCCCCCTGCAACTGACCTCGGTCAAGGAGACAACACCCATGCTCTCGTACGACCGCACCGCCACCGTCGCCCAGATCGTCACCTCGCACGCCGTCGCGGCGCGGGTCTTCCAGAAGCACGGCATCGACTACTGCTGTCACGGGGACGTGTCCGTTCCGAGCGCGTGCGCCGAGCGACAGCTCGATCCGGAGGCGCTCTTCGCCGAGCTGGATGCGCTCGTCCCGACCGGCGCGGATGCCGCCGACGCGGACCCGCGCACGCTCTCCACCGCCGCGCTCATCGCCCGCATCATCGACCGCCACCACGAGTACCTGCGCCGGGCGCTCCCCTACGTCGCCCCCATCGCCGCCAAGGTCGCGAAGGTGCATGGCGGGCACGACCCTCGGCTCGTCGAGGTCCACGCCGCGTTCACGGCCCTCGCCGACGCCCTCGGGCCGCACCTCGACGAGGAGGAGGCAGTCCTCTTCCCGGCGCTCATGGCGCGCCGGCCCGACGCCGCGCTCGTGCAGCGCGAGGTGGAGCGGATGATGGTCGACCACCTGGCGGTCGGCGATCTGCTCGCCCGGATCCGAACGCTCTCCGACGACTTCACCACGCCGGAGTGGGGCTGCAACACCTACCGCGTCCTCATGGCGGAGCTGAACGCGCTCGAGGCGGACATCCTCCGGCACGTCCACCTCGAGAACCACGTGCTCGTGCCGCGCTTCACGGGCCAGGGGGCGCGCGCGTAGCCCGCCGGGCGTACCGCACCGGGGGGCCCCCCTCCCCCACCCCAAGGAATCGCTCGCAGAATGCTGTCCAGGCGGTAAAGGGAGGTCGTCCCCCACCTTTGCCTGACCAGGAGAGCGAGCCATGGTCCGCCCCGACATCCTCCAGAAGTTCCCCCAGCTGTTCGGCAAGAAGCAGGTGAACGGCCGGCAGGTCGACGTCGACGAGACGATCACCACCCTCACCCGCGAGCTCCGGCCCGCCATCGCCACCGCCCTGACCGCGCGCCGCGAGCTGCTCGCGTCGAAGGCTTCGGTGACGGAGAAGTACGCCTGGCAGGATTGGGAGGCGACCTTCGAGGACCCGGTGAGCGGCAAGCCGTGGACCTTCCGCCAGATCGTGCAGGGCCTCGCCGACAACTTCCAGGGCAAGGAGACCCCCTGGCGCTGGCGCCTCAACGACGAGACGCCCATCCCCGAGCACGTCCACCCGTCGCGGAACCCGGGCCTCGAGCTGACCGGGCCGTGGCACCCGCTCGACATGGCGTTCAACGCGCTCAACAGCCCCGCGCCCATGAACATGCCGGACTTCGAGGACGCCTCGCCGTCCCACTTCCACCCCGACGGCGCGCCCAGCAACGAGCCGGTGGGGGTCTTCGCGGCGCTGCGGAACGCCAAGGAGATCTTCGAGGGGCGCTGGAACGACCGCGCCTACGAGGTGGAAAAGAAGGGGAAGCGGCGCGCCTACCGGATCACCACCCCGCCCGATCGATGGCCGACGCGGCTGGCGCGGCCGCCCAGCATCCACGTCCGCTACGACCACCTCCAGGTGGACGGCGCCCCGGTGCCCGGCCTCATCGCGGTCACCACGCTCTGGACCTTCAACAACTTCGACTCGCTGACCAAGGCCGGCAGCGGCGTGTACTTCTACATCCCCAAGCTGCAGACGCCGCGGGAGGCGCTCATCGTAGAGCGGCTCCTGGCGCGGCTGGAGGGGGCCATCGGCGTCCCGCCGGGCACCCTCA
>DASPZP010000449.1:0-9087 GCA_035636195.1 Anaeromyxobacteraceae bacterium
ACCACCGCCTCCACCCTGCGCGGGCCGTCGTTGCGCAGGCGGATGAGGTAGCGCTGGCCGAGCGAGCCGAGGATGTAGCTCTGCCCGCGATGGAAGAAGGCAGGGAGGGCGCCACCGGCTTCGTCGAGCACCTCCAGCCGGCAGGGTCCGGAGCGGGCGGCGGTGGCGCCTGCCGCACCGACGGTGGGGGTCAGGCAAGCGAGCATGGCGAACGAGGCGGCGATGAGTGTCGGACGCATGTGAATCCTCCTGCCTCGTTCCAACGCACGAGTCGCCGGCGGGATCTGTCGAGGCGGCGCCGCTCAGGGTTGACATGAAGGAGATCCTTTCCGAGGGTGGGACGTTTCCACCCGAGAGATGGCGGGGAAGGACCGGGACGACAGGTGCCCCAAGACACCGACGAGGCGCTCGTGGTGCGTTATCAGCGAGGCGACGTCGCGGCGTTCGAGGCGCTCGTGGACCGGCACCGGCCGGGCGTGTACCGGTTCCTGGCGCGCTTCGTCCGCGATCGGGCGCGCGCCGAGGACCTCACGCAGGAGTGCTGGCTCCGCTTCATCGGGGCGGTGCCGCGCTGGAGCGCGCGCGCGCCGTTCAGGATCTGGCTGTATGCGGTGGCGCGAAACCTGGCCGCGGACGAGGCACGTCGCATGACCCACCGGCGGCACGAGTCCATCGACGACACGGGCGCGAGCCGCCCCTTCGCGGAGCTTCCCGCGCCTGGCCGGACGCCGGAGGAGGCCGCGCTCGACCTCCTCTTGCAGCCCGTGCTGGAGCAAGCCATCGCTGCGCTTCCAGCGGAGCAGCGGGAGGTGTTCCTGCTGCGCGAATACGAGGGCGTCGCCTTCGCCGAGATCGCCGCCATCACGGGCTCGCCCATCCCCACCGTGAAGAGCCGCATGCGCTATGCGCTCGAGGCGCTCCGCCGCACGCTGAGCGAGCTGGGCGTCACCGCCACGGACGAGCAGCCTCGGACGGAGGGCGCGAAGCCATGACGCACGACCGCGCACAGCCCCTGCTTCTCGACCTCGTCTACGGGGAGCTCTCGCCGGACGAGGCGCGGGAGGTGGAGCGCCACGCCGGGGACTGCGCTCCCTGCGCCGCCGAGCTGGAGGGCCTCCTCGCGACGCGGCGGCTGGCCGCCCAGCTCGCCGACGAACCGGTCCCAGCTCGGGGGCGCGCGGAGCTCCTCGCGCTGGCGCGCCGTGCCGTCGCGCCGGCTCCGCCTCGCCGCCGGGTCCGTGCGCGCGCCTACGCCGTAGTGGCATCCGCGGCGGTGGTGGTGCTGGTCGCCGGCCTGACGCTTCGGCTGAGCGACCAGCGCTCGGCGCTGAAGGGCCGAGAGGTCCCGGACCTGCACGACATGACCCCGCTGGAGGACGTCGCGCCCCCCGCCGTCGCACCGCCCGCAGTACCGGGGCCCGCCGCGAAACCACCCTCTCCTCAGCCCTCCCCCTCCTGGGAGGGGAAGGGGGCTGAGCGGGCGGCGCCGCCGCCTCGCAAGCTGCCCCCAGCGCAGGAGGCGCGGCCCTCCCGAGCGGCCGCGCCCGAGCGGCGTCCGAGTGCCCCCCGGTCCGACGCCGCGGCGGAGCGAAAGAGCGCGCCCAAGCCCCCGGCCGCCGAACCGGCGGCGCCGGCTCGCGCCGAGCGCCCTTCTGCCGGCGCTTCTCCGCAGCCCTTCGCTGCGGCGCCGCAGCGCTCGGCGGCGCCCCAGAGCCCAGCAGCGCCACAGAGCTCAGCAGCGCCGCGGAGCTCAGCGGCGCCGCGCGTGCAGGAGGTGGAGCGCTTCGCCCAGCCGACGCAGGCTCCGGCCGCCGCCAGCGCGCCGCAGTCGATGGTGGACGACATCGAGCGCCGGGCGGCGGAGGGCCAGCTCCGCCAGGAGCGGCGGCGGCTCAGCTGCGATGGAGTGTCCGTCGAGCGGGTGGCGCTGCTGGACGGAGCGAGGGTTGTCAAGCTGACCATCCGCACCGACGACGGCACCGTGCACGAGGGCTGGTATGACGAGGCGGGCAGGCTGCAGACGGACCGACGGAGCGCCCCCCGGCGCCCCGCGGAGCTGACCTCCGAGGGTGACGGTACCGACGAGGCGGCGCCCGCCCCGTCCCTCACCCTGCCGTCGTGGGCGCCTTCTCCCGCTGCCTTGCCCCGCTGCGGGTGGTGAGCCGTCTGGGTGGTCGCGGAGCGCCCTGCGCTGCTGTGAGTTAGGTTTCGCGGCGCAGCGCATCCACCGACGCGCCAGCCCGCGGCGCCGCCCTCCGCAGAAGGATCCAGCCATGGCTTTGCCTGAACGTTTGGTCATCGAGACACGCTACGAACAGGTCTTCCCGACGCTCTCCCCGGCAGAGATCGACCGGCTGCGGCGCTTCGGCGAGCAGCGGACCTACGGTGTGGGCGAGCGCCTGGTGACCAGCGGCGAGGTCAGCCCGGGCATGTTCGTCATCCTGAGCGGCGAGGTCGCCGTCACCCAGCACAGCGCGCTCGGGCACGACGAGCCGATCGTCACGCATGGCCCGGGCTCGTTCATGGGCGAGCTCGCCCAGCTCTCGGACCGCCCCTCGCTGGTCGACGCGCGCGCGACGAAGCCGGTCGTCGCGCTCGTCATCACCTCGCGCCGGTTGCGGGACGTGCTGGCGTCGGAGGCCGAGGTCGGGGAACGCGTCATGCGCGCGCTCATCCTGCGGCGGGTCGGCCTGCTCCAGAGCGGGATCAGCGGGCCGGTGATCGTCGGCCATGCGGAAGACGCCGACGTCCTGCGCCTGGACGGGTTCCTCTCGCGGAGCGGGCACCCGCACCTGCGGCTCGACCCCGACACCGACTCGTGCGCTAAGACGCTGGTCGAGCGCTTCCACCTCGAGGCGTCTGAGCTGCCGATCGTCCTCTGCCCCAACGGCCGCATGCTGCGGAATCCGAGCGACCTCGAGCTCGCCGGCTGCATCGGCCTCGTCAAGCCGATCGATCCGACCACCGTGTATGACGTCGCCATCATCGGCGCCGGACCGGCGGGGCTCGCGGCAGCCGTCTACGCGGCCTCGGAAGGACTGTCCGTCATCGTGCTCGACTCACGGGCGTTCGGCGGCCAGGCCGGCGCGTCGATGCGGATCGAGAACTACCTCGGGTTTCCGACCGGCATCACCGGGATGGCCTTGATGGCCCGCGCCTTCAACCAGGCGCAGAAGTTCGGCGCCGAGATGGCGATCCCCAAGGAGGTCCTGCGGCTGCAGCGCGACGGCGACGGCGGTGGCGCGCGGTCCCTGCTGCGCCTCGCGAACGGCGAGCGGGCCAGGGCCCGCACCGTGGTGGTCGCCAGCGGCGCCAAGTATCGCCGCCTCGACCTCGAGAACCTCGCGGAGTTCGAGGGCTCGGGCGTCCACTACTGGGCTTCGCCCCTGGAGGGGAAGCTGTGCGCCGGCCAGGAGGTGGCGCTGGTCGGCGCCGGCAACTCCGCGGGACAGGCGACGGTCTACCTGTCCAGCCAGGTCGCAAAGGTCTGGCTGATCGCGCGTGGCAGGGGCCTGGAGGCGAGCATGTCGCGCTATCTGGTCGACCGCATCGCCTCCTTGCCCAACGTCGAGGTCCTGCTCGGCACGGAGGTCTTCGCCCTGGAAGGACGAGGCGGCGTCCTGGAGGCGATCCGCACGCGGCACGTGCCGTCGGGCGAGGAGAAGCGCCGGCCGCTCCGGCATCTCTTCCTGTTCATCGGCGCCGACCCGAACACCTCGTGGCTGTCCGAGTCCGGCGTGGAGCTCGACGCCAAGGGGTTCGTCCGAACGGGCGCGGACGTCGCCGCAGGTCGCCGGGGGCTGGAGACGAGCCGGGACGGCGTGTTCGCGATCGGCGACGTTCGGGCGGGGTCGACCAAGCGGGTCGCCGCGGCGGTCGGCGAGGGCGCGCAGGTGATCGCGACGATCCACGCGTTCCTGGCGGACGCCGGCGAACAGGTCGGCGTCACCGCCGATCACGGCAGGGTCTGAGTGGCCCTTCGCCGAAAAGCTAGGTCTTGCCCTTTCGGGCCTGGTCGATCTCGCTCTGCAGCGCGTCGAGCCGCTCGCTTCCGGGCAGCGGCGACCCCTTCGCATCCGCCGGCTTCGGAGCATCCGGCGCGGTCCCGCCGTCGAGGTGTGCCTCGCCTGGCACCCAGCTCGGACCGAGCGTGGCGGCGAGCTCACGCGCGCCAGCACGGGCTGCCGGAGCGAGCTTCTTCGCCAAGCTGTACGCCACGACCCCGAACCCGATGAGCGGGAAGCTCAGGACGAACAGGCCTCCCAACGCAGGGGCGGCAGCGATGACGACGAGCACCGGGACGTGAAGCCAGCGCCGCTCCGGGCCGCCCGGGAGCGCCGAGCCATCGCGCTCGACGGTGGTGAACTCGAAGGATTTCCCTTCGATGTAGTAGCCGCGCTTGACTGGGGTGCCTCCAGCGTAGGTGGCCATGGGGCCCTCAGCGGGTGGCGAAACGGACGTAGGTGAGGAATGCAGCGCCGAGCATCGCGAGCGGAAGGACGAGGATCATGACGTTCTCCTTGCGGCTGGTTCTCTGACTCCTTTCCATTCCAAGGAACGGGCCAGGTTTGCGCTGGGCGACCCGCGGCGACGTTCACGCTGCAAACACGCGCCATCGCAGGCGTTTGGCGAGCGTCGAAAGATGCAGCGGCGCGTGGCGCGGCAGGCCTACGCCGAGAAACACAGCACCCCGGCGGGCTCGATCGCCATGCCGGCGACTCAACCTCGCGTGATGTCGCCGGATCCGCCGGAATCGCGCCGCGCGCTGCTTTTCTCAGCAGACGCCGAGAAACGAGGCGCGACGATCCATCGACTCCGGCTGGCCGTCGCGTGTCCTGCGCCTCAGCCGCGGACGACCCACACCCCGAGCCCGACCCCCAGCGCGAGGAGCACGACCACGGCGGCGAGGAAGAGCAGCGCCTTCCGTTCGATCCGCGCCAGCTCGCTCCGCGCCACCGCACGCCGGTCGAATGCCATCGCCTGCTCCTCGTTCGACGTCGCCCGCCAGGAGGTTATCCCGTTCCGCGCTCCGCTTCGCCGTCCATTATGGTGTGGCGGTGATCACGAACGGCGACGCGCCGCCTCCACCGCCCGCAGAGACCCGACTCCAGCGCCTCCGCCGGTCCCCTGCCACCACCGTCTTGCTGCTCGCGCTGGTGGCGGTGTTCCTCCTCAGCGCGGCCGATCCGGAGTTGGTGGCGCGTTTCGCCAAGGTGGACCGCCGCGTCCGCGCCGGCGAGTGGTGGCGCCTCTTCACGGCGAGCTTCCTGCACGGCGGGCTTCTCCACCTCGGCGTGAATGCGCTCGCGCTCTCCGCCATCGGGCCGACCGTCGAGCAGCTGTATGGCCGGGTACGCTTCGCGCTCATCTTCCTGTTCGGCGGCGCGGTCGGCTTCGCCGCGAGCACCCTCTTCGTGCGCCAGCCGTCGCTCGGCGCCTCGGCGGGCCTCTTCGCGCTCCTGGGCGTGCTCCTCGGCTACGCCGTTCGCCAGCGCAGGCGCCTCGCGCCGGGGGCGCGGCGGGCGATGATCCAGGAGATCCTGATGGTGGCCGGGCTGAACCTCGCGTTCGGCCTCATGGTGCCGTTCGTCGACAATGCCGCCCACGCGGGCGGTTTCGGCGGGGGCCTCGCGCTGGGTATGGTCCTGCGGCCTCTCGGGCGACGCGCCGTGAACGCGCTGGCGCACGACGCGTCATGACGTCGCGGCCACCGGCTCCCCCTCGGCGAGCCGGACCAGCGCCTCGCCCGACACGCGCATGCTGATCCACTCGCCGAGCTTGCTCGCGCCGAGGCTCTCGTAGAAACCGATCGCGGGGGAGTTCCAGTCGAGCACCGCCCACTGGAAGCGGCCGCACCCCTCGCGCACCGCGACGCGCGCGAGGTGGACGAAGAGCGCCTTGCCGATTCCGCGGCCGCGGTGAGCGGGGCGGACGAAGAGATCCTCGAGGTACAAGCCCGGACGGCCCTGCCAGGTGGAGTAGTTGAAGAACCAGAAGGCGAAGCCAGCCACCGCGCCATCCCACTCGGCCAGCTCGACGAAGAAGCGCGGCGCGCCGCCGAAGCCGTCGCGGAGCAGGTCCTCGGCGGTGGCGGTCGCCTCGTCGGGGGCTTTCTCGTACGCAGCCAGCTCGGAGATGAGGGCGAGGATCTCGGGGACGTCGGCCGGTCCCGCGCGGCGAATGCGAAGCATGGGCGCAGTGTACGTCACCCGAGCGGCAGCGAGGTCTGCCCGTTCACCCACGGCGCGAGCACCTCGGCGTAGCGGGCGGTGAGGTCCGGCGGCGCGTCCACCCGATGCTCCTCCACCATCGCCTGCAGCATGGCAGCGTTCGCGACGGCCTGGCCGCGGAAGTGGTTGTTCGTGACGACGTACACGTCCTCTACCCGGGGAGCGGCCGCGAGCGCTCTCGCCCGCTCGGCCCAGGGCGCGAGCTCCTCGGCCGTGTAGAGGTAGTCGTACCGTGCGTCCCTGCCCGCCTTCTCGCGGAACCAGTCCCGGTAGTTGCGGCCGTGCACGCGCACGTATCCGACGGACGCCGTGGCGACGGCGCTCGGCTCGATCGAGTTCCGGAAGAGCGGCTGGTCGAGGTTGACGAACCCCACCCCGCGCTCGGTCAGCTCGGCGTAGACCTCGGGCACGTTCCACGATACGTGCCGCACCTCCACCACGAGCGGCAGGCCCGCGAGCGCGCGCCAGAGATCGCGCAGCCACTCGAGCGCCTGCGCGTCGCGCCGGAAGGACCAGGGGAACTGCACCAGCACGGCGCCGAGGCGCCGCTCCTCGTGCAGGGCGTCGAGCACGGACCGGGCCGCCTGCACCTCTTCCGTGCCGTACGCCTCGCGCTCGTGGGTGAGGCGCTTCCAGAGCTTGGCCGAGAACCGGAAGTCAGGGCGGTGCGCGATCCGCTCGCACCAGTCGCGCGCCACCTCCGGGCGCTGCGGGCGATAGAAGGTGGAGTTCACCTCCACCGTGTCGAACCAGCGGGCCAGGTACGCGAGCGGATCGAAGCCGCGCGGCGCCGGCCTGGGATAGACCGTGCCCTTCCAGTCGGGGTAGTCCCAGCCGGCTGGACCAAAGCGGATCACGCAGGAAACCTAGGTGAGCGGCGCCTGAGCCGCCACCGCGTCTATTCCCGGGCGAGCACCCGCCCCCCGTCGGACCCCGCCGATGGGGGTCAGCGCCCATTCACCCTCGCGGCGCGCTTGCCGCGGCTCGTACCCCGTCGCAAACCCAAGGTCGCGCGAGGGGGACGGTGTACTCACGACGAGAGGAGTCAGGCCATGGCGACGGTGGACAAGACGAAGCTGGGCAACACCTCCGGAATCCGCGAGGAGATGAAGCAGATGCTGGGGCAGGTCCCGGGCTGGGTGGGCGCGATGCCGGACGCGGCGCTGCCGGGATTCTGGTCGATGATGCGCGACTTCCAGCTCGCGGAGACGGCGATCCCCAACAAGTACAAGGAGCTCATCGGCCTGGCGGTCTCGGGCGCGACGCGGTGCCGGTACTGCGCCCTCTTCCACACCGAGGCGGCGAAGCTGTTCGGGGCGACCGACCAGGAGATCGGCGAGGCCTCCATGATGGCGGCGCACACCATGGGTGCGAGCACCTTCGTCAACGCCATGCAGATCGACCACGACGCGTTCAAGCGTGAGACGCTCGAGATCGTCTCGTACGTGCGCGCGCACATGCAGCCGCAAGACAGCTCGCGCCCTTCGACGCAGGTTCATGCCTGAGGACGCTGCCGTCCAGCGGCTGATCGAGGACGGGTACCTGCGCCTCGGCGAGGCCGGGCTCCGCACCACGCGCCGCTGGCAGGCGGCCGTGGCGCGGGCGGCCCTGGCCCTGCAGCGCGCCGGCGCTCCATGGGACCTCCGCTTCCCGATCGCCGCGGCGCTCGCCGAGGAGGCTCCCGGCCTGTCCGATCGCGAGCTGGCGGAGCTCGTCGAGGCGATGCTCCCCGTCCAGGCGGCCGAGCTCGGGCTGGCCGGCGGCGCCACACCGGGTGAGCAGGAGGGCGACGCCGAGCCTATGACCTAGGTCATGCAGCACCGGTTCCGGCTGGCGGTGGTGCTCGCCCTGTCCGCACTGGGCAGCGCGGCCGGGTGCGTCTCGGTCCAGAAGCTCGCCTATCGCCCGGACGAGCTGCGCGCCGAAGTGCATCGCCGAGCGCCGGAGCTCGACCCCGCCGACATCGTCGTGCCGTACGAGCTCTCGCCCGCCCACGTCGAGCTGGCGCACCAGCTCGTGCACGCGGTCTCCGCCGAGAGCGGGGGCGTGCGCGCCCGCACCTTCGAGAATGAACGCGTGCGAGAGCTCGCCGGCGCGCTCTTCGATCCGCGCCGCCTGGGCCTGCGCTACGTGCCGTCGGTGACCACCACCGCCGAGGAGACGCTCCGACAGTCGCAGGGCAACTGCCTCGCGCTCGCCTCGGTGTTCATCGGCCTCGCGCGCGCGGTCGGGCTCGAGGCGTACTACATCGACGCGTCGGTGCAGATGCACGAGACGCGCTATGCCGACGACGGCACGACCGTGAACGAGGGGCACGTGACCGCGATGGTGAAGACACCGATCGCGAACATCGGACTCGACTTCTCCGCGGCCGGGAGGGTGAAGTGGTACCGGGTGCTCGACGACGTGGAGGCGCTGGCGCACTTCTACAACAACCGCGGGTTCGAGCAGGTCGACGGCGCGGAGAACGCGGGCGCCCCGGTGGACTGGGTCGCGGTCGAGCGCGACTTCCAGCGCGCCGTGCAGGTGCTGCCGTCGTTCGCCCGCGCCTGGAACAACCTCGGCATCGCCGCCTCCCGGCTCGGGCACCGCGACGAGGCGGTGCGCAACTACCGCGTCGCCATCGCGCGCGACCCCAAGCTCGCCGCGCCCCACAACAACCTCGGCTCGCTTCACCTCGCGGCCGGTGAGCTCGAGGAGGCGCTGGCGGAGCTCGAGGCGGCGGCGAAGCTCGACCCTGCCGGATCTCACATCCAGTACAACCTGGCCATGGCCCTCCTGCAGCGCGGTGATCGCGAGGGCGCCCGCCGCGCGCTCGAGCGTGCGCTAGCCCTCCGGGGCGATTACCCGCAGGCGC
>DASPZP010000450.1:0-5944 GCA_035636195.1 Anaeromyxobacteraceae bacterium
CCCGCCGAGGGGGCGGCGCCATTCGCCTGCGCCGCCTGGAGGCGAGCCTCGATCTCCTCCTTCTCCCAGCGCACGGCCTGCAGCTCCGCCTCCAGGCTCGCCGCCTCCGCCTCGGTCGTCTCCGCGGCCGCCCGCGCCCGCGCGAGCTCCCCGCGCAGCGCTTCGGCTTCGGCCACTGCCCCTTCGGAGGCTGCCGCCGCGCCGGCCCCTTCGCCGGGCGGCGGCGCCGCCGGGACGACGGCCTCCGCCTGGGCCCGGACCAGCTCGGCGTCCGCCTGGGCCCGCACCGCCTCGAGCTCGGCCCGGGCGCGCTCCGCCTCCGCGCGCGCCGCTTCACCCTCGGCGCGGCGTTCCGCGAGCTCGCCCTCGAGCCGCTCCACGCGATCGCGCAGCGTCTCCCGCTCCTCCTCCACCTCGGCGATGCGCGCCGCCAGGGCCTCGCGCGCGCTGGAGAGCTCGCCCCGCAGGCGCGCTGCCGCCGCGCTCTCCTCGCCGCGGGCGGCGCCGAGCGTGGCCGCCCGACGCTCGGCCTCCTCCGCCCGGACGGCCGCCTCTTCGACCTTCGAGCCGACCTCCTTCAGCCGCTCCGACAGCAGATCCGCCTCGGCGTGGCCACGCAGGACGGACGCTTCGGCCGCCTCGGCCCGGCGGCGCAGCTCCGCCAGTTCCGGCGCGGACGCGGAGAGCCGCCCCCTCGTCTCCTCCAGGGCCGTCTCGAGCTCGGTGGCGCGGGCGCGCTCTGCCTCCAGCCGGGCGGCCGCCTCCGCGAGCTCGCCCTCGACCGACTCCCGGCGCGCATCGGCCGCGACCGCGCGCGCCTCGAGCGACGACGCCTCCTCCGCGTGCCCCTCCCCGCGCGAGCGCAGCGCCTCGACCTCGGCTGCGAGCCCATTCGCGCGGACCTCGAGCGCCCCGGCCCGCTCCTCGGCAGCGGCGCGCGCCGCGCGCTCCCCCTCGAGCTCGCCGCCGTGGAGCGTGAGCTCCTCGCGCGCCTGGACGAGCTCGCGCTCGTCGGCCTCGGCCCGCGCCTGCGCGGCGACGAGCGCCTCGTGCGCCGCGTCGAGGGCGGTCCGGGCCTCGGCGAGATCCTGTGCCAGCTCGGTCGCGCGGCCCTCGCCCCCCTCCGCTCGCGCCACCGCCTCGGCCTGCGACGAGCTCGCAGCAGCGAGCGCCTGGCGCAGCTCCGCCACCTCGCCACGCGCCTGCGCCACCTCGAACCCTGCTGCTTCGCCAGCCGCGCGAGCCTCGGCGGCTTCCACGCGCGCCGCCTCCCGCTCCTCGCGCGCCTCACCAGCCGCGAGCGTCGCGCGCTCCGCCTCCGCGAGCGCCTCGGCCGCCTCGGTCCGCGCCTCCACCACCGCCGCACGCGCGGCCTCGCCCTCGGCGCGGGCGGCCTCCCGCTCCTCCATCGCCGCGCGCGCGTCGCCGCGCGCGTCCTCCGCCGCGCGCTCGGCCTGGGCGCGCTCACCGGAGGCCTGGGCCAGGTCGGTCACGGTGCGCTCACGCTCGGCCGCCGCCTCGCGCAGGACCTCCTCCAGCTCGACCACCTGCGACTCGAGCCGCTGCACCGCGCCCTCGCTGGCGCGCAGCACGGCCTCGCGCGCCGAGAGCTGCGAGCGGAGCGTGGCCACCGCCTCGCCCCGCGCCGCGGCCTCTGCGCGCGCTCCGGCGACCGCCTCTCCCAGCTGCTGCCCCCGGACGTGCTGCTCGGAGAGCGCCGCGGCGCCCGCCGCCAGCTCGCGCCGCGCGCCGTCGAGCTCGGCCCGCAGCGCCTCGAGCACCTCCTCCAGCGCCGCGATGCGCGCCTCTCGCTCCGCTGCTTCGGCGGCGAGGCGGCTGAGCTCCGCCTCGCGTGCGGCGAGCGTCCCGCCGCAGGCGGCGTGGGCGCGCGCCTCGCCGGCCATCGCGAGCGCGGCCTCCGCGAGCGGCGCGTGCGGCAGCGTGACGAGGACCATCCCGGAGAGACGCGTCGGCGAGGACCCGCACAGCGCGAGGTAATACGCGGCCTCGGGTGCGCCGGAGAGCGCGCCGTCGACGCCCAGGTCGGGCGCCTCGTCGCCGTGGTGCTCCGGCGCGATGACCCACCCTACTGCCGCCGACTGGGTCGCCATCTCCACCACGTCGAACTGGGCCGCCAGCGCGCCGGCGAAGCTCTCGTAGGACGGCACCTCGCTGCGCGGCGGCTCTCCGGCCAGCGCTGCCAGGCCGCGCGCGCCCGGGGCTGCGATGGCGGTGACGAGGTAGCCGCGGGGCGACAGCAGCTCGGCGAGCAGCTTCAGACGCTCCGGGTTGGCCGCCAGCGCAGCGCCATCGGCCACCAGCACGAGGTCGAAGGCGCGGTGCGGCAGGTCCTCGAGCGCGGCGGCGCGGAACTGCACGAAGGCGTGCGCGGAGAGCTCTGCCGCGCGCCCGAGCCCGAGGCCGTCGTCCTCCACCGACAGCACCGCCGCCGCGCCGCGCTCCGCCAGCGCGAGCGCCGAGGCGCCGTCGGTGAGGCGCGCCGCGCCGAGCTCCAGCACGCGGCGGCCGCTGAGGAGTGGCTCGAGGAAGCTGTAGCGGGAGAGCAGATCGGCCGCACCGTGCGGCGCGTAGAAGGAGCCCATGCCCCCGATGTTACACCGGGTTGCAGGAACGTCGCGCTCGGCGGCCGGCCTCTACGGTGCGAGCGGCTCGCCCGTCGGGGAGCAGTGGCCGGCCGAGATGTCGGTGCAGGTGTGGTCGATGATGCACTGGATCGTCGTCGACTTGCTCGTCCCCGAGTCGTTGCAGCCGAGGACGCAGGCGCCCACGTCGACGGCGGCGAGCTTGAGCTCGGTCCGGCACTGCTGGATCTTCTTGCAGTAGGCGTCGCAGTCCGGTCCGCACCCGGCGAGAGAGAGCGCGAGCAGGACCGCGGTGAGCACCCACAGCCGTGTCACTGGACGATCCCGGGGAGGACGCTCGGGATCTGGCAGTGCCCGGGCCCGGCCGGCGGCGGCGTGATCTCGCTGCAACCCTTGTCCACCACGCAGTTGATGAAGGCTGCGTTGTCGCCGCCCACCTCGTTGCAACCCTGGATGCACTGCGCGCGATCGCCGGTGGTGGACACGGCCGGACAGCTCGTCCAGATGCCGCAGAACTTGTCGCAGTCCGGGCCGCAGGCGGCGAGCGGGGCGAGCAACGCCAGCGCGAGCGTGAGGCGCTTCAGCATGGGGGCTCCTCGTTCGGCGGCGGACCGTATTCCCGGTGCCGACGTGCGTCAAGGTGTGCCGGCGCTGCCGCCGAGGCACCGCGCACCCACCTCAGCGCTTGACGCCGCCGTCCGGGGTAGCCGCAGTCGGATTCGCCGTCGAAGTCGAAGTCGAGGTGGGGTTCGACGTCGAGGTCGGGGAAGGGATCGGCATCGAGCTCCCCCCGAGCGCCCGCCCCGCCTGGTAGAGCTCGTCGATCATCGGCTCGACCCGCCGCAGCGCCTCGCCCGCGTCGCCGGCGTGGCGCGAGGAGGAGCCCGCGGTGAGGCGCAGCCGCTCGCGCACCTGCCGCAGGGACTCGGCCGTCTTGTCGAGGAGCTGGCGCGCCTCGAAGTAGCCCGACTCGGCCCGTAGCGCGCGCAGGTCCTCGCGCTGGGCGCCCGAGATCCCGGCCAGCTTGTCGGCGCGGCCGAGCCACCCCATCGCGCGCTCGACGAGCTCCGGCTTCTCGCTCGCGATGTCGTCCCGCGCCCACTTGGCGAGCAGATCGAAGAGCGCCTGATCCAGCGCGGCTCGATCCTCGAAGACCTGCTCCTCCTTCCACGAGAAGCCGGGCGGCGGCTTCAGGGGGGCGTACGCCGCGGCGAGGACCGGGTCGTCGGGCTTGAAGGCCTTGTAGCCCATCGGCGCGAGGATGCCCTTCTTCACCGAGAGCACGCCGTCCTCCAGCACGAGCGTGTACTGGCGGGCGTTCCGCTCGGAGAGCAGGAACGCGACCACCGCCAGGAGCGCCAGCACCGCCAGCGTGAGGAGGAGGCTGCGGGCGCCGGCGCCGCGCTCGGCTCGTCGACCCGCGCTCATGACCGCCGCACGACGCCGACGAAGGGCAGGTTGCGGAAGCGCCCGTCCCAGTCGAGCCCGAAGCCCACGACGAACTCGTCCGGGATGGTGAAGCCCTTGTAATCGATGGGGACCTGCACCTTCGCCCGGGCAGGCTTCTCGAGGAGCGCGCACACCTTCACGCTCGCCGGGTGGCGGGTGCCGAGGTTCTCGAGCAGGTACTGCATGGTGAGGCCGGTATCGACGATGTCCTCCACGAGCAGGATGTGCTCGCCGTCGATGGGCCGCGACAGGTCGTTCGTGATGCGCACGACGCCGCTCGTCTTCGTGCCCTGGTACGAGCTCGTGCCGATGAAGTCCATCTTGAGCGGCAGGTCGATGGCGCGCGCCAGGTCGGCCATGAACATGAAGCTGCCCTTCAGGACGCCCACCAGCTTGAGCGGCTTGCCCTGGTAGTCGCGCGCGATGTCCGACCCCAGCTCGGCGATGCGCGCCTGGAGCTTCTCCTCGGAGAGGAGGACCTCGATCTTCTCGCCTTCCAACCTGGACATGCGGCGCGGCCTCACACGTAAGCGTTGTTCATGATCTCGCCGAAGCCGCCGCCGCCCGGCACGATGTACTGGTGATCGGTGAGCCCCTTCTCCTCGGCCCAGCGGGTGCCCGGGATGGTCGCCATCACGTCGGCCGGCGAGAGCCCGCGGTCGAGTCGCACCGCATACACCACGACGTCCGGGTGATCCGAGGTCATCCGGCGCAGGTACTCCGGCGTGACGATGAGGTGGACATTGATGATGCGGCGCGGATTGCCCGGCACCTTCTTCTTGTAGGTGCCGATGGCCTCGGACAGCGAGGAGCCGGTCGCGCCCATGGGGTCGGGGAAGAGCAGGTAGGCGTTCTCGACGTCGCCGCCGATCTTCATGCCGCCGATACCGGCCCCCACCACCTCCTCGTTCTCGCCGAGCATGCGGCTCATGATGATGTGGTCCTGGCGCACGCCGCGCGGGTCGAGGGCCACGTTCAGGAGGTCGTACACGGTCTGCGACGGGATGGCGCCGGCGCGGGCGATGTTCACCGTCACCGCCCGGACCGATCGATCGAGCACCTCGCCGTGGAAGACCCCGGCCGGCGTCACGTCGATCATGCGGGTGGGGACGTCGCGCATGACCCGCGGGAACTCCGCGTTCATCACGTCCTCGAGCAGCCGCCCGTAGATGTCCATCACCAGCCGGTTGATGGCGGGCTGGATGGTCTCCTTGGCGCAGAGCTGGGCGAGCTGCGAGAGGAGGTACGGGTTCGAGAGGATGTGGACGTTCGGGCCGTAGCGGTGCTCGAGCTCAGAGTGCCGGAACGGGATCTTCTCGTAGAGGCGGTCTTTCACGGCGCGCATCCTGCCAGCGGGGCCGGGCGGTCGCAAGGCGCGCGGCCGGGCCCGATGGCGCTTGTCTCGCTGCGGTGCGCCGCATAGATGTTTCGGCCATGTCCGACCAGGCCTGGGACCTCATCACCGCACGGACGGCGGACCTGCGCGCGCTGCAGGGCGCCATCACCTTGCTCACCTGGGATCAGGAGACGTACCTGCCGCCGAAGGGGGCCGAGGCGCGGGGAGAGCAGCTCGCGGCGCTGCAGGGGCTCCATCACGAGAAGCTGACCGCCCCGGAGCTGGGGGACCTCATCGCGCGGGCGGAGCAGGACCCCCTCACCCCGACCCTGTCCCCCGCCGGGGGAGAAGGCGCGCGGAAGGCGGCCCTGCGCGCGCTCCGCTTCGACCGCGACCGCGCGGTGAAGGTCCCGGCCCGCCTCGTCCGCGAGCTGGCGAAGCTCCAGTCGGAGGCGCTCGTCGCCTGGCGCGAGGCGCGCGCGCAGAGCCGCTTCGAGCGCTTCGCGCCCTTCCTCGCCCGCCTGGTGACGCTGCGGCGCGAGCAGGCCGCGTGCCT
>DASPZP010000451.1:0-1765 GCA_035636195.1 Anaeromyxobacteraceae bacterium
GGCCGGAAGACCTGCCACGCCTGCAACCGCGAGAGCGGGGCGCGCGTCGCGCCGTTCACGATGCGGTAGCGGTAGCGCTTGCCGCTCGCGCTTCGCCGCGCGTCGAAGGTGTCCGGCTCCAGGCTCGCGGCGCGCACCGCCACGTCTTGCGGCAGGAGCGCGTTCATTCCCTTCACGTACGCGACGAGCGGAAGCGGCGCGGCCTCCGGGAAGCTCACCACCTGCCCGAGCGCGTGCACCCCGGAGTCGGTGCGCCCGGCCGCGGTAACCCTTCGCGGCGCGTGGTGCAGCGTCGTCAGCGCGCGCTCCACCTCGGCTTGGACCGATGGGCCGTTCGGCTGGAATTGCCAGCCCACGTAGCGCGTGCCGTCGTACTCGAGCGTGAGCTTCACCACCGGCATGGCGGGGGAAGCTAGCACGACCCGACCGCGACCCCCGACCGTGGGGCCAGCCCCTCTCCCCGACCCTCTCCCCGCTTTCGCGGGGCGAGGGGGGAAGCCGTTGCCCCGCCGCGCGATTTTCACGAAAAGTGCTTGAGCCCCACGCGTTGACCCCGGGGACCCGTCCGCGCTATATGGCTTCTTCATTTTTTATTGAAGTTTCCCGGAGAGGGAGCATGAGCCGAGAGCAGGCCATCCTGTCGCAGCTCGACGCCAGCGCCGTCCGAGGGGACCGCCCCGAGAAGGCGCAGGCCGTGTTGCAGGAGGTGCCGCGCCTCGCGCTCGAGCTCGCATCGCTCGAGGAGGAGCTGACCCGCGCCACCTCGGACGCCGAGGAGACGCTCCGCGCCGCGGCGCGCCACCTCGTCGAGGCGGGCGGCAAGCGCATCCGGCCCACCGTCACCCTGCTCGCCTGCGGCGCCTGCGGCGGACCGCTCCGGGCGGCGGTGCCATTCGCATGCGCGGCCGAGCTCACGCACTCCGCCACCCTCCTCCACGACGACGTCATCGACGACGGCCCGATCCGCCGTGGGCAGCCCGCTTCGCGCGTGCTCTGGGGGAACGCCGTCTCCGTACTCTCGGGGGACTGGCTCCTCACCCGCGCGCTCGAGCTGGTCGCTGCCGAACCGGCTCGTTCCGCGGCGCTGCCGGCGCTCCTCGCCACCATGCGGCGCCTCGTCGAGGGCGAGGTGCTGCAGCTCTCCCTGCGCGGGAGCTTCGAAGCCACCGAGCAGGACTACTTCGACGTGGTGCGGGGTAAGACCGCCTCGCTCTTCGGCTGGAGCGCCGCTGCCGGGGCGTGGGCGGCCGACGTCCGCGGCCAGATCCCCGAGGCGCTCGCCGAGTTCGGCGAGGGCATCGGGATGGCCTTCCAGCTCGTCGACGACGCCCTCGACTACGCCGCCGATCCGGAGCTGCTCGGCAAGCGCCTCGGGCAGGACTTCCTGGAGGGGAAGGCCACGCTGCCGCTCATCCGCGCCTTCCAGCAGGAGCCGCACGTCCGCCTGCGATTGGCCGCGCTCGTGGACGGGAAGGACGACGGCGCGGCGGTGGCGGCCGAGGTCATCCAGGCGGTGAAGCGCACTGGCGGGATCGAGGCCGCGCGCAAGCTCGCCCGCGAGCACACCGAGGCCGCCATGAAGGCGCTGGAGAAGGTGCCGGACGGACCGCACCGGCGCGCCATCGCCGAGGCTGCGCAGCACCTGACCGAGCGGGCGTTCTAGCTCAGCCCTGCGCACCACGAACGGGCAGGTTACCGGACCGGCCGGGGCGACTTAACGTCCGTAGAGGATGGCGAGAGCGACCTACCGGCGGCGACCTGACGG
>DASPZP010000452.1:0-4572 GCA_035636195.1 Anaeromyxobacteraceae bacterium
CGGCGCCCTCGACGCCTCCCGGGTCAGGGTCGCCGGTCGGGCGGTCGAGCTCGTCCTCCCCGCGCTGCGCGCCTCGATCGAGCTGCGGCCGGCCGACACCGAGATCATCGGCTCGAACCTCGACTCCGCCGAAACGGCGCAACTGCTCGAGCTGGCCCGGGCCGCCTTCCAGCGGGACGTCGAGCGCGATGCGGCGCTCCGGCAGCGGGCGCGCTCGTCGGCGGAGCGCGCGATCGGCGCGCTGCTGGCCGGCCTCGGGTTCACCGAGGTCCGGTTCGTGGAGCGGCTCTCGGCGGCGCCGGACACCTAGTGTGCCGACCTGGGGTCCAATGACCGATTCGTGCCGATTCCAGTTGCCAGCGCGCGGTCTCGCCGACACAGATCTAGGTCATTGACTCCCGCTTGGGGGGCCTCAAGATTAGGTCGGTCCACAACGAGGATCGGCGCGAGGCCGCGTGAACGATCAGATGACTGGCGGGCCGGGGGCCCGAGACGCGCGAGCGCCGACCGAGGCGGGCGCACCCCCCGGGATACGCGCGGTCGAAGATTCGCCGCAGTTCGCGGTGGTGGGCATCGGCGCGTCGGCCGGTGGGCTCGACGCATTCCGGAGCCTCTTCGCCGTCCTCCCTGCCGACACCGGGATGGCGTTCATCGTCGTCCAGCACCTCTCGCCGGAGCACCCGAGCATTCTCACGAAGACGATCACGCGCTTCACCACCATGCCGGTGGTCGAGATCGCGAACGTGACGCGGATCGCCCCGAACCACGTGTTCGTCATGCCCTCGAACGCCGAGGTGCTCGTCGAGGACGGGGCGCTCCGGCTCGTGCCGCGCCCGCCCTCGACAAGCCGGCGGCTCCCGATCGATGGGCTGTTCCGCTCGCTCGCCCGGGAGCTGCGCTCCCGCGCGATCGGCGTGGTCCTCTCCGGCACGGGCGAGGACGGCACCGCGGGGCTGAAGGACATCAAGGCGGAGGGAGGCATCACCTTCGCCCAGGATCCCACGTCTGCTCAGTTCAGCGGGATGCCGGTGAGCGCCTCCGATGCCGGGGTGGTCGATCGCGTCCTCCCGCCGGATCACATCGCGGTGGAGCTTACCCGGTTGAGTCGCCACCCCTACGTGGTGGAGCCGGACGACGGCGACAGCAAGACGGCCGTGCAGAGCCGGGACGAGACCGTCCGGATCCTCTCCGCCGTCCGCAGGCAGTCGGGGGCGGATTTCTCCAGGTACAAGCCGAGCACGGTCGGCCGGCGCATCGCGCGACGCATGGCGCTGCACCGCATGGGCTCCGCTCGCGAGTACGGTGACTTCGTCGAGAGGGATCCGGAGGAGGCGAAGGCGCTCTCGGAGGACCTCCTCATCCACGTCACCGGCTTCTTCCGGGACCCGCAGGTCTTCGAGGCGCTCACGCGGACGGCCTTTCCGGAGCTCCTCCGACAGAAGCGCGAGGGTCCGATCCGGATCTGGGTGCCGGGATGTTCCTCGGGCGAGGAGGTCTACAGCCTGGCGATCTGCCTGCTCGAGCACGTCGGCAAGCCGGCCGCCGAGCTCGACTTCCAGATCTTCGGCTCCGACCTGAGCGAGCGGGCGATCGAGCGCGCCCGGGCGGGCCTCTACCCGGAATCCGCCGTCCAGGAGCTCGGCGCGGAGCGCCTCCACCGCTTCTTCACGCCCGCAGGAGAGGACCTGCGGATCGCGAAGAGCATCCGCGAACGGTGCGTCTTCGTCGTCCACGATCTGACCAACGATCCCCCCTTCGCGAAGCTCGACCTCATCAGCTGCCGCAACGTCCTCATCTACTTCGGAGAGGATCTGCACCAGCGCCTCCTCTCGATGTTCCACTACTGCCTCAACCGCCCCGGCTTTCTCCTGCTCGGCCGCAGCGAAGCGATCACGGGCGCCCAGGACCTCTTCGAGACCGTCGACCCGGAGCACCGGATCTTCTCGCGCGTGGGTGAGGGGAGAAGGTTCTCGTTCCCGCTCACGGTCGCGCACCGCGCTGGACCGACGCCGATCGCCATCCCGGGCCAGGGCTACTCCCGCGCGGCGGCGGACGCGCAGCGACAGGCGGAGCACCTCCTCCTCGCGAGGTTCGCGCCGCCAGGGGTCCTCGTGAACGACCGCCTGGAGGTGATCCACTTCCGCGGCCGGACCGGTGAGTTCCTGGAGCAGCCGCCGGGCCAGCCCCAGACGAACCTGCTCAAGATGGCGCGCGGGAGCTTGCTCGCGCATCTGCAGCAGGGGATCGCTCAGGCCAAGGATCGTGGCGCCGCCGTCCGCATCGACGGGGTGCAGGTGACGCGGGGAGACCGGACGCAGACCCTCGCCATCGAGGTGGTGCCGCTGCTGGCTGGACGTGAGGGAGCCGGTCAGCACTTCCTCGTGCTCTTCCACGAGGAAGTGCCGGCGGCGGGGCGCCTCCCTCCCGCCGCTCTCGATCCGGGTGAGGCCGCCGGCGAGGCGCGCCGGCTCGGGGAGGAGCTCGCAGCGACGAAGCAATACCTGGAATCCACGATCGAGCAGCACCAGGCGTCCGACGACGAGTTCGCCACGGTCAACGAGGAGCTCATCTCCGCCAACGAGGAGCTCCAGTCCACGAACGAGGAGCTCGAGAGCGCCAAGGAGGAGCTCCAGTCCGCCAACGAGGAGCTGACGACGCTCAACGACGAGCTGAGAGACCGCAACTCCCAGCTCGACCGGGTGGCGAACGACCTCACGAACATCCTGGAGGCCGCGAACATCCCGATCGTCATCCTCGACGCCGAGCGTCGGATCCGGCGCTTCACGCCTGATGCGCGAGGGTTGTTCGCCTTCGTCCCGTCCGACGTCGGCAGGCCCATCGACGACATCAAGCGGAACCTCGACGTGCCGGATCTCGACCGCCGCATCGCGGAGGTGATGCGGCGGATGAAGCCGCTCGAGTGGGAAGTACGGGACGCGGTCGGTCGCTGGTTTCGCATGCAGATCCGGCCCTACCATGCCGCCGAGCGCGGGATGGACGGCACCGTCCTCTCCTTCACCGACGTCGACGTCCTGAAGCAGGCCGTCCGCGATGCGGAGACCACGCGCGACTTCGCGCGTGCCATCGTGGAGAGCGTCCAGATCCCGCTGCTCGTCATCGACCAGCGCCAGCGGGTGGTCTCCGCGAACCCGGCCTTCGAGCGAGCGCTCGGAGGTGGCGCGCCCGCCCGGCCCGGGGAGGACGTGTTCGCGTCATTTCGAGGTGCGTTCGACAGCGCCGAGCTCCACCGGTCGATCGAGGACGCCCTGTCCGGCGGCCACCTGCCCCCGCGGGTCGAGATCGAGCCCGCCGGCCCCGGACTCGACGGCAGGACCTTCGCCGTCACGGTCCGCGCGACCTGGCCCGGGGGAAAGCCGATGGCGCTCATGGCCTTCGAGGACCTCACCGAGCAGCGGCGCTTCGAGGAGGAGCGCAGCGCGCGGGCGGCCGCCGAAGGAGCGAACCGGACGAAGGACCTGTTCCTCGCCACCCTCTCGCATGAGCTGCGGACGCCGCTCAGCACCATCCTCATGCAGGCGCAGGTCCTCCGGCGCGTCGCCCGCGTGGACCTGAAGGTGGAACACGCCAGCGCCGCCATCTATCGAGCAGCCAGTCTTCAGAGGCGGCTCATCGACGACCTGCTCGACGTGTCCCGGATCGTCTCCGGCAAGCTGGGCCTCGACCAGCACATCGTCGACCTCGGCGCGATCGTGGATGGGGCCGTCGAGGAGGCGCGCGCTTCCGCAGACCTGAAGGGGGTCGTGCTGAGCACGACGATCGAGCCCGAGCTGACCGCGGTGTACGCCGATCCGGCGCGGATGCAGCAGGTGGTCTCGAACCTGCTCACGAACGCGATCAAGTTCACGGCGCGCGGCGGCATCGTGTCCGTGTCCCTCGAGCGCTCGGGGGATGACGGGCGGATCACGGTGCATGACACGGGAATCGGGATCCGGCGTGACTTCCTCCCGCAGCTCTTCACGCGCTTCACCCAGGCGGACAGCTCGGCGACGCGCACCTACAGCGGCCTCGGCCTCGGCCTCGCCATCGTGAGGCACATCGTGGACCTGCACGGGGGCGGGGTTGGCGCGGACAGCGCAGGCGAGGGCACGGGTGCGACGTTCTGGGTGACGCTCCCACTGGTGCGTTCCCCCCCCGCTGCCGAGCTGCCGACGCCGACTCCCGTGACCCCAGGCACGAGGGTCGCGGGCCTGCGGGTGCTCCTCGTGGAGGACGACGAGGGCACGCGGGAATGCGTGTTCGAGGTGCTGAGCGCGGCCGGAGCGAAGGTGCTCGCGGTGGGCTCGGCCGCCGAGGCGGTCTCGGCGCTCGGGGAGTTCCGGCCCGACGTGTTGTTGAGCGACCTCGCGATGCCGGTCCAGGACGGGTTCGGCCTCATCGCGCAGGTCCGCGGCCTTCCCGCCGAGCAGGGGGGGCGGATCCCCGCTGCGGCGCTGTCCGCGCTCGCCGGCGTCGAGGACCGCCAGCGCGCGCTCGCCGCCGGCTTCCAGATGCACGTGACCAAGCCGGTGGACATCGACGACCTGCTCGCGGCCGTAGCGCAGCTTGCCGCGA
>DASPZP010000453.1:0-7648 GCA_035636195.1 Anaeromyxobacteraceae bacterium
TCTGCATGGGGTCGACGGCCATCACGACCGCCTTGCCGTCGCCGGGGCGCCGCATCAATGACTGTCAGACTTTCCGCGGCTCGAGTCGGCCCGCCGGCGCCCAGCGCTCGGTGGCAGGCCGATGGCTGAGCGAGCTCGGCGAATCCAGGTGCGCGCCAGTGTCCACGCCAACGCCGAGGCGATCGACCAGCTCGCCGCCAAGCCAGCCTGTGACGAGCGCTAGTCCTACCGCAATGAGAGAGAGGATGAACGAACCGGCGCCCGCGTGGCCAGGGTCGGGCAAGCGCGAGAACCAGCTCACGATGAACAGCACCACGACGACGACGTTCCCCACTCCATGAAGCGCTCCGATCCGCCATGCGCGCGTGTCGCGTGGGATCGCGAGCCAATCGATCAGGCCGAACACCGCTGCGAGGAGCCCACCGATGACGCCCGCAGCGATCATGTAGAAGCTGACGACGCCGAGCGACACGCTGCCGCTCGCAAGCCGAATGATGTCGAAGATGAGCGACGTCGCGAGCAGTCCGAGCGGGAATACGACCAGCATCGGGTGAATGGGATGACCTACCAGCTTCGCCTTGCTTTCCATGAGTCGCCTCCTCCCTGAACGTGGGGTCGCTCCCCGGTGTTCGCATGCGGACCGGAGAGGAAGCGCTTCCTCGCTTGATGCATGGGTGCTTGGTGCGCCAGCAACCCGCTTCTGCCCACGCTGCGCTTGCTCAGGCTTGCTTGTGCCAGGTCGGAGCGGCTGTGAGCAGAGCGCCGGCCGAAGCTGTGCCAGCCCGGCTGGCGGACCTCCGCGCGGCGCTCCGGCACTTGGCGGGTTAGACTACGACAGGTGTCGAGAACGCGGAGGCCGTGATGTCGGAGATGGAGGCCGTCGTCGAAATCCTGGGGGGCAAGCGGGCGCTCGGGGCAGAGCCACGCCGCGAGAGCGACTTCATCCCGCTTGTCCGCGAGGGCGTACCGTTCCGTGCGTTCCAGAAGGCGTCCAAGTCGCTGGATCTGTCCCTGGCCGACCTCGAGCGCGCGCTCGGGCTGAGCGCGCGGAGCCTCCTGCGCCGCAAGCACGGGCGGCTCAGCCCGGTGGAGAGCGAGCGCTTCTTGCGACTCGTCCGCATCGTGGCCCGGGCGGAGCACGTGCTCGGCGCGCGCGACGCGGCGCTCGACTGGCTGCGGACGCCGAACCCGGGGCTCGGAGGCGAGAAGCCGATCTCGCTGCTCGACACCGGGATCGGGGCCGACGCCGTGAACGAGGTCCTCGGCCGGATCGAGTACACGGTGTACGGCTGATGAAAGCCTGGCGGCTCTCGCGGTTCGACTCGCAGCAGCGGACGTTCGACGGGGAGGGCGCGCGGCTCTTCCCCGGCCGCTGGAACCCGACGGGCGTGCCGGTGGTTTACTCGAGCGAACACCTCTCCCTCGCCGTGCTCGAGGTGCTGGTCCACGCTCGCGTGGATCAGGTCCGGATCGCCTTCCACGCGTTCGAGATCACCATCCCCGATGCGCTCGTCGAGGTCGTTCCGGACGAGCAGCTACCGCGCGGCTGGGACGGCGCCGCCATCGCGCGCGCGACGCGTGAGCTCGGAGAGACCTGGGCGCGCGAGCGGCGGTCGGTGGCGCTCGCTGTTCCTTCGGTGATCGTCCGGCAGGAGCGGAACGTGGTGCTGAACCCGCTCCACTCCGAGTTCGCGCGGCTCCCGGTCGCGCGTCCGGTGCGATTCCGGTTCGATCAGCGGCTGTTGAGAGTGTCGGGCCGGCCGCCCACGTGACGCAAGCCGCCGGCGACAGGACACCGAAGGTAGTTCAGAGGGATGCTGCGGCGCTCCCGGCGACCTCTACTCGAGGCGCGCGCGGCGCATCGAGGGCAGCCAGCCTGAGCTGCACGCTGAGGAAGAAGAGCCCCGCCACGCCGAGGGCGACGCCGCCCCCGACCAGGAGCGAGTCGGCCCCCCCGGAGAGCTCCAGCGACGGCAAGACGAGGAGGAAGCGCTCCGCCCAGAGGCCGAGGAGCGTGACGGCCGCACCCAGGGCAAGGGTGCCCCGCCTGCGCTTGAGCTTCTCGGAGAAGAGCAACCAGAAGGGCCAGACGAAGACGGCCACGATCACCGCGGCGGTGACCGGCTTGTAGGGTCCGTGCCATCTCCGGAGCAGCGGCTCCACCTCCTCCGGGACGTTGCCGTACCAGGTGGCAAGGAAGAGCGCCCAGAGGAGGTACGTCCAGACCACGATGAAGGCGAACAGCAGCTTGCCGAGGTCGTGGCGGAGATCGGAGCCGGAGACGTCGCGCACCGCCGCCACCAGCGCCGTCCAGGCGAGCCCGGAGAGGAACGCCCCCATGAAATAGTACGCGGGTACGACGCTCGCTGGCGGCGCGTGCGACAGGGAGAGCACCCAGTCGAAGGCCCAGAGTGACAGCGCCACGACGTACGTCAGCAGATACCCTACGGCGAGGGGGAGAACCTTCTCGCCGCCCTCATTGGACCGGCTGGCTTGCTCGACGAGCCGCCTCCCCAGGACGAACAGGAGGACGGTCGGCGCGAGCTGGCGCGCCGCCAGCATGCCGAGGCGCCCCGCGCTCGCGGTGGCAGCCCAGGGGACGAAGGCGCGCGCGCCGATGAGCATCACCACCAGCAGCGCCAGAGCCCACCCGAAGAACGCCACCGAGGCTTCGGCGATGGGGAGCATGGGCTCGCACCAGCGGCCCTCGGCGATGCGCACCGCGGCGACCAGGGCCAGGCTCCCGGCAGAGAGGCCCGCGAAGAAGAGCCAGCTCGCGTCGAGCGCTGCGAGCGCGGTCTCTGCGTGGCCGGAGGCGAGACCCAAGATGAAGGCCAGCGCCCCACACGCGAGGGCCCCGCTGGAAAGCCACGTCAGGGGGCGCGCGTTGGATGGCGCGCCGAGGTCGAGGGGAGGCGTCATGGGGTTGGAATCCTCCCCTGGATGATGCGCACGTGGTTCACGAGATCCCAGCGGTCGCGGATCGAGAGACCCTCGCGCTGCGGTGGCATCGCCTTGCCGCCGTAGGTGATGGTCCCCCAGATGAAGCCGTCCGTTCGCCGCAGGACGGTGGCGTAAGCCAGGTCGGGCGCGGCCGGGAAGAACTTCGACACTGGACCGCCACCGTGTCCCTCGGCACCGTGGCAAGGGGCGCAGCGAGCGACGAAGAGCGCCTTGCCGTGTGCCAGCGACGAGGGAGTCCCTGGGACCGGGTTCTCGAGGTCCGCCGTCTCGTCCCGGCCGTCGTAGGTGGGCTCGGCATCGAGCGGCACCGAGCGCTCGGGCTGAGGGCGCGGCGCATCCTCCGGGCGCAGCGAGACCTGGTACCACATGTCAGTGCGCCAATCGCGGGCGCAGCCGCCACTCGAGATCACGGCGATGAGGACCAGCGCTCTACGGGACATCAGCCACCTCGAAGGCCCCGCTCTCGCGCAGGATGCGCTCGGCCACGCTCCGCTCTCCTCCCAGCGCGACGACCCCAATGCGATCCCCATTGAACGAGCCCGGGGCCGGGAACACGCTCAGCCGCCCGCCGTGCCACGTTCCCAGGAGGACCGCGCCCAGGTTGGCGAGCGCACCGAGCAGGATCGCAAGCTCGAACGTGACGACGACGAACGGTGGAAAGGAGACGATGGGCTTGCCCCCGGTGACGAGGCGCCATGACAGCGACGTGAGGATGGTGAGGGCGAGGCCGCACGCGATCCCGAAAACGGCGCCGGGGAGCGCCATGAAGCCGACCGGGCTGCGCGGCTTGCCGAGCGCCGCGACCACCTCCGGGAAGGGCGCCGGCATGGCGGCGCGCACGTCGTCGAAGCCGTGGGCCCGGAGGACCCGGATGGCGCGCGCCGCCTCGGCAGGCCGGGCGAACGTCCCGATGATTCCCTGATCAGCCGACACGCGCCACCTCCACCGTGGGCTCGTTGCTCTTGGCGGCCTCGCTCTCCTCGTGCGCCATTTGCTCCTTCATCTCGGCGATCGAGACCATCGGGAGGACCTTGAGGCCGATGAGCAAGAGGAGGAAGAACCAGCCCAGCGAGCCGAAGGTGATGGCCCACTCGACCCAGCGCGGCGCGTAGAAGCGCCAGTCGAACGGGAGGCGGTCGTGCGAGAGCGAGGTGACGACGATGTTGAACCGCTCGAGCCACATCCCCACGTTGATGAGGATGCAGATGGTGAGCAGTGACCAGGACCGGTGACGGATCCTCTTCAGGAAGAGCAGCATCGGGCCCACGCAGTTGCAGGTCACCATCAGCCAGAAGAGCGGGGCGTAGTGGCCGGTGGCCCGGTAGACGAAGAGGCTGCGCTCGGGATCGCTCGCCGGCTGCTGCAGCGCGAGGCCCATCTCGGTCGCATAGGAATAGGTGACGATGACGGCGGTGAGAATCACCAGCCGCGAGAGCATGTCCAGGTGGCGCTGCGTGATGACACCCTCGAGGTGGAAGGCCTTGCGCAGCGGGACGAGGATGGTGATGACCATCGCCACTCCGGAGAGGATGGCCCCGGCGACGAAGTAAGGCGGGAACAGCGTCGAGTGCCAGCCGGGCAGCACCGAGACCGCGAAGTCCCAGGACACGACGCTGTGGACCGAGACGACGAGTGGCGTCGCGAACGCCGCGAAGAACAGATAGGCGCGCGTGTAGTGGCGCCACTGCTCGTCGGTGCCGCGCCAGCCGAAGGCGAGCAGCCGATACACCTGCTTCCGCCAGCCGCGTGAACGGTCGCGCAGCGCTCCTGCGTCAGGCGCCACGCCCACCAGCAGGAAGACCGCGGACACGATCAGGTAGGTGGAGATGGCGAAGACGTCCCAGATGAGCGGAGAGCGAAAATTGATCCAGAGCCCGCGCTGGTTCGGATAGGGCATGAGCCAGTACATGAGCCAGGGCCGTCCGAGGTGGAAGATGGGGAACAGCCCGGCCGTCATCACCGCGAAGACCGTCATCATCTCGGCCACCCGGTAGATCGCCGTGCGGAAGCGCGCACGAAACAGGAACAGGATGGCGCTGATGAGCGTGCCGGAATGGGCGATGCCCACCCAGAAGACGAAGTCGGTGATGAGGGCGCCCCAGCCCACCGGCCGTCCCAGACCGGTCAAGACGAGCCCCTGGCGGAAGATGAGGGAGTAGGCATAGGCCCCGAAGCCGGCGACCCCGCCCGCGATGCCCACCGCGAGGAAGTAGCCTGGCCCGGGCCGGCGGTGCGTCGCCTCGACGACCTCCTCGACGCTCCTGAAGGAAGCGCTGAGACTCATGGCTCCTCCTTGGTGCGGATCCGCGCGAGGTAGGTCACGGCCGGCTGTGTGTTGACCTCCTCGAGGGCGCGGAAGCCGCGCGGCTGCCGGGCCAGCGCGCTCACGCGCGAGGCGGGATCGTTCGCGTCCCCGAAGACGATGGCTCGGGCGGCGCAGGTCTGCGCGCAAGCCGGCACGATCTCGCCGTCCGCGACGGGCCGCCCCTCGTCCCGCGCCTGGTTTTCGGAGTACCGGATGCGCTGCACGCAGAACGTGCACTTCTCCGCCACGCCTCGCGAGCGTACGGTGACGTCTGGATTGAGCTGCATGTTGAGCGGCTTCACGAACTCCGCGTCGCGCCAGTTGAACGTGCGCACCTTGTACGGGCAGTTGTTCGCGCAATAGCGGGTGCCGACGCACCGGTTGTATACCTGCGCGTTGAGCCCCTCCGCCGTGTGGTACGTGGCGTAGGTGGGGCAGACGGGCTCGCACGGCGCGTTGCCACACTGCTGACACATCAATGGCAAGAGCTGGACGTCGAGCTCGCCGCCCGGCTCGTCGCCCAGGTACCGTTCCAGGCGGAGCCAGCCCATGTAGCGGCCGAGCACCGCCGCCTCGGGCCCCATGACCGGCACGTTGTTCTCGGCGAAGCATGCGACCACGCACGCCTGACAGCCGGTACAGCGGTCGAGGTCGATGGCCATCGCCCAGCGGTGTTCCGGATGCTTCGGCTCCGTGTACATCTTGTGCGAGAGGTCGGGGCGGGGAACGGCGGGTGCTGTCGCGGTCACGGTGGGGACGATGTTCCGGCCGTGCTGGTAAGGACTGCCCTCCAGCACCGGCAGCCGGATGCGCTCGCCGGCGCGCCTCACGGTGGCGCGTACCGACGAGAAGGCCAGAGCGCCCGAGAGGGCGTCCTTCACGGCGGGGAGAAGGGCCATCGCTTCGGGACCGCCCAGCGGCAATGCCACGGCATCGTCGCGCAATCCCGGGAACACGTAGGCTGGCACCTGTACCTTGCCTGCGGCAGTGGAGATCGCGAGCAGGTCGCCCGTCGCGACGGCGAGCCGCCGTGCCACGGCCGGAGAGATCTCGGCCCAGGGGCTCCAGGAGACGCTGGAGAGGGTGTCGGGGATCTCGCGTAGCCACGGCAGATCGGCGCCCCGGCCGTCCCCGCGCAGCGCGGTCGGGAAGACGACCAGATCGAGCTCGTCCGCCCCGCGGGCCGATGCCTCCGGCAGCGCGAGGAAGGGCTCGGCGCCGGGGATCAGCTCGGGCGCCACGGGCGAGCTCCGCGCGCCGTGATAGTAGCCTCCTCGCTGGAGCGCCTTGTGCTGCGCGCCAGCGAGGTCCCCTCCGGGCCCTGCCGCCACGCGCGCGTGCTCCTCGCCACGCGACTGCACGTAGTCCAGGAAGTCGGTCCACGGAAGGTGCGTTGCCAACCGCGCATGGGCGCTCACCTCGAGGAGGACCTGACTGGCCGCGCGCGTGTCGGCGAGCGGTGTCATCACGGGCTGGGCGAGACTCACCACGCCCTGACGCGTCGAGGCGTCGCCGAAGGACTCGAGCGTGTGGTGGTCGGGCAGGACGAGGTGGGCGTACGGGGTGGTGGCGTCGGGACGCAGCGCGAAGCTGACCACGAGCGGCACCCGCCGCAGCGCCCCGGCCGCCCCGAGCGCTGCGGGCAGCGTCCCCACCGGATCCGCGTGCTGCACGAGCAGCACGTCGACCTCGCCTCTCGCCATGTCGGCGAAGAGCGCCTCGAGCTCGGTCGCGGAGGAGGGCAGATCGTTGCGCGGGTCGGCGCCATAGAAGACGGTGCGCCCCAGGTTCCCCAGCCCGAAGTTGATGAGCATCACCACCGCAGCGAGCTGCGTCGCGTGGGGCCCCTGGCTCGACGCCCCGGGTCCGAGCAGCGCCGAGGGCCTGCGGTGCGCCAGCTCCTGGCCCAGGCGCGCGATCTCCTCCCACGAGACGCCGGCTCGCGCTGCCAGCTCCGAGGGCTCGAGCCGCGAGAGGCGATGGTGGAGCGCGCGCACCGCCGGCGCGACGCCCTCTACCTTGCTGGCGGGGTCCGCGATCCACCGGAGCAGTCCCAGCGCTACCGCGAGCTCGCCACCTGCGCGCGCCCGCATCCAGCGATCGGCCGAGACACCCGTGAGCGACAGGCGCGGTCCCACCCAGGTCAGCCGAGTCCGCTGCTCGCCGAGGCGCCCCCGCCCTGCCGCGAACTGTCGCCCATGCTCGACCGGCGACATCCACGTCTCGAGGAAGTCGGCCCCGAACGCCACGACGGACCGAGCCGCGGCGAGCTCGAAGGCCGGCAGCTCGGCTGCGCCAAAGAGCGCGTGCCCCGCCGCCCGGAGCGGACCGGGGTCGAGCGGCTCCAGGATCAGGCGATCCCGGGGGCGCGCCCCGAGC
>DASPZP010000454.1:0-14188 GCA_035636195.1 Anaeromyxobacteraceae bacterium
GGCTGAACATACCGACTGCCCCGAGAACATCTACAATGATCGCACCTGCCACCCTCGATGACCTCGAATCGATGGCGGCAGTCCCCACCGCCCCCGGCATGCGCCATCGCCTCCTGACTACGCGGTCCTTACCCTCGGAGCCCACACGCTCAGTCGGTCCCCGCTGTGTGGCGCGCAGCTTGGCCTTCGCTTTGCGCGCTCCGGCAGGCTCCCGATGTCCTCAGTCACATCCAGCGCGCATGTTCGGGTGTACGGTCGTAGCGGTCATTGCGCCCATCCACGAACCTGATGGGCGCCGAGGCTTGTTCCTCAGCTGCGACGTTGTCCAGCGCAGCCACGGGGACGAAGAAAGACGGGCCACCCTTGGGGCCGTGCTCGCCACGGCCGGGCGTCCGGATGCCGCAGGTCTTGCAGAAGTAGTAGTGCAGATTGGAAGCCGAAATGTCGGATCTTCCTCGAGCAGCGCCCGGCGCTTCTCATCGAGCTGCGTGCCCACCGTCGAGAGCACCTCGGCGGCGTAGGCGCGCGTCTCGGCCGCCGGATAGATCCGGCTCACCGTCAGCCCCGGCGGCGGCGTCCCGACGACGTCGGCGACGTGTTGCCGCGGGGTCCGTCGTGCTCAGCCGCACGCGCAGGCCGCGCCGCGCCAGATCCACAGAGATCGCGGCCGCGACCGTGGTCTTCCGTGGGCGCTCTACTCCACGAACCCGGTCCAGGCCGACGGCAGCGTGAGGAGCCGCAGCGTGTAAGAGGTGACGCGTCGCGAGGCGCACGAGGTCTATCGCGCCCTCGGCAGCACTTCTTCGGAGCAGGCGCAGAACCGGTTCCGAGAAGCTCGGTGTCGACCGCAGCGCGGCACGCGTCGAGGCCTTGCTTCATCACGATCTTCGAGCCGACGTACTTCTCGGCGAGCTCGAGGACGGCGCGCGCCGGCGACTCCTTCACCATCTGCGCCGTCGTGACGGCGCGGGCCATGTCCTCCTTCGACACGCCCAGCTGCCGCGCCTTGTCGAAGTGGTGCCGGAAGCACGGCTCGCAATTGGCCGCGATCGCCGCTCCGATGGCGACGAGCTCGTGGACGGCCTCGCTATAGATGCTGCTCGTCGGAGCGCGCCCGGCGAGCTCCGCGAGGACCTCGCGGGCGAGCCTGCGGGTGATGCCTTCGCGCCGGCGCGACGAGGGTTGCTTCGGACATTTCACAGGCTCCCGATGAGCGCCTTGAGCCGGCGGAGCGCGCGGGGCTCGATGCAGTAGCAGACGCGCGGACCGTCGATCTCGCCGCGGATGAGCCCGACGTCTTTCAGCACCTTGAGGTGCTGGGAGACGGTGGACTGAGCGAGCGGCAGCTCGTCGACGATGTCGCCGCAGATGCAGGCCTCGCGACGGATGAGCAGCCGCAGGATCTGGACCCGCGCCGGGGGCTCTCTTCAGGTTGGCGGCCATCGCATCGTAATATTGCGATTACCCGGGAGCGGATGCAAGCGCCAAGGAGGCGAGCCATGACGACAGGCGAGCTCGGGATGGATTCCGGCCCGATGGGCTTGGGGGCCATCGTCTTCGCCGCCCCCGCTATTCTTGTATTCGTCATGGTGCGAATGGCGCGAAGGCGTCCTCCTCCTCCGCTCTACTAGACGGCAGTCAAGTTCGACCCGCGTGCGCGTTCAGGTCACGGAGCGCACAGATCGATGGACATCGGCTTTCTTTTCCGGTTTCCTATCGCCCCAACGCGATGGACGACGACCCGGGAGGGATCGGCCGATGAGACCCCTGTTCCTCGCCGTAACGCTTGCAGTGCTCGCAGTCGGCTCCGCACGCGCCGTGGTCGGCGGAGGCGACGTCTCGTTCGAGCCCAAGGGCGCCGGTAAGGCTGTTTTCAGCCATGACGCTCACGTCGTCGCCACGAAGCTGCGCTGCCAGGACTGCCATGCGCGCCTCTACCTCGACACGAAGCGAAGCCAGCACGCGACGATGAAGCAGATGCAGCAGGGCCGCTCCTGTGGCGCCTGCCACGACGGGAAACGCGCGTTCGGCGTCGACGCGTGCGACCGCTGCCACCGGTGACCGACCCGAGGACGATCATGGAAAGAGACATTCTCGTCACGATGCACGAGGACCTCGAGCGGGCGCTGAAGAAGCCTGCCGGAGAGCGGCGATGGGCGATGCTCCTCGACCTGCGCAAGTGCGTGGGCTGCCACGCCTGCACGATCGCGTGCGTCTCGGAGAACAAGCTCCCGCCGAAGCTCTACTACCGCCCAGTCTACGACTACGAGAGCGGCAAGTACCCGACCCCCGCACGCACGTTCCTGCCGCGCCCGTGCATGCAGTGCGACAAGCCGCCGTGCGTCGCCGCGTGCCCGGTGAAGGGGGCGGAGGGCGCGACCTGGAAGGAGACGAAAGGGATCGCCGCGGGGACCGTTCCGATCAACTACGCGAAGTGCATCGGCTGCGGGAAGTGCGTTCCGGCGTGCCCCTACGGCGCGCGGACGCTCGACGACGGCTCGTATCACTCGGACGGCACGCCCGAACTCGAGAAATACGAAACGCTGCCCTCGTTCGAGTACGGGAAGAAGTGGCCTCGCGTCGGGAAGAATCTCCCTGTCGGCAATGCCCGCAAGTGCCACTTCTGCACCCACCGGCTCGCGAACGGAATGCTCCCGCAGTGCATCACGAGCTGCATCGGGCGGATCGGCTACTTCGGCGACGAGAGCGACGCTGAGAGCCTCATCGCCAAGGTGAGGAAGGCGAACAAGCTCCAGGTCCTGAAGGCGAAGGCCGGCACCGCACCCCGCGTCTACTACGTCGCGCGCGAGAAGCTCGAGGTGATCTATGGCTGATGGCAACGGCACGTCGCGCCGCGAGTTCCTGAAGAAGAGCGCGATCGCCAGCTGTGGCGCACTCGTCGCCTCGCGGCTGGACTTCGCGCATGGGCTCCTTGCGCGCGCCGAGGCGGGCGAGCTCACCGAGGCCGAGCTATACGAGCTCATGAGGCCGGAGAACCAGCTCTTCACCGCCTGCCTCAACTGCAACACCGGGTGCGGCATCAAGGTGAAGGTGCTCGACGGCGTAGCCGTGAAGATCGACGGGAATCCCTACAACCCGTACACGCTCACGCCGCACCTGCCCATGACGGCCGGCCTCGCCACGGCCGCGAAGCTCGACTCCGCCATCTGCCCGAAGGGCCAGGCCGGCCATCAGGGCGCGTACGACCCCTACCGCATCCGCAAGGTGCTGAAGCGCGCCGGGAAGCGCGGCGAGGGCAGGTGGGTCTCGGTCCCGTTCGACCAGGCGGTCGATGAGATCGTGGACGGCGGGAAGCTCTTCGCTCACATTCCGGGCGAGGAGAACCGGGTCGTCACCGGCCTCCGCGACCTCTACGTCGCGAAGGACCCCAAGGTCATGGACGAGATGGCCGCGGACGTGGCTCTCCTCCGCAAGAAGAAGCTCGGGGTCGCCGAGTTCAAAGCGAAGCACGCCGCGCACCTCGACGTGCTCATCGATCCGGACCACCCGGACTTCGGGCCCAAGAACAACCAGTTCCTCTACTTCTGGGGCCGTAAGAAGGGCGGCCGCTCCGACCTCTCTAAGCGGTTCACGAACGCGTTCGGCACGCTCAACACCCACGGGCACGCCACGGTCTGCCAGGGGGCGCTCTACTTCTCCTGCAAGGCGATGGGGGAGCAGTACGAGGGCACGGGCTACGGCAGCGGACCCGCCTTCTACTGGCAGGCGGACGCGGAGAACTCGGAGTACGTCCTCTTCGTCGGCTCGAACCTGTTCGACGCGAACTACGGTCCGCCGAACCGGAGCCCGCGCATCACGCAGCGGCTCGTCGACGGGAAGCTCGAGATCTCCGTCCTCGACCCGCGCTTCACGAAGCTCGCCTCGCGCGCGCCCGGGAGCTGGATCCCGGTGAAGCCCGGAACCGACGCCGCGTTCGCCATGGGCGTCACCCGCTGGATCCTGGATCACGAGCGGTTCGACGCGAAGTACCTCGCCAACGCGAACAAGGGCGCGGCGGCGGCCGACAAGGAGCCGACCTGGTCGAACGCGACCTGGCTCGTGAAGGTCGGCGCCGACGGCCAGCCCGGCTCGTTCGTGCGGGCCTCCGAGATCGGTCTCAAGCCCAAGGAGACGCGAAAGGACAAGGACGGGAAGGAGACGGAGTTCGAGTACCTCGTCGCGATGAAGGACGGGAAGCCGGTCGCGGTCGACCCGAACTCGGAGAAGGAGCCGGTCGAGGGCGACCTGTTTGTGGACGCCGAGCTCCCGTCGGAGAAGGGCCCGGTGCGGGTGAAGAGCTCGCTCGCGGTCATGCGGGAGGCGGCCCGCGAGCGGAGCATCGCGGACTGGGCGGCGATCTGCGGCCTCGAGCCGAAGGTCATCGAGGAGGTCGGCCGGAAGCTCACCTCCCACGGGAAGAAGGCGGCGGTGGACATGCACCGCGGCCCCGCCCAGCACACGAACGGCTTCTACAACGTCGCCGCGCTCATGAACCTGAACCTCCTGCTCGGGAACTTCGACTGGGCGGGCGGGATGATCGCGGCCTCCACCTGGAACTACGACGGGACGAAGAACGACCAGCAGCCGTTCCGGCTCCCGAAGATCACGCCCAAGACCGGGAAGCTCTTCGGCCTCTCGGTCATCCGGCACGACGCGAAGTACGAGGACTCGACGCTCTTCGCAGGCTACCCCGCCAAGCGGAACTGGTACCCGCTCTCGGCCGAGGTCTACGAGGAGATCCTGCCGTCCGTCCTCGACGCGTACCCGTACCCGATTAAGGTCGCGTACTCGTACATGGCGGCACCGACGTACTCGCTGCCGGCGGCGGACGCGAACATAGAGGCGCTCACGAACCTCGAGAAGGTCCCCCTGTACTTCGCGAGCGACATCACGGTCGGCGTGACCACCGCGTACGCCGACTACCTCTTCCCCGACTTCCACTACCTCGAGCGCTGGGAGTTCCACGGGTCGCACCCGAACATGCCGGTGAAGTCGCAGCCGGTGCGCCAGCCCGTGATCGCGCCGCCGACCGAGGTCGTGAAGGTCTTCGGCGAGGAGCAGCCGATCTCGTACGAGACGCTCTGGCTCGCGCTCGCCGAGCGCCTTGGGATCCAGGGCTTCGGGAAGGATGCCTTCGGCCCGGGCCAGGACCTCATGCGCCCGGACGACTTCTACGTCAGGCTCGTCGCGAATCTGGCGTGGGATGGCAAGGACCCCGTCCCCGACGCGAGCGACGAGGAGCTCCGCATCTTCACCGAGAGCCGGCGGCACCTGCCAAAGAGCGTTTTCGATCCGGGACGCTGGGAGCGCATCGCCGGCCCGAGCTGGCGCAAAGTCGTGAGCGTCCTGACGCGCGGCGGCCGCTTCGACACGCAGGAGGCCTCGTACAAGGGCGACCAGGTCGCGAACAAGTACGGGAAGCTCGTGAACCTGTACCAGGAGAAGACCGCGAAGGTGAAGGACGTCTTCACGGGCAAGCCGTTCCTCGGCATGTCCACCTACGTGCCGGTCGCGGACACGCTCGGGCGCGAGCCGAAGGAGCTCGCGGCCGGGCACGACCTCCACATGGTCACCCAGCGCGACGTGCGAATGACGAAGTCGCGGACGATCTCGCACCCGTACCTCACGCTGCACATGCCCGAGAACGCGATCGTGATCCACACGAGCGACGCGAAGCGCCTCGGCCTGAAGGAGGGGCAGCGCGTCAAGGTCGTCTCGGCGACGAACCCCGAGGGCACCTGGGATCTCGGCGCGGGCAGGAAGAAGCCGATGATCGGCAAGGTCCACGTGACGGAGACGATCCGTCCTGGGGTCATGACGTTCGCCCTCGGGTTCGGCCACTGGGCCACCGGCGCCGCAGACCTCGTCATCGACGGCGTCGAGGTGAAGGCCGATCCGAAGCGCACGGGCGGCGTGCACGCGAACGCCGCGATGTGGCGGGATCCGCACCTCAAGAACACCTGCATGCTCGACAAGGTCAGCGGAAGCGTGTCGTTCTACGACACGAAGGTAAAGCTCGTCAGGGTATGACAGCGCCGGCCAGGATGGTGGCGATGAGGACGTGGGCGTACCCGGTGCATTGGACGGAAGGCGATCTCACCCTGTCGCAACTTCGTCTCGGCGATCGACGCGGAGCCCTCGACGACGAACGCGGCACGCTCGTCGTACTCGGCGGGAAGGAAAGCACCGCGCCCGCGCTAAATTTCACGTCGGCGTAGAAGAGTGGAGAATCGGTCCGCACTGCGGACGTGACGCCGAGCAACGACCCGGCGATGACGCGCACGACGACGCCGCCGTCCTCGAGCGTCGCGGCGCATCCGCTCAGAGTGAACGATGCCACGGCCGGCCGTCATCCAGTTCAGCTCGGCCGGATGGATGGGCTGCACCGTCCCGAGGCTGTCGCGGTGGAGCCCCTCGCCTTCGAACAGACTCTTGACCACAAGACCGGACGCTGCGCGCGCAAGCAGTGGAATTCGCAGAACTGCACCTGCCGACGTGAGGACCGCGCCACTTAGCGAGGGTTGCCGATCAGATCGCGCGCCGTTGCCGATCAGAGCGCGCGCAGATTGCCCTGTCCCACCATTTCGCGAGCGACATCCACGAAAGCTCTGAGCGCGGGCGACACCTGTGACCTGCTGGGGAAGTACAGGAAGAACCCTGGCACGGCCGCCGCGTACTGCTCGAGGACGATGCGGAGGCTCCCGCGCCGCAGCTCTTCGGCGATCATCGGTTCGAACGTGAAGAGGAGGCCCACTCCCGCCACTGCAAGAATTCGCATGAGCTCGGGGTCGTTCGTCGTGAGCGGTCCTTCGACGGGAACCCGCCACACCTTCCTCCCGCGCTCGAGTTCCCACGCGTACCGCGCTCCGCCGGTGGACGTGCGGATGCAGATGCAATCGTGCTGGAGCAGGTCCTGGGGCCTCTGCGGGGTGCCGCACCGTGCCAGGTAGGAGGGAGCCGCCGCCACGACGAAGCGGCCCGGTTTGGTGAGCCGGACCTGGACCATGTCGCGCTCGATGGCCTCGCTGAGGCGGATGCCGGCGTCGAGTCCCTCCGCGACGATGTTCACGAACCGGTTCTCGACCTGGATTTCCACCTCCACCTTCGGATGCCGCTCGATGAACGCCGGAAGCACTCGCGCGGCGATGAGCGCCACCGCCGGGGTCGGCACCGAGAGCCGGACCCGGCCCGTGACTTCACCGGGCCGGGCGGACACCGTCTTGAGAGACTCCAGAGCCTGGTCCACCGCGGCGCCAGCGTTCTCGAGCAGGCGCTGCCCCGCGTCGGTGAGCGCCACGGTCCGGGAGGTCCGCGTGAGCAAGGTCACCCCGAGGCGGGCCTCGAGCTGACGAACGGACTGGCTCAGCGCTGAGGTGGACACGCCCAGGTCCCTGGCAGCTGCCGCGAAGCTGCGACGTCTTGCGACGGCGATGAAGGAATTCAGGGCGTTGAGGGGAGTGAAGGCCACCGTGAACGTTTCCTACACGTGCCCGGTGTGGGGCGCTAGGGACGCGCGTCCGCGCGCCGTCCCGAGCGCTCTTCCCCTCTGGACCCGCGCTCCGGGCTCATGGCGACTTGAGGGAGGCCATGTCGATGGAGAAGCGGTACTTCACGTCGGACTTGAGCAGCCGCTGGTAGGCTTCGTTGACCTTTTGGATGGGGATGACCTCGACGTCGGCCGTGATGCCGTGCGTGCTGCAGAAATCGAGCATCTCCTGCGTTTCGCGGATGCCGCCGATGGGCGATCCCGAGAGACTGCGACGTCCGAGCAGGAGGCCGAAGGCGGAGACGGCGAGAGGCTTCTCTGGCGCCCCGACGAGGGTGATGTTGCCGTCACGGCGGAGGAGATGCACGTACGCGTTGATGTCGTGATCGGCTGAGACGGCGTCGAGGATGAAGTCGAAGCTACCGGCGTGCTTGCGCATTTCGTCGGCGCTGCGCGAGATGACGACCTCGTCGGCGCCGAGGCGGAGGGCGTCTTCCTTCTTGCGGGGTGAGGTCGTGAAGGCGACGACGTGGGCTCCGAGCGCGTGAGCAAACTTCACACCCATGTGGCCCAGCCCGCCGAGACCCACCACGCCCACCTTCTTGCCCTTGGTGACGCCCCAGTGGCGCATGGGCGAGTACGTCGTGATCCCGGCGCAGAGGAGAGGCGCCGCTCCCGCGAGGTCGAGGTTGGAGGGGACGCGCACCACGAAGCGCTCGTCGACGACGACGCTGTCGGAGTAACCACCGTAGGTGACACCTCCGAGGTGCTTGTCCCGCGCGTTGTAAGTGAGGGTTCCGTTCGGGCAGAACTGCTCGAGGCTGGCTCGGCACTCGGGGCAGGTGCCGTCGGAGTCGACCAGGCAGCCGACGCCGGCGAGGTCGCCCGACCCGAACCGGGTGACCGCCGAGCCGACCTTGGTCACGCGGCCGACGATCTCGTGGCCGGGGACGCAGGGGAAGACGGTGGGCATCACGCTGCTCCACTCGTTCCGGGCCGTGTGGAGATCGGAGTGGCAGATCCCGCAGAACAGGATCTCGATCTGGACATCGTGCGGGGTCGGGTCGCGCCGCTTGATCGTGGTGGCGGCAAACGGCGACGTCGCGCCGGCGACGGAGTAGGCCTTCGCGTTGTACATGGAACGTCCTCGCGATGCGGGCGCTCTCGAGAGCACTCGCTGTGGGTCATCGGTGGCGAACTTACGCGTCCGCGCGAGGTCGCGAAACGGCCGAGAAGCGAATGGGCCATTCAGGAAAGCTTCACGATCCCGCGCAGCCAAAACGCGGGAGACTGCAGGGCGCCCGGTCGAGCCGGTCGTCCAGGGCATGACACTGCCCCCGCCCCTGCGCGGCCTCAGGCTCGAGGACGACGGGTCCGTGGAGCGGGAGGTGCGACTCGCGCGGTAGCGGGCTCGCTGATTCGAATCCCTTCCCCGACATGACTTATGTCGGATTCGGCATAAGCTCGCGTGACTCGAAAGGCTTCCCGCCGGCGTGCGCCGCCTCCGCGGGAGGACAAGCCGCTCGCCTGGATGGCCGGTGAGCTGAAGACGCCACCGATGTCGAGCGACGCTCGGGTCGAGGGAGGCATGCTGCCGCGACGGATCCAGCGTGGCGAGACGCTCTCCATGCCCGAGTCGCGGCCGATCCCACGATCGGCGCGCGCTGTCACGAGCTGCGGATCGATGACATCGCGCAGAAGAGAGAGTGGCGGATCAGGAAGTGGAGCGTCCGGGCACCGGCCGCGCGGCTTGCGCGAGCCGTCACCGGGGCAGGAACGCGGCGAGGGGCCCGGCGTGGACCCGAAGCGAGAGCCCCACGCGGGTCGCCCGGAACTCGCCCCGGGCGATGAGGATACAGCCGATTGGCTTCGAGACAAGCTGTCGGATCGGTGATCCTCCGTTTGTAAAGATCCGGGAAACGGCAACGCGAGGGCCCACGCCGCTGCCGCCCAGGACCACCTCCGACACGCGCGCGGCTAACTCTTTGGACGGCCGCGAGCGTCGGCACGACGTCCCTCGGTCGCCGCCTCGTACCGGTGCAGCTTCCGCCTCAGCGTCGCGAGCCCGATCCCGAGCTCCGCCGCGGCGCGCGTGCGGTTGCCGCCGGCGCTCTCGACGGCGGCGAGGATGTACTCGCGCTCGACGTCTTCGAGGTGCTGCGTGCGCCCACGCGGCCGCGGTCGTGCCGCCGCCGTCCGAAGCTCCTCGGGGAGGTCGTCCACGTCGACGCGGTTCCCTGCTGCGAGGGCCACCGCGTGCTCGATCGCGTTCTGTACCTCCCTCACGTTGCCGGGCCACTCGTACCTGAGAAGTTGGTCGGCGGCTCGTGGCGTGAAGCCGGTGAGCTTCCGTCCCATCCGTTTCGCCAGATCCCCGAGGAACACGCGCGCGAGCGGCAGGATCTCCTCCGGGCGATCTCGCAACGGCGGAACGCGGAGCTCGATGACGCGGAGCCGGTAATAGAAGTCCTTACGGAACCGCCCGGCGGCGACCTCGTCTGCGAGGTTCCGGTTGGTCGCCGCGACCACCCGCACGTCGACCGGACGCGACCGGTTCTCCCCGACACGCCGGACCTCCTTCTCCTGGAGCGCGCGCAGGAGCTTTACCTGCATTCCTGGGGAGACCTCGCCGACCTCGTCCAGAAAGAGCGTGCCACCATTCGCCGCCTCGAAGAGGCCGGGGCGCTCGCGGTCGGCGCCCGTGAAGGCGCCGCGCATATGACCGAAGAGCTCGCTCTCGAGCAGCGTCTCGACGACTGCTCCGCAGTTCATTGCGACGAACGGGCGCGACGCCCGCGGCGACTCGTCATGGATCAGCCGCGCGATTCGCTCCTTCCCGACTCCGCTCTCGCCCGTGATGAGCGCCGTCGACTCGACCTTCGCGACGCGCTGGGCAAGGTCGAGGACTCGTGCCATGGCCTCGCTTCGGACGACGAGCCCCTTGCGCTCCTCGGCACCCGGCGCGAATCGAGCCAGCTCCTCACGGCGCGCCCGCAGGCGTCGCTCCGCCGCGCGCAGCGCGGTCGTGACGCCTTCGAGCGCGGAGTCGAGATGAGCCTTGTCGAAGAACGCGAGGTGCGGCTCGATGGTCGAACCCCAGTCCTCCTTGAACCGTCCGACGAGGTGGCACAGCGGGTCTCCCTTTCCACGGCAGCGATCCTCGACGCAATAGACCTCGCGCCCGTTCGCGAGCGACAGGTATCCGCTCGCGAACCCGGCGAGCGTCCAGCAGACCGGCTCGTCCGCCTGACCGAGGTGGAGCAGGTGCTGGTCCGCCTCGTACGAGTCATGCCAGATCGACTCGACGAAGGGCGCCGGCCCTGGCGACGCGGGCGTCGCTGGTTGCTCGATGACGACATGCCCCTGCAGCATGTGGAGCCGACCACCGGCGATTCGCCACTCCTCCTCGCTGTCCCACGCGAACGCCGATCGGAGCGTCTCGGCCACGCGTCGACCATGGGCGTACCCGAATCGGGTGAGGATGCCGCGGGTCACAGTGACGCCGACGCTGTCGATGAGCTCCCGGCGCAGGATGCCGAGCGCCACGGCGTCGAACAGGAGGACGCGCTCCCCTCCAAAACGGATGACCCCTCCGCCAGGCTCGAACGAGAGCAACTCGCGGAGGTCGAGGTCGGTCGCGCGCACGCGGGCTCCTGATCGAAATGAGCGGGTGCTGATCGTAATGAGCGAGCGGCGCTCGCGCCCGCCTTCGCCGCTCTGAATGAACACGCTGGGTTGCCCGTGCGCCGTCGCTGGCGCGCGCGCTGCAATCTCCGTCCTCGAAGCCAACAGACAGGAGCCCGACATGGCGAACGAGAAGTGGCAGGTCGACGGCGCGCACTCGGCGGTGAACTTCACCGTCCGGCACATGGTCATCTCGAAAGTGCGGGGGCGCTTTACCCGATGGAACGCGACACTGGCGCTCGACAGCGCGGACCTCGCGAGCTCCTCGGTCGACGTCGAGATCGACGTGGCGAGCATCGAAACGGGGGTCGCCGACCGCGACACCCACCTGCGCTCGCCCGACTTCCTGGATGCGGCGAAGCACCCGACCCTCTGCTACAAGAGCCGCCACGTCGAGCTCGCCTCGAAGGACCGCCTGCGCGTCGTGGGCGACCTCACGATCCGCGGCACGACCCGCGAGGTTGTCCTCGACGTCGAGTACGGCGGCCAGGGTAAGGACCCCTGGGGCAACCAGCGCATCGGGTTCACCGCGACCGCGTCGCTCAACCGGAAGGACTTCGGCCTCACCTGGAACCAGGCGCTCGAGACGGGCGGCGTCCTCGTCGCGGACCGCGTCGACATCGAGATCGAGCTGCAGGCGGTCCGGCAGGCGGCGGAGAAGGCCGCGTAGGGGCGCGCCGTGATCCTCTGCCCCCAGCTCCGACGCCTCTCCGTCGAGCACGCCCGCTGGCTCACGGAGATCGAGCGGTGGGCTCCGGAGGACCCGGCGAGCCGCGCGGCGCGGCTCCTCGCGCTGTGGGACGCGGAGATCCTGCCGCACTGCCGCGTCGAGGAGGATGTACTCATCCCCGAGCTGGCGCAGAGGCTCTCGGAGGCGGACGCCACGGTGGTGTTCACGCTCGGCGACCACGTCGTACTCCGCCGGCTCGCACGGGAGCTGCGCGCGAGCGACGGCCAGGAGCGCGCCACGGTGGTCGCGGAGCTCGAGCGGAAGCTCGCAGAGCACGCCGCGTTCGAGGAGCGGACACTCTTCCCCGCGCTCCAGGAAGCGCTCGGCTGTCACCGCCTCGCTGCGCTAGCGCCGGAGATCACGAAGCAGGGTCGGAAGCATCCGGCGGATGGACCACCGGCCACGAACGAATCCAGTCGGAAAGGAACGAGATCATGACCACGAAGCTCCGCCTCTCCACGATGAGCGCCGCCGCCGCGGCCGCCGCGCTGCTCGCCGCGTCGCCCGTCCGCGCCGCCGAGAACAAGTGGCCCGGCACCAAGGCGGGCGATCACGCCCCCAAGGTCAAGGGTGTCCCGGCCGTGCTCGCGAAGAACCTCGCAAACTTCGACGACCTCGATTTCCGCGTCTACACCGGCCAGCAGTGGCAGGATCTCCACAAGAGCCACACGAAGGACGTCGTGGTGCACTGGCCCGACGGCCACACGGCGCAGGGCATCGAGAAGCACATCGAGGACCTGAAGTACATGTGGACCTTCGCGCCCGACAACCGGATCAAGGAGCACCCGGCCCGGTTCGGCACCGCGGACGGCGAGTGGACGGCCGTCACCGGCTGGCTCGAGGGCACGTTCACGAAGCCGATGGTGCTCCCCGACGGCAAGACCATCCAGCCGACCGACAAGGCCTATCGCATCCCGATGGCGACGATCGGCCACTGGAACAAGGACGGCATCATGTTCGAGGAGTTCCTGTTCTGGGACAACGGCGAGTTCATGAAGCAGATCGGGCTCGCCCAGTAGCGCGCTCCGCCCGAGAGCAATCGCGATGGCGCCGCGACCGCGAACGAACATCCGAAGACCATCCACGACTTCGGCGGCTTCCCAGACGACCTGTACCGCCGCTCCGCGACGAGGGCGTGCTCGTGCTGGGCAGCGGCAATCTCGTCCACAACCTGCGCCACGCGTTCACCGCGTCGCACCGGGGAGAGACCGCGACGCCGGCCTGGGCGCGCGCCTTCGAGGGGATCGCCGCCGCGCTCGAGCGCCGCGACCTCGCGCACCTGACCCGCGCGCTCGACGGCGACGCCGGAAGGCTAGCGCACCCCACCCCCGACCACTACCTGCCGGTGCTGTACGCGGCGGGCGCGAGCGATCGGGACGACGCGGTGCGGTTCCCCCTCACCGGGTTCGACCTCGCGTCCCTGTCGATGCGCTCGGTGATCTTCGGATGACGCCTCTTTACCACGCAGGCTCCGCCTGCCCATTTGAAGGAGGAGACACATGAAGATTGCACTGATCGGAGCGACCGGCTTCGTCGGCTCGAGGGTCCTCGCCGAGGCGCTGAGCCGCAACCACGAGCTGACGGCGATCGTGCAGCACCCGGAGAAGCTCGCGGCGCACCCGAAGCTCCGACCGCTGAAGGCGGATGCGACGGACCCGGTACAGGTCGAGGCCGCGGTGCGAGGAAGCGACGCCGTGATCAGCGCCTACAATCCGGGCTGGACCAATCCCGACATCTTCGCGCTGCACGTCAAGGGATCGAAGGCGATCCAGGAGGGCGTACGCAGGTCCGGCGTCCGGCGCCTCCTCGTCGTCGGCGGCGCCGGGAGCCTGGAGGTGGCGCCCGGAGTTCAGCTCGTCGACACCCCGACCTTCCCGGCCGAGTACAAGCAGGGAGCTCTGGGCGCTCGCGAGGCGCTCACCCTCCTCCGCGCGGAGAAGGAGCTCGACTGGACCTTCATCTCGCCGCCCGCCATCCTCGAGCCGGGAGCCCGGACCGGGAAGTACCGCACGGGTGGTGACCAGCTCCTCATGGCTGGACAGGTCCCGGCGAGGATCTCCGTCGAGGATCTGGCGGTGGCCATCCTCGATGAGATCGAGCGGCCCCAGCACCTCCGGAGCCGTTTCACCGTGGCCTACTGACCCGAACCCTGCACCCGAAGTCGCGCGAAGCCCGCCTCGATCTCCGCGACCTCCTCGGCCGTCAGCTCGATCGCGAGCGCACCGAGGTTCTCCTCCATGTGCTTCAGCTTCGTCGTCCCGGGGATGGGCACGATCCACGGCTTCTTC
>DASPZP010000455.1:0-5931 GCA_035636195.1 Anaeromyxobacteraceae bacterium
TCGGATGGCAGGCGCAGTGCCAGCCCCCGGCTGGCGCGAGCCTGCGACCGCCACTTGTGGGTCCGCGACCGCTTCCCCCCTCACCCCAGCCCTCTCCCCCGCCGGGGGAGAGGGAGACAGGCCGACCTCGACCTCGACCCCGACCTCGACCCCAACCCCGACCACGGAATCCGCCCCTCTCGCCGACCCTCTCCCCGCTTCGCGGGGCGAGGGAGAAAGCGACCCCGACCCCGACCGCCACCCCGACCGTGACCCTCGACCCGACCCCGCCCCCCTCAGTCCGACCCTCGCACCGCGCTCCGCCAGGCCCGGACTCCATCCGCTATCGCCTCCGCCACCTCATCCTGGTAGGCGGACGTGGCCAGCTTCCGCGCCTCGGCGGCGTTGGAGACGAACCCCACCTCGATCAGCACAGCCGGCATGCGCGCCCCGGCGAGGACGTAGAAGGGCGCCTGCTTCACCCCACGGTCTTCCGAGCGGAGTCGCTTCACCAGCCGCTCGTGCACGGCGTAGGCGAGCCGGGAGCTCCCGGAGAGCGCGTCGGTGTCGGCGAGGTCCTGCAGGATCCCCGAGACCGGGTCGCGCGGATCCGGCTCGGGCTCGCCCGCCAGGCGATCGGCGTTCTCGCGCGCGGCGACGGCGGTGGCCGACGCATCGCTCGCGTCGGCGGAGAGGAAGTAGGTCTCGACCCCGCGCGCCCTGGCGCGTGCCGGGCCGGGCAGCGAATTGAGGTGGATCGAGAGGAACAGGTCCGCCCCCTCGGCGTTGGCGCGGGCGGCGCGCTCCGCCAGGCCCACGGCGCGGTCGGTGGAGCGGGTCAGCACGACGCGGGCGCCGTGCCGCCGGAGCTGCGCCGCCACGCGCCGGGCGATCTGGAGCGCGAGCTCCTTCTCGCGCACCCCACCCGGCCCGATCGCACCGTCCTTCTCCCCGCCGTGCCCCGGATCCACCACCGCCACCCAGGGGGGCTCGGCGGGGAGCATCGCACCGGCGGCGCCGGCGGCGAGTGCGAGCAGGACGGCGATCGGCACGCCACATCCTACCGCGCCAGGACCTCGATGCGCGCCTCGCCCACCGGAGTGACGTCGCCGACCGCGGCCGCCGACACACCCGCCCGCAAGAGGTCCGACATCACCTCCTCGAAGCGCTCCGGGGGCACCGCCGCGAACAGCCCGCCGTTCGTCTGCGCGTCCGCGAGGAGCAGCCGTGCGGGCGGATCGAGCGCCGCGTCGAAGCGGACGTGAGGCCCGACCCAGCTCAGGTTCGCGCGCGTGCCACCCGGCGCGATGTCCTGCTCGGCCAGCGCGCGCACGCCCTCCACCAGCGGCACGGACGCGGCGCGCAGCCGCAGCGTGACGTCGGAGCCCTGCGCCATCTCGAGCGCGTGCCCCAGCAGCCCGAAGCCGGTCACGTCGGTGAGCGCGTGCACGGCGCCGCTGGCGGCCAGCACCTCTCCGGCCCGGCGGTTCAAGGCCGCCATCACCTTCACCATGCGGTCGATGAGCGCGGCGTCCGCCACGCCACGCTTGATGGCGGTGCTGACGATGCCCGAGCCGAGCGGCTTCGTGAGCAAGAGCCGATCGCCCGGGCGCGCGCCCACGTTCCGCAGCACGCGCTGGGGGTGGACGAGCCCGGTCACCGCCATGCCGTACTTGGGCTCGGGATCGTCGATGCTGTGCCCGCCCAGGATGGGCGCTCCAGCCTCCGCCGCGGCGTCCGCGCCGCCGCGCAGGATCTCGCCCAGGACCTCCAGGGGCAGCTTCCCGATGGGGAAGCCGACCAGGTTCAGGGCGAAGATGGGCCGGGCGCCCATCGCCCACACGTCGGAGAAGGCGTTGGCTCCCGCGATGCGACCGAACAGGAATGGGTCGTCCACCACCGGCGTGAAGAAGTCGACCGTCTGCACCACCGCCTCGGTGGGCGAGAGCTGGTAGACGGCGGCGTCGTCGCTCGTCTCGTGGCCGACGAGCACGCTGGGGTTCGTAGAACGTGGGAGTGAGCGCAGGACCTGCGCCAGATCCGCCGGCCGGATCTTGCAGGCTCAACCCGCGCCGTGGCTCAACGTGGTGAGCCGCACCTGATCCATCCCAGACATGCGTGAGACCTAAGGGCCACCGCGCGGCCGGGCAACGCTCGCCACGCCTACTCCACGCCGACGAGGAAGCCGCGGGACGCGAGCTTCTCCAGCCGCTCGGCGACGACGAGGTCCGGCTGTTGGGTCGCGTCGAGCACCGCGTCGAGCGCTCCGTGCTGCGCGGCGAGCGTGAGCAGCGCTCGGTCCGCCGCGTCGAGCCCGCTGGTCGAGGCGGTCACCACCGCGAACCGGGCGGGCAGGACCCCGTGCAGCCGCCGCAACTCGTCCTGCTGACGCATTCCCTCCATGAGCAGGCCCTCCATCGACGCAGCGATGGCGCGGCCAGTCGGCGGCGTGGCCGGGGCAGGCTTGAGCTCGAAGTGGCCGGCGCTCCAGCCCAGCAGGCGGTAGAAGCTCTTCTCGGAGGAGAGATCCTCGCGACCGTCGAGCACGCAGCCCACCACCCGCCCCTTGTCGAGGCGCACCTCGGCCGCGTGGGAGGTGCCCTGCACGACGAGGAGCCCGGACTTGCGCGAGGTGCCGAAGAGCTGCAACAGGTCCGGGAGCGGCACCTCCTCGATCCGACCCTGCATGGCGCTGGCGCGACGCGGCTCGGCCGTGACGGACGCGCGCTCCAGGCCCGCCCTCACCTCCTCGGCGGTCGCGGGCGCGGCCTGCTCGCGCGGCACCACCTTCAGGATGGACTGGCCGAGCAGGATGCGATCGCCCTCTCTCACGCGGGCGCGGGTGACGCGGACGCCATTCAGATAGGTGCCGTTCGTCGAGCCGAGGTCCTCCAGCACGAGCTCGTCGCCCTCGAAGAGGAGTCGGGCGTGGAGTCGCGAGACGAGCTCCTCGGGCAGGAACAGATCGGCCCCCTGCTGGCGGCCGAGCACGAACGGGCGCCCCTGGTCGAGGGGCACCACCCCGCCCTGGAAGCGGCCGGAGAGGAAGCGGAGCGAGAGGAGCTTCGCCATGGGCGGCGTCACGGCGCGGGGCGACCGCCGCCCGCGCCCTCCGCGAGCTTGAGGTAGAGCTCCGCGCTGCGGTGTCCGGGCGAGAGCTTGAGCACCTCCTGCCACTGCTCGACGGCCTCCTCCCGGCGGCCGGCCGCCTGCAAGACCAGCCCGAGCGACAGCCGGGCCGGGACGTAGCCGGGGTTCTGGCGCACGATCTCCTCGTACTCGGCCAGCGCGCGGTCGGACGCCCCGGCGTCGCGGTGGGCCGCGGCCAGGCGCGCGCGGATGTCCACGAACCCGGGGCAGAGCTCGAGCGCGCGCTCGTACTCGCGCGCGGCCTCGGTGTGGAGTCCTGCCGAGAACCAGACGTCGCCCACGTCGGAGTACATGTTGGCGAGCTTGCCCTTCACGAAGCGATCGAGCTTCCCGGGCGCCGCCCCGGAGTGCGAGAGCGCCTGCCGGTAGGTGTCGCGCGCCGCCTGGTACTTGCCGGTGTCGTTGTAGACGACCGCCAGGTTGAGCGCCGCGTCCGTATACGCGGGGTTGATGCGGAGCGCCTGCTCGAAGGCACGCTGGGCCCGCTCGTACTGCCCTTGGTCGTGATAGACGACGCCCAGCATGTTGTAGACGTCCGCGAAGGACTGGTTCAGCAGGACCACCTGCGCGAGGTAGGGCTCGGCCCGGGCGTACTCCTGCTTGAGGTAGTGGGCGCGTCCCACGGCCAGGGCCTGCTTCAGCGCGTCATCGAGCTCGGTCATCCCGGCGGAGTCTACCCCAGCCGCATGGGGCGTCGAAGCCCGCGCGCGGGGAAGTTGTCCCTACATCCCCCCGGCGAACAGCCAGCGCTCACCCAGCCGGAGGAGCCGGAGCAGGCGGCGCTCCTTCCGTGCGGGCGCACCGGGCGCCGTCAGCTCGAGGTCCTCGCCGACCTCGGCCTGGTCCCGCTCGACCCGGATCTGCCAGGCCGTCACGCGCACGCGGGACGGGGGCGTCGCGAGCGCGCCGTCGAGCCGGTCCGGCGCGCCGGGCGTCGCCGCGGGGGCTCCCTCCGGCGGCGCCATGAGCCGAGCCAGCGCCGCGGCGTCTCTCTGGCCGAGCGCGTCCTGGCGGCGGAACAGGGCGAGCAGCACCCCGCGCAGCCGCTCGAACTGATCCCCCTCGCCGCACCAGCCGGCGATGGCGCAGGGCTTCATGTGAAACCGCTCGCGGCCGATGTAGACGAGCTTCGCCTCCTGATCGCGCCAGACCACGCGGCCTTCCGCCGTCAGCATGGCCACCACGGTGGCGCGAGAGCCCTCGACGAGCGGCACCACGTCCTCGTAGCGCGTCTGGTACAGCTCGACCGTCCCGCCGGCGTGGAAGCCGTACACGTCGTCGAGGTGGGCGCGCTGCTGCGCCGAGAGCGCCCGCCGGATCTGCGTCTCCGGGGCCCCGAGCGACGCGCCGCAGGAGACGAGCCGCCCCCACGACAGCCAGGCGGCGAGCGCCGCCAAGAGCGCGAGCCCAGCCGGAACGAGATAGGGCGAGCCCGCCCGGCCTTCGCGCTCCCGACGGCCGCGGACCCCGATGCGTCCCAGGTCGCCGCTCGAGGTGCGCGTGCGGGAAGGGGGCTCGGCGCGCCTACCGGAGCGAGGCAAGGAGCTTCTCCGCCTGGGGGCGGCGCGGGTCCTGGGGGTGCTTCGCGATGAGCTGCTGGAGCGCCTGCTGCGCGCGGAACTTCTCCTCCAGGCGCAGGTAGGTCTCGGCGAGCCGGTAGAGGGCCTCCGCCTCGCGTGGCGAGCCGGGGTACTCCTTCACGATCGTCTCGAGGCGCCCCGCCGCGCCCGACCAGTGGCCGCGGTTGGCGTAGAACTCCGCCGCGTACCACTCGTGCTCGGCGAGTCGCGTCCTCGCCGTGCCGAGCACCTTCTCCGCCTCCGGGCGGTATTTCGAGTTGGGGTACTTCTGCACGAAGGCGGCGAGCGCCTTGGCCGCATCGCGCACCTGCGCCTGGTCCTTCTCGAAGGCCGGCGGGAAGAGGATGAAGTCGCTCGGGCCCTCCCTCCAGTAGGACAGCCCGGCGCGGTAGGCGGCGTAATCGGCCTGCTCGTGGTTCGGGTGCAGCTTCACGAACTGCTGGTAGGCGTCGGCGGCCTCGATGTTGTGGTCCTGGTCGTACTTGACGTCAGCCAGGCGGAGCTCGGAGAGAGCGGCGTACATCGAGAACGGGTACTTGGTGCGGACGTGCTCGAAGAGGCGGGTCGCCTCCGGATAGCTGTGCACCCGCAGCGCCTCGACGCCGCCCTTGTAGTCTTCCTCGGCAGTCTTGGCGAACTTGGAGTCGACGCCGCTGTGGGCACAGGCGGCGAGCGCGAGGACGAGGGACGCGGCGCGAGCGGACATGGCGCGCGAATGTAGCCGAAAAAGGCGGCGGCCGCAGGCCGTCTCCGCCTTGTCAGTCCCCGTCGCCGCGCACCGGCACGAGCCGCATCACTGCCGCGGGGGAGAAGCCGCGGCCCAGCAGGAAGCGTGCGAGGCGCGCCCGCCCGCGCTCGTCGAGCTCGCCGAGGTCGCGGCCGCGCAGCCTGCGCGCCAGGGCGGCGCGGGCGAGCGCCACCTCCGCCGAGTCGGCCCCGCGGTGCGGACCGGCGCGCTCCTCGGCGGCCTCCGCGACCGCGGCCTGGGCGGCGGACGGCTCGATCCCGGCGGCGCGCAGCCTCGCCAGCGCGCGGCCTGGCCCGACCCCGCCCGCTCCGAGGAGCCAGCGCGCGCGGCCGCGGGCGTAGGCGGCGTCGTCCAGGTAGCCGAGGCGCCGCGCCCAGGTGATCGCCTCGTCCACCTCCGCCTCGAAGCCGCCTTTCGCGAGCCGCGCCCGGAGCTGCGCCTCGCTGCGGGTGTGAAAGGCGAGCACGCGCAGGA
>DASPZP010000456.1:0-11433 GCA_035636195.1 Anaeromyxobacteraceae bacterium
GGCCAGGACGGCATCCGCGTGAACGCCATCAGCGCCGGCCCCCTCAAGACGCTCGCCGCGGCGGGCATCCGGGGCATGCGCTCCATGCTGGGCGAGAACGCGGACAAGACGCCGCTCCGCCGCAACATCGAGCACGACGACGTGGGCAACGCCGCCCTCTACCTCTGCTCGGATCTCGGCAAGAACGTCACCGGCGAGACGCTCCACGTCGATGCAGGGCAGAACATCATGGGCGTCGTGAGCATGTGACGGTGAACCCGATGCGCTGGGCCGTCATCGCCTTCGCGCTCCTGGGGGCGATGGGGGCGCTGCTCCTCATCGGGACCATGCGCGACCCCTGCACGGGGGTGCTCCGGCGCTACGTCGCTACCTACGACGTGGCGAAGTCACCCTGCAGCGTCGACCCCGACTGCTTGCTCGACCCGGTCCCGGCGCAGGGGCCGGGCGTGTGCGACCGATCACGGCGCGCCTCGTCCGACCGGGGTGGCCTGGAGCTGCTCGAGGCGAGATGGCGCGCGGAGGGCTGCCCGGCGCCGGGCGCCGCCTGCCCGCCCATCGCCGGCGCGCGCTGCGAGAAGGGCCGCTGCGTCACCTTGCTCGCGCGGTGAACCAGCCCATCACGGGAAACGGCCCCGCCGCGTCGCCTCGCCCACGAACGGGTTCATGCGGCGCTCGTCGCCGATGAGGCCGCTCGGACCGTGGCCGGGATGGAAGCGGACGTCGTCGCCGAGCGGCAGGAGCTTCTCCCGGATCGATCGGTCGAGCTGCTCGAAGTCGCCACCGGGGAGATCGGTCCTCCCCACCGAGCCTGAGAAGAGCGTGTCGCCCGAGAAGAGGACGCGGGCCTGCTCGAAGAAGAGGCACGAGGACCCGCGCGAGTGGCCGGGGGTATGGAGGACCCGCGCGAGCTGTTGCCCGACCGCGAAAGTGCCCCCGTCCTGGTGGAACGTCTCGATGCCCGGGTGCTCCAGGTGCTCGCCCTCGAAGCCGAACATCTCGGCCTGCTGCGCGATGGCGTCGAGCCACTGGCTGTCATCACGGTGGATCTGGCAGGGCACCCCGAGCTCGAGCTTGGCCGCGGCGCAGCCCGCCACGTGATCGATGTGACCGTGGGTGAGGAAGATGCGAGCGATCCGAAACGAGCCGGGCTCGCGCAGGGCGAGCACGCGCGGCAGCTCTCCGCCCGGATCGATGATCGCCGCCTCGCCGCTCTCGCTGTCGGCCACGAGATAGCTGTTCTCGGCGAAGGGCCCGACGACCGCGTGGCGGACGATCAGCACGGGCCCCCGCCGGGGGCTAGTAAGTGAAACTCTGGCCGCAGCCGCAGGTGTTCTTGGCGCTGGGGTTGTTGAACTTGAACCCCGCGCCCTGCAGGCCGACGATGTAGTCGATGTTGACGCCCTGCAGGTACATCGAGCTCATCGGGTCGACGTACACCTTGAGGCCGTCCTGCTCGTAGACCTGGTCGCCGTCCTTGGGCGCGTTCTCGAAATCCATCGAGTACTGGAAGCCCGAGCAGCCTCCGCCCACGACCCCGACGCGGATGCCGTAATCGGTCAGGTTCTCGCGGGCCATGGCGTCTCGCACCATCTCGACGGCCTTGGCGGTGAGAGAGACGGGGCTCGCCTCGGGGCTGCCGAGGTTGGCCTCGCCGGGCTTGGCGGTAGGGGTGGCGGTCGTCGTCTGCATTCCTTCTCCAGTCGTTCGCCTCGAGGGCGGATTTCGAACTTAACAGGCGCCCGGGGAGGCTTCAACGCGATGACGCGGGTGCACTCCGGTTCCGCGGGGATCATCCGATCCGACCCGCGAGATGCCGTCCGCCGTCGACCGGCAGCACGGTGCCGGTGACGAAAGGGGCGTCCGCCAGGTAACGCACGGCCGCCGCAACGTCTTCCGGCGTGCCGGCCCGGCCCAGCGGGATGCGCCCCGCCAGCTCGCGGCGCCGACTCGTCGGGTAGCGCTCCGGCCAGAGGACCGTGCCCGGGGCCACCGCGTTCACCCGTATCGAGGGCGCGAGCTCGAGCGCCAGGCACTCGGTCAGGCGGACGAGCGCCGCCTTGGAGGCGGCGTAAGCGGCGTAGCCCTTCCACGCCACGAGCCCGCCGCCCACGTCGGCGATGTTGACGACCGAGCCCCGGCTCGCCCGCAGGAGGGCCGCGAGCGCGCGGACCAGGAGCAGCGGCGCGCGCGCGTTCAGGTCCATCTGCGCGTCGAAGGTCGCGGCGTCGGTGGCGGCGAGCGGGCACGGCTCGAAGCTCGCCGCCGAGCAGACGAGGAGGTCGAGACGGTCGAACTCCTGGCGAAAGGCTCGCGCCAGCGCGCCGGGGCCGTCCGGCAGCGCGAGGTCGGCCTCGAGCGGCACGAGCGGCGCGCGCGGTCGATGGGCGTGGTAGTGCGCGGCGACGGTCCACCCGTGCCTCGAGAGGTCTCGCGCGATGGCCGCGCCCACGCGCACGCCGGCGCCGGTGACGAGCGCGACGCGGCGCGGAGGCGCTCGCCGGGCGGGGGCCGCGCTCACCGCTACCCCTTCACCGGGCGCCACGGGATCTCCCCCACGCCGGCCCGGTGGTTCGCCACCCGCGCCGCCACGAAGAGGAAATCGGACAGCCGGTTCAGGTAGGCGAGCACGGCTGACGAGACGGGGTCGTGGTGGTGCAGCGCCACCACCCGCCGCTCGGCGCGGCGGCAGACCGCGCGCGCGAGGTGGAGATCCGCCGCGGCCGGCGCGCCGCCAGCGAGGATGAATTGCCGGAGCGGCTCGAGCTCGCCCTCGAAGCGATCGATGGCCGCCTCCAGCGCCGACGTCCAGTCGGGGTCGATGGGCGGCAGGTGCGATCGCGCCTTCGCGCCGGCAGGGGTCGCGAGCTCGGCGCCGATGGTGAAGAGCTGATCCTGGACGGCGCCGACGAGGCCCGCCAGCTCCGCGTCGAGGCCGCGGGCGCGCGCGACGCCCAGGGCGGCGCCGAGCTCATCGACGGCCCCGTACGCCTCGACGCGGGCGTCGTCCTTCGCCACCCGCGGGCCCCCGAAGAGACCGGTCTCTCCGCCGTCGCCCGCCTTCGTGTAGATTTTCATCCCACCCGGAGCTAACACCGCCGCGCCGCCCGTCGCAAGGGCAGCTGCACGCTGGCCGAGGCGCACCATGACTCCATTCACCGCAAGTGAGCTGGCCGCCATCGGCCGCGAGGCCGCGCAGTCCGCATGGGACGGCGGCATGACCGTGCTGCGCGAGGGCACCTTCGTCCCCATCCCGCTGGTCGCCGAGCCGGTGGTGTACCCGCCGGCGACGCTGGCGGCCCTGGCCGACGAGGCGCACGCGATCCTCTCCGGCGCGGTGAAGCTCGCTCGCGCGCTCCTCGCCCGCGGCGATGCCCGCGACCGCGCCGCGCTCCTCGGCCCGTTCACCGGGCTCGAGGCCGAGGCGATGGCGCGCCTCTTCGACGAGGCGCCCTGTCCGGTGGTGATGGCGCGCGTCGATTTCCTCCCGGCCGGGCGCGGGGAGCTGCCGCGCGCGCTCGAGCTCAACGCCACCATCCCGGCGATGTCCGGTTACTCGGACCTGGCCGCCCACGCCTGGTTGAGGGCGGCGGCGCGCGCGCGCGGGAGGACGCCCGCCCAGGCGGACGACCTCGTCGCGGCGGCCGGCTCCAACATGGAGCGGCTGCGCAGCGCGCTCTGCGCCTTCGCGGCCGGGCGCGGCGTCGCGCACGCGCGCCCCTCCATCGCGGTCGTGTCGCGGCCGGGCGACTCGCAGACCGGCGAGCTCGGCCGCCTCGTCGCGCATCTCCGGCAGATGGGCCACCTGGCCGAGCACCTCACGCCGGACGCGTGCGACCCGGCCCGCTGGGACGTCCTCTACCGGCACGTGTGGGCGCACAAGACGCCGCCCGAGAGCCCGTTCGCGGCCGCGCTCCGCCACCCCGCCCGCTTCGTCCTCGCGAACCCGGTGAACGGGCTGCTGGAGGCGAAGGCGCTCTTCGCGCGGCTCTCCGAGGCCGGCGCCGATCGCAGCCTGGCCGACCTGGCCGGGCTCGACGAGCTGGAGCGCGGCGCCGCCGGGCGGCTCCCCCTCACCCGCCGCCTCGAGCCGGCGCTCGCGCCTCGCCTGCTCGCCGAGCGCGAGCGGTGGGTCCTCAAGCGCAGCTGGGACTACGGCGGGAAGAGCGTCCATCTGGGCGCGGAGCTCTCGCCCGAGGCGTGGCGCGCGACCGTCGAGAGCGCGCTCGTCGACGAGCGCGGCGGTGGCTTCGTGGCGCAGGAGCGGATCATGGCCGAGCCGCGTCCCGCCACCCGCGTCACGCCGGAGGGGCTCGAGCGGGCGCCGCTCTACCACGACGTCTCGACGTACTGCGGCCTCGGGCCCTCCGCGCCCACGGGGAGCGTCGTCCGCGCCGCAGCTTCGCCCATCGTGAATCTCCTCGGCGGCGGCGGGCTCGCGCCGGTCCTCTCCGAGGAGGTGATCGAGCGGCTCGGCTGAGCGGCGGGGGACGAGCGCCCCTTCCTACGCCGCGGCGCGAGCGAGCCGAGCCCCCGAGCCGCCGGGCGATCCGTTACCCGGGTGAGCGCGCACCCCGGGGCGCGACGCGTCGAGACGCTCATTTCCTCCGGCACGCCCGGTGCTCCACGCCGTTGGGCGAGGTCCGCCTCGCGGGGGAGCCATGCCGAGCATCTCGGTCCTGATCGTCGATGACGAGGAGAACGTGCGCTCGGCGCTGCGGCGGACCTTGCGCAAGACCGGGTACGACCTGCTCTTCGCGGATTGTGGCCGTGCCGCACTCGAGCTTCTGAAGAAGCAGCCGGTCGACGTGGTGCTGTCCGATCACCTCATGCCCGGCATGACCGGCTTGCAGCTCTTGCGCGAGGTTCGACGGCTGACCCCGTACTCCGGCCGCATCATGCTGACCGGCCACACCGACCTCGACACCGCCATGGCCGCCATCCGCCAGGGCGATATCGACCGTTTCCTGACGAAGCCCTGGGACGACATCGAGCTGCGCGTCGCCTTGAAGATGGCGGCCGAGAAGCTGCAAGCCGAGTCCGAAAACCGTCGCCTCCTGGGAGCCTTGCAGGCGCAGGACGGCGAAGCGGCTTGCTCCGGTGAGCCCCCGGAAAACGGACAGGTGGGTAGAGGTGGGGAAGACGCCACCGACGCGCCCACCCCTGGCGCGGCGCCCGTCACAGCCGAGAGCGCCGAGGCTGCCCTCGAAGCCCCCAAACTGGTACATTCACGACCCGTGTCGGCACGCATCCTCATCGTCGAAGACTCCCGCACGCAGGCCGAGTGGCTCGCGGAGGTGCTGGCGCGCGAGGGTTACGAGGTGCGCATTGCCCCCGATGGGCGTGACGCCATTCGGCAGGTCCGCAGCGACCCTCCCGATCTCGTCCTCCTCGACATGATCCTGCCGGACATGGATGGGCTCGAGGTTTTGCGCATCGTCAAGGCACGCTCCGAGGACCAGTTCATCCCGGTCATCTTGCTGTCCGTGAAGTCCGACCTCGACTCGCGCGTGGCGGGCCTCCGCATCGGCGCCGACGACTTCCTCGCCAAGCCCTTCGCGGATGCCGAGATCCAGGCCCGCGCGGCGGCCATGCTGAGGATCAAGCTCCTGCAGGACCAGCTCCGGAACGCGAAGTCGCAGCTGGAGAAGCTCTCCGTCACGGACGGCCTCACCGGCCTGTACAACCACCGGCACTTCGAGGAGCGGCTCCGCGAGGAGTTCCGGCGGTGCCAGCGCTACAGCGATCCGGTGTCGCTCCTCATGATGGACCTCGATCACTTCAAGGACGTGAACGATCGCTACGGACACCCGTTCGGCGATCGGGTGCTGCGCGAGACGGCCGACCTGCTCAAGTCGAGCATCCGCGAGCCGGACATCTGCTCTCGGTACGGCGGCGAGGAGTTCGCCATCATCCTGCCGAAGACGCACCTCCAGGGCGCGCTGGCGGTGGCCGAGCGCATCTTCAAGGCATTGCGCCAGAAGACCTATCCGATCGACCTGCCGGCGGGAGACCCGAGCAAGCCCTCCACGATTCGCGTCACCGCCTCGGCGGGGCTCGCCTTCTTCCCGTCGAAGGACGTCACGACGCCCGAGCTGCTCGTGAAGTTCGCCGACGAGGCGCTCTACCGCGCGAAGCGCGAGGGGCGCGACACCATCTGCCTGTATCAGGCACAGTCCTACCGGTACGACGCTGGCGCGCGTTGACCCAGCCAGGCGAGCTAGGGTGCGCGAAGACCCCCAGGGTGTCGGCACACCCGGGTCGCGCACTCCGGTAAGTGTCCGGAATGAGGCTGTGCTGGGTCCGCCCGGACTAGGACCGGCGCATGCAACCCTAGAGGGCTTGCCCATGGAGGCATCGGTCCATCCAGAGTCGGCCTATGCCGCGCCGCGTCGCCCCGAGGCGGCCGTGCTCATCGTCGATGACGACGAGCACGTGCGCCGGGCGCTGAAGCGCGTCCTCAAGCGCGCCGGGTGCCAGCTCCACGAGGCGCCTGACGCCGAGCACGCCCTGGCGCTGCTCGCGGTGGAGCCCGTGCACGTGGTCGTCTCCGACTACCGGATGCCCGGCATGTCGGGGGTCGAGTTCCTGCGGGTCGTGAAGGCTCGCTGGCCGAAGGTGCAGCGCGTCCTCCTCACCGGGCAGGCCGACACCGCCGCCATCGAGGAGGCGGTGAACCAGTCCGAGATCTTCCGCTTCATCTGGAAGCCCTGGGACGACGGACACCTCCTCCTCACCCTGCAGAGCGCCATCGACCAGTACTGGCTGCTCGAGGAGAACGCGCGGCTCTCCGACCTCATCACCCAGCGCAACGCCGAGCTCGAGCTCGCCAACCGCGAGCTGGAGGCCAAGGTCGAGCAGCGCTCGCAGGCGCTCACCCGCGCCGCGCACGAGTGGCGCGCCTGCTTCGACGCCATGGGCGATCCGCTCGCGATCGTCCGCGAGGATGGGGCGGTCGTGCGTGGAAACTCCGCCTTCGCCCGCCTGGCCGGGGTCGAGCTGCAGAAGCTCCCCGGGCTGCGCTGCAGCGGCGACGGCTTCGGGAGGCTGCCCTGTCCGCGCGTCCAGGCGGAGCACGGCGCCGAAGCCCGCGACGGCGAGCGCTCCGCCTTCGAGGCGGTGAACGGCGACCGCACCTGGCTCGTCCGCTCCTTCCCCTTCGCCGACCGCGGCGCGGTGGTCGTGTGGAAGGACGTGACCGAGGAGCGCGAGGTCACCTGGCGGCTCCTGCAAGCCGAGAAGATGGCGGCGGTCGGGCAGCTCGCCGGCGGGGTCGCGCACGAGATCAACAACCCGCTCGGCGGCATCCTCGCCTTCGCGCAGCTCATGGCTCAGGACGAGCGCTCGGCCGAGGATCAGGAGTCGCTCCGCCTCATCCAGGACGCGGCGGTACGCGCCAAGCGCATCGTCGAGTCGCTGCTCCGCTTCTCGCGCCGTCCTCGCCAGGACGAGCGCGGCGAGGTGGACCTGGCCCGACTGGCGGAGGACGCGCTCTTCCTCACGCAATCGCAGATCAAGGGCACGCAGGTGGAGGTGGTGCGGAAGCTCGCTCCCGCCCACGCCGTCGCGAACGGCAACCAGATCCAGCAGATCATCGTGAACCTGCTCGTGAACGCGCTGCAGGCGCTCGGGAAGAAAGGCCGTATCTCGGTCTCCACCGGGCTGAGCGCCTCCGGCCGCGTGCAGCTCGTGGTCGCCGACGATGGCCCCGGGGTCGAGCCCAAGCTGGCGAGCCGCATCTTCGAGCCGTTCTTCACCACCAAGCCGGAGGGCCAGGGCACCGGCCTCGGCCTGTCGATCTGCTACCGCATCGCCGAAGAGCACGGGGGCAGCATCCACTACGAGCCGGTGCCTGGAGGAGGAGCCTCGTTCGTCGTCGAGCTCCCGCCTGCGCCGCTGAAGGCATGAGAGAGGGCACCATGGAAGACACCAACCTGAAGCCGGTCCGCGTCCTCGTCGTCGACGACGAACCCGTGCTGCTGAAGGCGCTCGAGACCCTGCTCGGCAAGAAGGGCCATCACGTGACGGCCCTCGACTCGCCGATCTCCGCCACCCAGCGGCTGGCCGCCGAGGACTTCGACGTGGCGCTGCTCGACGTGAAGATGCCCGATCTGTCCGGCCTCGAGCTCCTCACGGCCGTGAAGCACCGCCGGCCGGAGGTGGAGGTCATCATGATGACCGGCCACGCGACCGTCGAGACGGCGCTCGCCGCGGTCAAGGCCGGTGCCTACGACTACCTGACGAAGCCCTTCGACGACGTCGAGCTGGTGGCGCGGGTGGTGGCCAAGGCGGCCGAGCGCAAGCACCTCTTCGATCGTAACCGCGAGCTCGAGACCGCCCTCAAGGAGCGCGACGGCGCGCCGGTGGGCGATGGGATGGTCGGGAACTCGGGCGCCATCCGCGACGTGACCCGCATGGTGGACGCGGTGGCCTACAGCGCCGCCACCGTCCTCGTCCAGGGCGAGAGCGGCACCGGCAAGGAGCTCGTCGCGCGCGCGCTGCACGCGAAGAGCCCGCGGCGAGGGCACCCCTTCGTGGCGCTCAACTGTGGCGCGCTGACCGAGACCCTGCTCGAGTCCGAGCTGTTCGGGCACGTGAAGGGCGCCTTCACCGGTGCGCAGCGCGACCAGAAGGGCCTCTTCGACGCCGCTGACGGCGGGACGATCTTCCTCGACGAGATCGGCGACATCCCGCCCGCCACCCAGGTGCGGCTGCTGCGCGTGCTGCAGGAGGGCGAGCTGAAGCCGGTCGGCTCGGCCGACTCGATCAAGGTCGACGTGCGCGTCATCGCCGCCACGCACCGCGACCTGCCGAAGCTCGTCAAGTCGGGCAAGTTCCGCGAGGACCTGTTCTACCGGCTCAACGTCATCGCCATCCCCATCCCGCCGCTGCGCGAGCGCATCGAGGACGTGCCGCTCCTCGCCCACCACTTCCTGCGCCGCTACACTGACCGGCTGGGCAAGAAGGTGAAGACGGTCTCGCCGGAGGCGATCGAGCTCCTCTGTGGCTACCGCTGGCCGGGCAACGTGCGCGAGCTCGAGAACGCGGTCGAGCGCGCGGTGGTGCTCTGCCGTGGCGAGTCGATCAACCCTGCCGACCTCCCGCCCGCCATCAGCGGCCGCACCGCGCCCCTCATCCGCGAGGCGCCCGCCGCCGGCGACGACGCCTCCTGGCTCGCCATGAGCTACGCGGCGGCCAAGGAGCAGTCCTTGCGCCGCTTCGAGAAGACCTACGTCGAGGCGCTCATGCGCGCCTGCGACAACAACATCTCCGCCGCCGCCCGCAAGGCGGGCATGGATCGCTCGAACTTCAAGCGCGTGCTGCGCAAGTACCGGACCGACGTCGAGGGGGACGGCGGCGACGAGACGCCGGAGATGCCTCCCAGGGCGACCGCGTAAGCCGGTTCGCGGCGGCGGGGGATGAACCCCCGCCCTACGGACGTGTAGGGCGGGGGCTTGTCCCCCGCCGCCGATCGACCAGGGGTTCACACCCCCAGGAACGCCCGCGCCTCCTCGAAGATCCGATCGATCGACGCCACGAGCTCGTGGCCGTCGTCGAGCGCGACCAGCCGCGCGACGGGCGTCATCGCCACGAAGCGCTCCACGTCGGCGAGGGGCACGACCTCGTCGCGCCTGCCGGCGAGGCAGAGCGCCGGCACCTTCACCTCCGGGTAGGCCGGCAAGCGCGCCGCGTCCTCCAGGAAAGCCCACGCGAGGCGGCGCTTCGTGCCGGTGGCGTGGTGATCGACGAGCAAGCCCTCCGCCCTCCAGCGCCGCTCGTCTTCCGGGCTCACCTTCGCTCGCCACCGCTCGAAGAGGCGGAACGCCGGCGCGAGCAGCACGAGCCGCTTCACCGGCGCGCCGCGCGAAGCGAGCACCGCGGAGAGATACCCGCCGAGCGAGCTCCCCATGAGCACCCGCGGTCGGTGGAGCGCGACGAGCCGTTCCGCCTCGGCGAGCATGGTGAGCGGCGTCGAGCGCTCGAACCCGTCCGCGCCTGGGGTGAGATCGGCCCGCTGGAATGGCACGCCGAGCGCCGTGAAGCGCGCCTCGAGCGCCCGGCCCTTCGTGGAGCCGGGGCCGGAAGCGAAGCCGTGCAGGTAGAGGATCACCGCTCGAGGATAGCGCCGGTCGGCGCCGTGCGCCCCCACGTGGCGCCCCCGTACGCGCGGGTGGGTCAGGCGCCCACTGCGCCGCCGCCCGACGCCGCGACGTTCACTTGCGGTAACGAGCCGGTCATGTACGGTGCACCGGTCGCCCGGCGTAACCGGGCCATCTCGACTCACGGAGGGACTCATGACGAAGCGGATCGCAGTGGCGGTGGCCTCGTGCCTGGCGCTGGCGTGTGGTGGTGACAGCGGCAATGCGGCGGCGGGCAAGACGTTCACCTATGGAACGCCGGTGGCGGCGACCAGCTACCAGTCGTCCGCGGTCGACGCGCAGGTCTCCGGCGCGCTCGCGCTGAAGAGCGCCCCCGACGCGACCAGCGCGCAGAACCTGGCCAGCGTCAGCGACCTCACCGCGGCCCTCCTCGGCTACTCGGCGCTCGGAAGCGCTACTGCCTCGCCGACGCAGCAGCGGCTGCTCGCCATCGGGGCGCGGGCGGCGTCGAGCCAGCTCACGACCGGCGCCTTCGACATCCCGGCCTGCGTCACCACGACCGTCAGCTCCATCACGATGAAGGGCTGCACCATCACCGTGACCGACACGTACTTGGGCATGACGAGCAAGGAGCAGGTGGACGGATCGCTCACGTTCGATCAGGCCAAGGGGACCCTCACCTGGTCGCTCACGGTCGTCGACGTAACCACGTATTCATACCAGGGGCAGGGCGGCTCCATCAGCATGAGCGCTCACGAGTCGGGTACGCTCACCGTGACCGACACGACGATCAAGGGCCAGATGTTGGCCGAGCTCAGCATGAGCGGCGGCTCGTCGGCCGGCTCGGCCTCGCTGGGCGTCGCGGAGGCCGTCAACGTCGACATCACCTACGCCGACGCCGCGGTCTGCTCGTCGCGGGTGACCTTGGGCACTGTGGAAGCGAAGCGCGTCTGGACCGACCGCGGCGGCGCGAGCGCCACCCTGCTGCCCGACAAGGCCGCCAAGGCGACCTGGACCGGCTGCGGTCTGGGGACCATCGCCTTCTCGCAGTAGCCCGGAAAGGTGAGGGCTGGGCCCGCTCATGGGCCCAGCCCTTCCTATCTGTACGGCACGTGCTCGGCGTCGAAGCGGCTGTAGTCGCTCGTCAGCTCCTCGCCCTCGCCGATGTCGCGCGCCGCCACCGTCGTGCCGCCGCCGTCGTCCGGGAAGTCGTGGCAGTTCGGGTGGTCGGAGTGATTGAAGAAGCGGGCGTCGTCGCCGCACAGCACGTGCGTGCCGCGGACCAGGTCGAGGTAGGTGTACCTGCGGATCTGCTCGCGGGCCGGCTCCGAGAGGG
>DASPZP010000457.1:0-12630 GCA_035636195.1 Anaeromyxobacteraceae bacterium
CGGTGCGGCGGCTCGGGGGACTGCCGACCGCAAGCCCGACCGCGACCGCAACCGCGACCCCGACCGCGACCCCGACCGCGACCCCGACCCCGACCTCGACCGCGACCGCGACCACGACCCCGACCCCGACCTCGACCCCGACCCCGACCGCTGCCGCTGCCGAACGCCACCTCAAGTGAACCTCCTCCTCACCGGCGCCACGGGCTTCCTCGGCTCCGCCCTGCTCCCGCTCCTCGCGGCGCGCGGCCATCGGCTGCGCGTCGTCGCCCGCGGGGAGGCCGGGCAGGCCGAAGGGCTGGGGGCCGAGATCGTCCGCGCGCCCTTGCAGGATCGGGAGGCGGTGCGGCGCGCGCTCGACGGCGTCGAGGCGGTCTACCACCTCGCCGGTCAGGTCGCCTTCGACGCGCCCGATCCCGCCGCCCTGTACCAGCTCCACGTCGAGTGCACCCGCACCCTCCTCGAGGACGCGCACGCGGCCGGCGTCCGGCGCTTCATCCTCGCCTCCAGCTCCGGCACGATCGCCATCTCGCGCGAGCAGAAGGTCCACACCGAGGACGACGGTCCCCCGATCCAGGTGGCGGCGCGCTGGCCCTACTACCTCTCCAAGATCTTCCAGGAGAAGACCGCGCTGCGCTTCCAGCGCGACACCGGCCTGCCGGTGGTGGTGCTGAACCCGTCGCTGCTCCTCGGTCCGGGCGACGCCCGCCTGTCCTCCACCGACGTGGTCTTCAAGTTCCTCGAGCGGCGGATCCCGGCGGTGCCCTCGGGCGGGCTCTCCTTCGTCGATGTGCGCGACGCCGCGGAGGCGTTCGCCAGCGCGCTCGAGCGGGGCCGCCCGGGCGAGCGCCACCTCCTCGGCGGAGCCAACATGACCTTCGCCGACTTCTTCGGCCGCCTCTCGCGCCTGTCCGGGGTGGCGCCGCCCACCCTGCGCCTCCCGTCCCGCGTCAACGTGGCGGGGGCGCGGCTCCTCGAGCGCTTCCACGCCTGGCGCGGCAGCGAAGCCCCCATCACCACCGAGGAGGTGGAGATGGGCGAGCACTGGTTCTACGTGGACAGCGCCAAGGCGTCGCGTGAGCTCGGCTTCACCGCGCGCGATCCGCAGGAGACGCTGCACGAGACGGTGGCGTGGGTGAACACGCACGTCCGGCGGCGGCGGAACACCGGCCGCGCCATGGACGCGAGGAGCCTCACATCACCCCTCCCCCCACGTCCCTGAGCTTTCTCACCGCCGCCACCCCGCAGCGGGTCCCGCACTCCGGGCAGACATCGTAGGTCATCTCCTTCACCACCAGCACGTCCGGGTGCTCCTCGGCTGGCGCGAGCCTCGCGCCGCAGTCCGGGCAGGTGAGCTCCGCGACGCGCACCGGTCGGGCGAGCACGTGCGAGCGCCGCCGCTCGGGCGGGCAGCGGCTGCACTCGACGCCGTACAGGTACCCCAGCTCGCTCCCCGGTGCGTTCGCCTCCAGGTCGGCGCCGCAGTACTGGCAGAGGTCTTCGCTCGCCATGGCGGTGCCCTAGCCGACCGTCACCGAGCCGGCCACGCTTTCAGCGGGCCTGTCCTCGCTCCGCGCGGACGATAGAGCGCCACCATCCCGCGCGGCTCCGAGGTGAAGACGCGCTCGTAGTCGCGACCCAGCTCGGCGAGCACCGCTGCGCCGCACTCATCGCGGGCCGCGGCCTCCGTCGCGCCCCATACCAGCACGTAGTCGATGGCTGCGCCCAGGGCTGGATAGGTCCACAGCTCGACGCAGGGCGGCTCCGCCTCCAGCCCGAAAGGTCTCGTGTTCATGAGCGTGAACGGGTCGAGCTCCGGCCGCCAGCGCAGCGGCGCATGGTGGGTGTGCGCCTGGCTGTTGTCGAGGTCGATGCCTCCGCGCTCCGTCGCGATCCAGCCGTTCACGTGCTGGAAGACCTGCACCCGGTAGGAGAGGAGCTTCTTCCCGTCGATGGCGCCGCCCTCGCGCGGGCCGAAGGGGGCGAAGGTGAGCGGCAGGATCGTGCTGCCCTCCGCCACGTGCGGCGCGGCCGACAGGTACTCGGCCAGGTACGCGTCGAGCTGGTGGTACTTCACGAGGCGGAAGGCCGTGCCGGCGAGGAAGAGGCCCGCCAGCGCCAGCGCCGCCGCGCGGACGCTGCGCACCCTCACCGCGGCGTGACCGAGCCAGAGCAGCGTGGTGAAGAAAGGATAGAGCTCCAGTCGATCGGTCAGCTGGGCTCCGTCGGCGACCGAGTCGGGGGTGAGGAAGTACAGCGCGGTCGCGAGCGCGCTCGCGGCGAGCCAGCCGTCGATCGGCCTGAGTCGACGGACGCGGCGCGCCCGCAAGGCCGCCGCGACCGTCGCCACCACCACGAGCGAGACGGCACCGGTGATGAGCAGCTCGCGCCGATCGAACGACACGAGCGCGTACAGGCTCGCGAAGTGCTTCACGTAGTCGAGGAGCGACGGCCGGTAGGCGAAGGGCTTCGGCTGGTGGACGAGGAAGAAGCCGAGGAGCGCGATGACGGGTGACGCATAGAGCCCGGTGGCCAGCCCGCGCGCGAGCCAGCCGCGCAGCACGGTCCGGCGCCGCCGGCCGGCGGAGCGCGCGAGCCCGAGCCCGGCGCGCCAGGCCAGGATCGCCGAGATGGCCGCGAACGCGGCCGACGTCGAGACCGAGTGGGCCAGGAAGGCGACGAGCGTGAGGGCGGTGAAGCCGAGCCCGCGCCTCGGTGTGAAGCGGCCACGCGTGCGGTGCCAGTAGCCGACGACCATGAAGAAGAGGACGAGGCTGTAGCTGAAGTTCCAGAAGCCCATGTGGAACGGGTAGCTGTGGAGGAACGGGAAGATGGCGAGCGCCGCCCAGCGCCCGCGCGCAGTCCGCGGCAGCGCGTAGCGGAAGGCGAGCGGGAGGAGGACGAGGTAGCCCGAGAGGACGAGCTTCTCGGCGAGCTCGGGTGAGACCACCTGGATGAGCCCGGCGAAGAGCGCCTGCGTCAACCAGTTCGGCTGGAGACCGTAGTTCGGCAGGTAGTACTGCTGCAGGAGCGCCGACCCGGGCAGGCGCAGCAGTGACGTGACGGTGTGGACGTGGTTCGCGCCGTCCTGCGTGGGCACGTGCGGCACGAGCCAGAGCGGGATGACCGCCAGCGCCACGAACGCCGCGAAGAGGAGCTCCGGCGCGCGCGCCCAGGCCCACGCGCCGGGGCCCGCCCACGCGGCGGCGTGCGCCGTGCGAGGGCGCCCTCCGCCCTCGAAGAGCCCGGTCAGCTCGCCGCCCTGCCTCACGGCATCGCCTCGCGCGGCCTCGGGGCCTGGCGCCAGGTGAAGTGCAGGTTCCCGGCGAAGCTCCAGGCGGTGGCGAGCGCGATCCCGGCGCACTGGGCGAGGTAGCGCAGGTCGCCGAGCGCCTCGCGCTCCAGGTAGCGCAACAGGAGCGCCCGCAGGAGCACGAACGTGCCGAGCTGCAAGGCGAGGCCGACGAGGCTCACCAGGTTGTAGCGGAGCGCGCGGGCGGCGAACCCGGACACCGCCCCGGCGTTCCGGTCACGATAGGTGAACCTGCTGTTGAGCGCGAAGTTCCACAGGATGCTCAACTCGATCGCCGCCGCCGAGGCGAGCACCTCGCGCAGGCGCAGCAACCCCGCCAGGAGCCACAGGACGCCCAGGTTCACCACCACGCCCGAGAGCCCGACCGCGGCGAAGCGCGTGAACCGCTCCCGCATGCCGAGCGCCGCCGGCACATCCGCGCTCGGCGAGGGCTCCTCGTCGACCCGTTTCGTGGACCCCACTCCCCGCCCCCTCCCGCGCCCCAGTCCTCGAGGGTTCCTGACCCTCATGAGACAAGTTGGGCGGGGACGGCTCTGCTGGGACGTGCCCCGAGGGGTCCGACCCGTTGGCGCGAGCTCGTCGGTCTCGGCCGGCCGGCGGCGCAGCGAGCGGCGCTCGCCATGGGCAGCCAGAGCTCAGCGCTGTGATGGGGGGGACGGCGAACTGGAGGCACCGCCCGGATTCGAACCGGGGGATGAAGGTTTTGCAGACCTTTGCCTTACCACTTGGCGACGGTGCCATCCGGGTGCAGCGTGCGTGCGGTTGTAGCGGAGGCCCGCTGCGCCGTCAACGCGCGGCCCGGCGGCTGTGGCGCGCCCGCGACGCGCACCTCGGCGCGGGTCACGGAGACGCCGCCGGCGCGCAACGCGGCGACGAGCCCCGGCAGCTCCGCGTCCGCCGCGCGGCGAAGCCCCATCGCCGGCGTGAGCACCACCTCCACGCCGCGCTCGCCGCGCAGGAGCCTGACCTGGAGGTCGCGTCCGAACGTCAGCTCCACCGCCGGGCGATCGCCGAGGCGCTGGGCCGCCAGCGCGACCTGCTCGAGCGCCCGGGGCGGCAAGATCGCTGGAGGGATCTCCGGCGGGCGAACTCCCGTCGCCGGAGCCGGCTGGAGGTCGAGGCGCGGCGACGCCGCGTCCCGACCGGGCTCCGCGACGTCTCGCCGATCGCGCAGCGCCACGTCGGTCTGAGCGGATACCCGACGGTGGCGGGCGAGCGTCGCAGGGGCCGCGTGCAAGGCGAGCGCCGGGCCCCCCATCGTACCGGCCCTCCTCGGCAGCGCGGCGCGGGCGCGCGCCAGCGCCACGCCGAAGCGCGACGCCGGAGCCCTCACGGGCTCGCCCATGGCACGCGGCGGTCCCGCCGGCTCGCTCCTCACGCGGCCTCCCCGCACGAGCAGCCGGCGACCACGTCGGCGCCGCCCGGGGCGGGAGCGTGCCCAGTCGCGCGGCGGCGGACCCGGTCGGCGGCGCGAGCGGCGAGCGCCTCGAGCACGTGGAGGTGCGCCTCCAGCGCCGCGCAGCTGGCCGCGGCCCTCAGCGCGAGCGCCTCGTGGGCCTCGGCGGCGTGGAGGAGCCCGAGCGCGAAAGCCTCGTGCCGCGCGGCGCGGGCAGCTTGGAGGTGATGCCGGCGGTCGGCAGCGCGGAATCGCGCCAGGCACTCCTGGCCCTGCGCCACCTGGAGCGCGCGCCGCGCGTGCGTGACGGCCTCGTCGGCGTGATGCCAGGCGGTGACGTCGCTGCTGAAGGTGGCGAGCTGTCGTTCCACGGTGGCCTCGGCGGGGCGATCCCGCTGCGGAAAGGTGTCGAGCACACCGGCTTGCAGGCGAGGTGCCGCCGCAAGGCGCCGCGATCCCGGCGATGTGTCGGCTGCCACGGTCCGGGCGGCGGACCTGCAGGCGCCGCGGCGACCGAAGCGATGGCTCGCTCGCCCGCATCAGGAGCGGTCGCCTCATCCCTACCAGCCCAGACGCAGGCCTTGCGGCGGTGGGCACCGGCGCCACCTTTGATGACGCAGGGATGACGCAGGGGCGATCGGCTACGGGCGCGGGGGGGGGCGGCGATGAAGGTGCAGCGTGGTTGGGCCCTTTGCTTGGCGGCGACCTTGGCGGCGTGCGGCGGCGGCTCCTCGCCTCCGGCCGCAACTGACGCCGGAGCAGGCGGCACGCCCGATGCGGGCCCGACCGTCGTCGCGACCCAGAACCCGCCCACCACGCCGCCGTTCACCAAGGACGGCTGGACGTTCTACGGAAGCGGCCAGGGACTGTCGGAGGACATCCACGACGTGTCTGCCGACGAGGCCGGCAACCTGTACGTGGCTGGCGGCGACGCGCTCTACGCGAAGAAGAAGGGCGACACCACCTTCCAGCGCTTCGACGCGACCAGCACCGGCCTGACGAAGAACTGTTACGCCGGCTTGCCCCCGAAGGCCGACCCGGCGTTCGCGGCCGCGCTCGACCGGTCACACCCGGCTCCTCCTGGCGCCCCGAAGCTCTGCCCCGTCATCTCGGTGGCCGGCGCCGCGCCCGGCGTCGCCATGGTCGGGTTCCAGGGGCTCGGCACGGACAGCGATGTCGACGCGGACTGGGCGCAGGACTCCGGCGGGTCCGACCTCGTGACGTATGACGGGGCCTCGCTCACCCGCACGCGCCACGTCTTCATCGCCTCGCCGCCGGAGACGATCTGCGTCGCCCCCGATGCGCAGGGCAACCTCCACGAGAGCCGCGCCACGTCCTGTCCGAACCCGCCCGACCCGTTCTTCTGGCAGGTGGGACGCCGCAAGCTCCGGCAGGTGGACCGCATCGCCGTGAACCACCAGGCTGGCACGCCGCTCTACGGCGACATGTTCATGGGCGGCACCCACGCGACCATCACCGCCTACCTGCGCGACTCGGGAGCGCGCGGCTACCGCGATCGTACCGTGGGTCAACCGGCGAAGTGGGTCGACGCGAAGGACGTGTGGGAGCACGACCACCCCGCCTTCTACTCGGTCGACCTGAACGCCTTCCTGACCGGCGAGGGGTTCGCGCTCGCCGTCGACCCGCGCGACGGCCGGCCGTGGTGCTCGAACGGCTTCCGCACCGCCTGGCTCGCCGGCTACGGCGCCGATCTGCACGACGACGTGTGGTTCCTCCAGCCGGTGGACGCCGCGGATCCGCTCTGGATCGACCTCTGGCCGAGCAACGCGGACCCGACCAAGTCGATCGACGACCACGTGGAATCGCTCTCCTTCTGCGACGACGGCACGCTGTGGGTGGGCTCGTCGGCGCACGGCCTGGCGCGCCTCGATCCCGGTGGCGGGTGGTCCCGCCTCGACCTGCCCGATCCCGGCGCGCACGGGGACAGCGTCTACGCCGTCGCGTGCGATCCGAGCGATCACTCGGTGTGGATCGGGCTCGGCTTTGGCGGCGTCATGCGCCTGACCCAGGACGGCAAGTTCACGACCCTCGACCCGACCGGCCTGCCGGACTTCGCGCGCCAGCCGGTGCGCTCGATCCAGCTCGACCGCTGGTCCGCGGGCGGGAGGACCGTCTACTTCGCCTTCATGGCGTCCGCCCAGGGCGACGCGATCCTCAGACCCGGCGGCGTCGCTTCCTACTCCGGACCTTAGCGCCGTGGGTGGTTCGAAAGGGAGGACGGAGATGGCGTTCGGGCGTGGGATGGCAGTCGCGTGCGCGCTGGCGCTGGCGCTGGCGGGGTGCGGGGGCAGGTCGAACGGTTCCCAGGGGACCACGGGGGGCAGCCCGCCGGACGCGGGCGCCGGCGGCGGCGTGAGCACGAACGGCACGGACGCCGGGACGCCGCCCGCCGCCGCCGGACCGGTCGTGACGCTCAGCCCGCCCATCTCCGTGGACGGCTGGACCTTCTACGGAGCCGAACAGGGCCTCCCGGTGGAGGTCTTCGACGTCTCGGCGGACGAGGGCGGGAACGTGTACGCGGCGGGCGGCGACGGCGTCTACGTGAAGCCGTCCGCGGCCGCGAAGACGGCCGCCACCGATGTCTTCGCCCGCTTCGACGCGACGAGCGCCGGGATCACGAAGAACTGCTACCAGGGCCTCGACCCCTTCACCGCCACCAGCGCCGACCTCTACCGGGTGAACCACCCGCTGCCGCCAGGGGCGCCCGCGATGTGCCCCATCATCTCGATCGCGGGGGCGAGCGCCGGCAGGGTCATCGTGGGCTTCGAAGGCTACGGCACCGACGGCGACCTCGACGGCGAATGGGCGAAGGACTCGAGCGGCCTGGACGTGCTGCGCTTCGACGTCGCGGCGGGCACGCTGACGAGGACCCGCCACGTGCACGTCGCCACGGCGCCGGGCATCATCTGCGGGCAGCACGAGGCGAGCGCCAACCCGAACGTGCTCGGCCCGTGCGCCGGCTTCGACGAGTTCATGCTCTTCGGTCGCCGGAAGCTGCACAAGGTCTACCGCGTGGTCGTGAACCATCACGCGGGCACCGCTCAGTACGGCGACGTCTGGATGGGCGGCACGCACACCACCCTGGCTGCGTTCTTCAACGACCAGGCGGAGGCGCGCGGCTGGTACGGCAACCAGTGGATCCGGGACTGCGCCACGGCTCCAGGGGCGGATCCTTCCGTCTGCCCCAAGTTCCAGGATCCGGTGACCGGCTCGTGGAACGTCTTCGAGCACGAGCACCCGGCGTTCAACGGCACGAGCTTTCCCGGCCGCCCCGGCGTGCCGATGGGACCCGACCGCACGGGCGACACCTGGGCGATGGCCATCGCCCCGGACGGGCAGCCGTGGGCGCACAACAGCCTGCGGCTCGCGGCCATGCACGGCGACACCGCCGATCTCTCGAGCGTCTTCATGACCTACGCGCAGGTCTTCGACCTGTGGCCGGACACCCCGAACACCCCGACCACGCCGCCCACCGCCCCCAACCCCGGCGACGACAACGTGCAGTCGATGACCTTTTGCCCGGACGGCGCGCTGTGGGTCGGCTCCATCAACCACGGCCTGGCGCGCGTCGACACGGTCACCGGCGCCATCTCGGGCGTGGGGCTCCCTGGCGGTGGCCAGAACGTGTGGGCGGTCGCGTGCGACCGGAGATCGAACCTCTGGATCAGCACCGACTTCGCCGAGATCGTCCGCTACGACACCACGTCCGGCGCGTTCTCCCTGGCGCCCGCCGCGCTGCCGGAGCTGGCCCGCCACGTCGCCTGGAACATCCAGATCGACGAGTGGTCGCAGCCGAACCCGATCGTCTACTTCGCGATGCGCTCGTTCAGGGACAGCCAGGGCCAGCTCCATCCCGGCGGCGTGGTGGCGTTCGGCGGTCCGTGACTCACGTGTACACGCGCTCGATCACCTCTCCCGGCCTGGCCGGGCCCGTGACGAGCCCGAGCGCGTCCTGGAGGATGCGCTTCTGCAGCTCGGGCTCGCCGGGCCTGCCGAGCGAGTGACCGGCGATGAAGCCCGTCGGGCACAGCGCGCGTGGCGGGCGCGCCTGAGCGCTCTCCTCGGGCTCGACGGTGATGACCACGGTCGGGATGCCGATCATCTCGATGACGCGCTGCACGGTGACCACCGTGCGGTGACAGAGGCGTCAGCCGCCCGTCAGCAGGACGAGATCGGGACGGGCCCGATCGACCTCGCGCACGAGCTGCGGGATGGTCTTCTCGCGCAGGTCCCGCAGCGCCATGCTGAAGCCGAGCGAGAAATGCTGGTCGGTGAGCCCGCCGATGCGCTTCTCGACCGAGAGCTCGCGCAGGCGGTCGATGGGGAAGATGCAGTTGATGTCACGATCGGCGCAGCCGTGGTCGTAGTGCGCGTCGTCGAAGGTGAGCTCGGCGCCGCTCGCCTCGCCAGAGATCACCCGGTAGCTGTCATCGCCCTCGACCTCGAAGGGCCTGTCCTTCTTCTCGCGGACCCCGGCCGTGGAGACGAGGCAGACCACCGCCTCCTCCAGCTTCCCCTTGAAGGGGGTGAACGGGACACAGTAGCGGGAGAGCTCGAGTGGCTTCGCCGCGCCGCCTTCTGTTGCCATCGGTGAACCCTCGAGCCCCCCGTGGGAGCCGCTACCTCAGCTTGTCGAGCGCCGCCATGACCTTGTCGGTGGGCGGCTGCTGCCCGATGTCATGGATGTCGATGTAAGCGACCTTTCCTTGCTTATCGATGACGAAGATCGCCCGCTCCACCAGGCCGTCGCCGCGAAGCACGCCGTATTGTGCGGCCACGTAGCCGTACGGCCAGTTGTCCGCCAAGAGGGGGTACGACAGGCCGCCGAGGCTCTTGGCCCACGCTTCCTGTGCGTGAACGAGATCCGTGCTGATACCCAGGACCTGGGTATTGCGCCGCTCGAACTCGGAGAGATCCTCCTCGTACGAGGGCATCTGGACGGTTCAGACAGGGGTGAAGCTGGCTGGAAAGAAGGCCAACATCACGTTCTTCTTGCCGCGGTAGTCCGAAAGCCGGACCTTCTTTTTCGGGCCGCCCTTGCCAGCCGCGTCACCGGTGGCATGCAGCTCGAACTCCGGCGCCTCGTCACCGACCGCGATCTCCCAGATCGCTTTTGCCATGGACTCCTCGGGTGTAGGGGACAGGTCGTGACTGTAAGCAGCGTGACGCACCGTGACCATCGACCCGGGCCACTCACCCCTAAAAGGTCGATGCGCCTTGGCCATACGCTCTGCTAAAGCCCGGACGCAATGGACCTCTTGACCCGCTTTGCTGGCAACGTGCGCCGTCTGCGGTCGAAGAAGAGCCTCTCGCAGAAGGCGCTCGCCGACAAGGTCGGCATCTCCGTCTCGTACGTCTCGATGCTCGAGCGCGGGCAGCGCTCGCCGCCGCTCGAGACGGTGGAGCGCATGGCGAAGGCACTGGGCGTCACGCCGGCGAACCTGCTCGGCGGCAAGTAGGCAAGACGCGCGGCGCGCGGCCCCTTGTACGGCCGCGCGCGTTTTGCCACACTCGCCTGCTCGCGAGCCGGCCATGGCCTGGCCGCCGGACGGAGCGTTCTGAGCAAGGCGATGGCGATCACACGGCGAGATTTCCTCAAGGGCGCGGTGGCTGCCGCCGCCGCCGGCGCCGCCCTGCCCGCCCTGCCCGCCTCCGCCGGCCAAACCCACGCCACGACCGCCGAGCGCCGCACCTTCCTCATCGAGGGGCTCGATCCGACCCACGACGGCTTGAAGGTGGTGCAGCTCTCCGACCTGCACGTCGGCCCGCGGACGCCGGTGGACCGCATCCGCGACGCCATCGCCCGGGCGAACACCTTCCAGCCGGACCTCGTCGTGCTGACCGGCGACTTCCTCTCGCGCGAGACGCGCGGGGTCGGTCTCATGCGCGAGCAGCTCGGCGGCCTCGCCGCCCCGACGGTGGCCGTGCTCGGGAACCACGATCACTGGGTCGATCCCCGCGGCGCTGCGCGGGCGCTGCGCGCGCTCGGTTACGCCGTGCTCCGCAACCAGAACACCACCCTCCAGCTCCGCGGCGCGCCCTTCACCATCATCGGCATCGACGATCGGCTGGCGGGTGAGGCCCGGCCGCGAGAGGCCCTGCGCGGCGTGCCCGTCGAGGGATCACGCCTCGTGCTCGCCCACGGACCGCGCACCGCCGACGACCTGCGTGGCGCGGGGCAGCCGCTCCTGTGCCTGTCCGGCCACACGCATGGAGGGCAGGTGCACATCCCTGGCCTCACCTCGTTCGTGCTGCGAGCGGTGGCCCACGAGCCCTACGAGCGCGGGCTGTACCGCCTCGGGACGGTGCAGCTGTACGTGAACCGCGGCGTCGGGAACTCCGCCCTGCGGGTGCGCTGGAACTCCGAGCCCGAGGTCACCCTGGCGGTGCTCCGGGCCGCCCCCAGCGCGCCTGAGCGCCCGGCGCGCGGCGCCTGAACGCCCGGCGGGCGGCGACCGCGCGCCGGCGCTACCCTATGCGCGGGAGGTGTCGTCATGCCCGCTGCCCTGGACAGCCCGAAGAGCACCGACCGCTCACGGCTCGATGCTGCGCTCTCGCGCCTGCGCGACGGCGCCCGCCCGTGGGCGCGCCTTCCCCTCGCCGCCCGCATCACGCTCGCGCGGTCCATGCTGCTCGGCGCCGCCCGCATCGGCGAGCGCTCGGTGGTCGCGGCCTGCCAGGCGAAGGGCCTCGACCTGGCGACGCCCGCGGCGGGGGACGAGTGGCTCGCCGGGCCATACCCGACGTTGCGCTTCCTGCGCCAGACGGTGCGCTCGCTCGTCATGCTGGAGCGGAACGGCAACACGCCCGTCGGCCCTACCGGCGAGACCGCCGACGGCCGGCTCACCGTGCGCGTCTTCCCGGTCAATCGGCTCGACCAGGTCCTCTTCCCCGGAGTCCGCGGCGAGGTCCACTTTCAGGAAGGCGTGGACGAGGACCGGATGAACGCCTCGCGCGCGCGCTTCCACAAGTCGCCCGATCACGACGGCCGCGTGTGCCTCGTGCTCGGAGCCGGCAACGTGAACTCCATCCCGGCCGCCGACGTCGTCACCAAGCTGTTCAACGAGGGGAAGGTCTGCCTCCTCAAGATGAACCCGGTGAACGCGTACATGGGGCCGCTGCTGGAGGAGGCCTTCGCCGACGCCATCTCGGCCGGGTTCCTCGCCATCGCGTACGGCGGCGCCGAGGAGGGCGCCTACCTGGCGGGCCACCCGGCCGTGGACGAGGTGCACATCACGGGCTCGAACCGCACGCACGACCTCATGGTGTGGGGCCCGCCCGGTCCGGAGCGCGCCGAGCGAATGGCGCGCGGGGAACCCCTCCTCCAGAAGCCCGTCACGAGCGAGCTCGGCAACGTGACCCCGATCGTGGTGGTCCCCGGCGGCTGGAGCGATCGCGAGCTCGACTTCCAGGCCGACAGCGTGGCCGGGATGGTGACCCACAACGCATCCTTCAACTGCATCGCCGGCAAGATGCTGGTGCTGCCCGGCGGCTGGAAGGAGCGCGACCGCTTCCTCGACCTCGTCCAGGGCAAGCTCGCCCTCACCCCGGCGCGGCAAGCCTGGTATCCCGGCGCCGAGGAGCGTTACCGCGCGCTGACCGAGGGCCGCCGCGAGCTGCGCCGGCTCGGCGGCGGCGCGGGCACCCTGCCGTGGACCCTCATGACCGGGCTCGATCCCCGAGACGCGACCGAGCCTGCCTTCTCGACCGAGCCCTTCTGCTCGATCCTCTCCGAGACGCAGATCGGCGGCGACGAACCGGTGGGGTTCCTCGAGGCGGCGGTCCGCTTCTGCAACGAGCGGTTGTGGGGGACGCTCTCGGCGGCGCTGGTGGTGAGCGGCCGCGCACAGCGCGATCGGACCACCGGCGCCGCGGTGGAGCGCGCCATCCGCGAGCTGCGCTA
>DASPZP010000458.1:0-2406 GCA_035636195.1 Anaeromyxobacteraceae bacterium
GTCACGAGGTCGAGGTCGTTCGTCGGCTCGTCCAGGACCAGGACGTTGGCGCCCTCCAGGAACAGCTTCGCCAGGAGGAGCCGGTTCCGCTCTCCGCCGGAGAGCGCCTTCACCTGCATGCGCTGCATCGTGACCGGGAAGAGCAGGTCGTCGAGGTAGTCGCGCAGCCCCACCCGCCGGCCGCCGAGCTCGATGAAGTCCTCGCCCGCCATCCCGGGCGCGCCGCCGCCAGCCGCCTCGTAGACGGTCTGCTCCGGGTCGAGCCTCGTCCGCTGCTGGTCGTAGTAGGCGACCTTGGTCCGCTTGCCGACCACCACCTCGCCCGCATCCGGGGGGAGCTCGCCCAGCGCCACGCGCAGGAAGGTGGTCTTGCCGACGCCGTTCGGGCCGACGAGGCCCACCCGCTCGCCGCGCCCGAGCCGGAAGTCGACGCCGGCCAGCACGGCCTGCTCGCCGAAGCGCTTCGCCAACCCGTGGCCCTCCAGCACCACCTGGGAGAGGCGCGGCGCCGCTGCCATCTGGAAGTCGGCCACCTTCGGCCGGGCGAAGCCGCTCTCGGCCATGAGCTTCCGGGCTCGCTCGATGCGCGCCTTGCTCTTCGTGCGGCGCGCCTCGACGCCCTTGCGGAGCCAGGCCACCTCCTGCGCGATCCACCGCTCGCGCTTGTGCTGCGCGCCCGCGGAGATCTCCTCGGCCTCGAGCTTCTGCTCCAGGTACGCCTGGTAGTTGCCGGGGTAGCTCGTCACGCCGCCGCCGGGCGTGATCTCGACGATCCGGTCGACCAGGTCGTCGAGGAAGTAGCGGTCGTGCGTGACCAGGAGGAGCGCGCCCTCGAGCTGATCCAGCTCCTCCTCCAGCCAGTCGACGGTGTCGGCGTCCAGGTGGTTCGTCGGCTCGTCGAGGAGCAGCAGGTCAGGCCGGGTGAGGAGCGCCCGGGCGATGGCGACGCGCTTGCGGGTACCGCCCGAGAGCTCGGCCACCGGCCGGTCCCACTCCTTCACCCCGAGGCGATCGAGCAGCCGGCGCGCCTCGTGCGCGGTGTCCCAGCCCCCCAGGTGGTCGATGCGGTCGGAGAGTCGGGTCAGCTCGCCGAGGAGCCGCGCGTGCCCGGCCTCGTCCCCCGGGGCGGCCAGCCTGGCGGACAGCTCGGCGTGCGCCGCGAGTGCGGCCCGGAGCGGGGCGCGCGCCACCTCCAGCTCGGACGCCACGGTGGCGCCCGCCGGGAAGGTCGGCTCCTGCGGCAGATAGGTCACGGCCGCCCCGCGGCGGAGCTGCACCTCGCCCACGTCCGGCTCCGCGGCGCGGGCCAGGATCTTCATGAGCGAGGACTTCCCCGAGCCATTCACGCCCACGAGCCCGACCCGCTCGCCCTCGTCGATGGTGAAGGTGAGCCCGTCGAAGACGGCCCGGCTCCCGAAGGAGAGGCGCAGGCCGGCGGCGTGGAGGAGCGTCATGCGGCGCGCAATCTACCGGCTAGAAGCTCCGTATGTCGAAGGCCTTCACGAGCGAGGAGACGCCCGAGACCGAGCTCCTCGGGCGCTCGCCGCCCCGACTCGCGCCGGGCGAGGTGCGCTACGTCACTCCGGAGGGGATGGCTTCCCTGCGTGCGGCGCTCGGGCGGATCGAAGCGGAGCGCGCCGCGGCGGCGACCGAGCTGGCCGAGCCCGCGCGCGCGGCGCGGCTGGCGCAGCTCGATCAGCGCGCGGCGTTCCTCGGCGGGACCCTGGCCGCGCTGACGGTGCTCGGACCGGAGGCGATCCCGGCCGGCCAGGTCGGCTTCGGCTCGTGGGTGGTGGTCGAGGACGAGGAGGGCGCCCGCAGCACCTGGCGCATCGTCGGCCCCGACGAGGCCGACGCGAAGCGCGGGCTCGTCAGCGCCGACGCGCCGCTGGCGCGCGCGCTCCTCGGGAAGGCCGCCGGCGAGGCAGCGCTCGTGCGGCGGCCCAAGGGCGAGGTGGAGCTGACGATCGTCGAGGTGAGTGCGGCGGGGGACAAGCCCCCGCCCTACCCCTCGACGTAGGGCGGGTTCATCCCCCGCCGCGCGCCGGCGCCGAGCGCCACTGCCGTAGGGCGGGGGTTCATCCCCCGCCGCGCCCGGCTGGCTACACCCCGAGCTTCTTGAAGAAGTCGTTCCCCTTGTCGTCCACCAGGATGAACGCCGGGAAGTTCTCGACCTCGATCTTCCACACCGCTTCCATCCCCAGCTCGGGGAAGTCGATGCACTCGACCTTCTTGATGTTCTCCTCGGCGAGGATGGCGGCCGGGCCGCCGATGGAGCCGAGGTAGAACCCGCCGTGCTTCTTGCACGCGTCGGTGACCTGCTGGCTGCGGTTCCCCTTCGCGATCATCACCATCGACGCGCCGTGCGACTGGAGCAGGTCGACGTAGGAGTCCATCCGGCCGGCG
>DASPZP010000459.1:0-10294 GCA_035636195.1 Anaeromyxobacteraceae bacterium
GCTGTTCGTCTCCCACAACCGGAGCTTCCTCAACGGCCTCGCCACCCGCATCTGGGAGGTGAAGGACGGCGGCATCGTGGACCAGCCGGGTAACCTCGATGACTGGCTGTATCACCAGCAGCAGCTCCAGCTGGAGGGTGGCGCCGCAGCGACGGACGGTGAACGCCCCGAAGCCCTCCGCGACGGCGGCACCGAGAAAGACCGGCGCCGGCGCGAGGCCGAGGCGCGCAACGCGCGCCGCGCGCGGGAGAAGCCGCTGCGCGACGCGATCGCCGAGCTCGAGGCGCGCATCGCCGCCCTCGAGACCCAAGAGCGGGCAGCCGAGGCGGCGCTCGCCGATCCGGCGCTGTACCAGGACTTCGCGCGCGCCCGACCGCACGTCGAGGCGCTCGCGTCGGCGAAGGACGAGCTGGCGCGCCTCTACCCGGAGTGGGAGTCGAAGCAGCTGGAGCTGGAGACGCTCGCGGCCGGGTGAGCGCCTCGAGCGCCGCGGATCTGCAGACCGTGGCGGCCGGGCTGCCGATGGACTTCTCGCTCGTGGCGGAGTCGCTCTTCCGGGCGGCGCTCCCCGACGCGCCCTGGCGCCCGCTCGTCGCGAAGCTCGGCTGATCGACCAGGGTTGCCCGCGGCGGGGGCGGCCCCCACCTTGCGTCCGAAGGATAGCGCCCGGTGGCCTCGAAGCTTCCCATCCTCTCGGAGTGGCCCGTCCTGCGGCAGCTCGCGCATGGCGATCTCACGGGCCTCGGGCCGAGCGCCTACTCCTCGCGAACCCGCCAGCTCGCGCCACGCACCGCCTCGGCGGATCGCGTCGCGCGCTCGGTGTGCCCGTACTGCGCCGTCGGGTGCGGACAGCTCGTCTACGTGAAGGACGAGAAGATCATCGACATCGAGGGCGACCCCGAGTCGCCCGTCTCGCAGGGCTGCCTCTGCCCGAAGGGCGCCGCCACCTTCCAGCTCGTCACCGGCGACCAGCGCGAGAAGAAGGTCCTGTACCGGCGCCCTGGCGCGTCGCGCTGGGAGGAGCTGCCGCTCGAGCAGGCGATGGACATGGTGGCGGAGCGGGTGAAACGCACCCGCGAGGAGACGTGGCAGGAGCGCCTCGAGGACCCGGCCTCGGCGCTGCACGGTCACCGTCTGGCCCGCACCCTGGGGATCGCGCACCTGGGTGGCGCGACGCTCGACAACGAGGAGAATTATCTCCTCAAGAAGCTCTACACCGCCCTCGGCATCGTGCAGGTGGAGAACCAGGCGCGGATTTGACACAGCTCCACGGTCCCCGGTCTGGGGATCTCCTTCGGACGCGGCGGCGCCACCACCTTCCCGGGCGACCTGCAGAACTCGGACGTGGTGGTCATCCAGGGCTCGAACATGGCGGAGTGCCACCCGGTGGCGTTCCGCTGGGTGATGGAGGCGAAGAACCGGGGAGCGGCCATCATCCACGTGGACCCGCGCTTCACCCGCACCAGCGCGGTGGCGGACCTGCACGTGCCCCTCCGCGCCGGCAGCGACATCGCCTTCCTGGGCGGGATCATCCGCTACATCCTGGAGGGCGAGCGCTTCTTCAAGGAGTACGTGACCGAGTACACCAACGCGCCGACCATCATCGACGCGCGGTTCCGCGGCCCGGAGGACGACGGGCAAGAGGGCTTCTTCAGCGGGTTCGACGCGAAGAAGAACCGGTACGACTGGGAGACCTGGTCGTACGATGGGGTCGAAGGCGTCATCCCGGCCGCCGGGCACAAGCACGCCCACTCCGATCAGCCCGGACACGGCGGCGAGCCAGCCACCGGCGCCAACATGACGGAGCGGCACCAGGATCCGACGCTCCAGCACCCGCGCTGCGTCTTCCAGCTCCTGAAGAAGCACTACGCCCGCTACACGCCCGAGCTCGTGGAGGAGACCTGCGGCGTGCCGAAGGAGCTCTTCCTGCAGGTGGCGGAGACGTTGTGCAAGAACTCCGGCCGCGAGCGCACCGGCGCCTTCGTGTACGCGGTCGGGTGGACCCAGCACACCGTCGGTGTGCAGTACATCCGCACCGCCGCCATCATCCAGCTCCTGCTCGGCAACATGGGCCGGCCCGGCGGCGGGATCATGGCGCTGCGCGGCCACGCGTCGATCCAGGGGTCGACCGACCTCCCCACCCTGTTCGACCTCCTCCCGGGCTACCTGCCCATGCCGCACGCGGTCCTCCCGGACGAGGGCGCGCTCGACGCGTACGTCCAGAACAACCGCTCCGCCACGGGCTGGTGGAGCGAGTTCCGCAAGTACGCCGTCTCGCTCCAGAAGGCGTGGTTCGGCGAGGCCGCCACGAAGGAGAACGACTACCTGTTCGACCTCTTGCCGCGCCTGACCGGCAACCACTCGCACATGACGACCGTCTCGGAGATGGCCGACGGAAAGGTGAAGGGCTACTTCGTGGTGGGTGAGAACCCCACCGTCGGGTCCATGCATGGGGCGCTTCATCGCGAAGGTCTGCGCAGGCTCGACTGGCTGGTGGTGCGCGACTTCGCCCTCACCGAGACGGCCGAGTTCTGGCGCAATGCCCCCGAGATCGCGCGCGGCGAGATACGGACGGAGGACATCCAGACCGAGGTGTTCTTCTTCCCGGCCGCCACGCACACCGAGAAGAGCGGCTCGTTCACCAACACGCAGCGCATGCTCCAGTGGCACCAGAAGGCCGTCGAGCCACCCGGCGACTGCCGCAGCGAGCTCCAGTTCACCTATGAGCTGGGCCGCCGCCTGCGCCGCCTGTACGCCGGCTCGAAGGACCCCAGGGATCGCGCTCTGCAGCTCCTCACCTGGGACTACGGCGAGGTGGGGCCGCTGCGCGAGCCCGACGCCGAGCGGGTGTTGCTGGAGGTGAACGGCTACACGGTCGTCGACGGGAAGCCGGTCCCCGGCTTCGGCAAGCTCGCCGACGACGGCACCACCGCCTGCGGCTGCTGGATCTACTCGGGGTGCTACGCAGGCGGCGTGAACCATCCGGCGCGGCGCCGGCCCGGGCAGGAGCAGACCTGGGTCGCGCCGGAGTGGGGTTGGGCCTGGCCCATGAACCGGCGGCTCCTCTACAACCGCGCCTCCGCCGATCCCGAGGGGCGACCCTGGTCGGAGCGGAAGCGGTACGTCTGGTGGGACGCCGTCGAGCGGCGCTGGACCGGCCATGACGTCCCCGACTTCATCGTCGACCGGCCCCCCTCCTACCGGCCGGAGCCCGGGACGGTGGGCACCGCCAGCCTCGCCGGCAATGATCCGTTCATCATGCAGGCGGACGGGAAGGGGTGGATCTTCGCGCCCTCCGGCCTCCTGGACGGCCCATTCCCGACGCACTACGAGCCGGAGGAGTCGGTGGTGGAGAACCCGCTCTACCGGCAGCAGTGCAACCCGGCCCGGCTGGAGTGGCACCGGCGCGACAACCCGTACCACCGCGCCTGGCGCGACCCGCGCTTCCCCCACGTCCTCACCACCTACCGCCTCACCGAGCACCACACCTCGGGCGCCATGAGCCGCTGGCTCTCGTGGCTGTCCGAGCTGCAGCCCTCCATGTTCTGCGAGGTGTCGCGCGAGCTGGCGGAGGAGCAGGGCTTGCGGAACGGCGGCTGGGCCACGATCACCACCGCCCGCGGCGAGATCGAGTGTCGGGTGCTCGTCACCGCGCGCCTGAGGCCACTCCGCGTGCGAGGGCGCCTCGTCCACACCATCGGGCTTCCCTACCACTGGAGCTACGTGGGGCGGGTGACCGGCGATCCCGCCAACGAGCTCATCGGGTTCGTCGCCGATCCCAACGTCTCGATCCAGGAGTCGAAGGCGCTCACCGGCAGCATCCGGGCGGGCCGGTACAGCTTCGGCCGGCGCTCGGTGACCGACGGGCTCGAGCTGCGGCGGCCCGAGCCGGCTCCGGGCGAGGCACCCCGCGATCTCCCCGGGCTGCATGCCATCCACCGCCAGCCGCCGGTGCAGCCGAAGAGGTAGGCGATGGCGACCAACCTCCAGACCGACTTCGCAGTGCAGGGCGGCTCGCAACACCTCGCGCACGAGCACGGCGAGGCGCCCGCCCGCAAGGTCATGGGCTTCTTCACGGACACGACCCTCTGCATCGGCTGCAAGGCGTGCGAGGTCGCGTGCAAGCAGTGGAACCAGCTCCCCGACGACGGCTTCCTCTTCTCCGGGATGAGCTACGACAACACTGCCCACCTCGGCGCCTCCACCTGGCGCCATGTCGCCTTCATCGAGCGGTCAGAGGGCCTGCCGGGCCAGGGGAGCCCGCGCGATGGCGTCGAGGCCGGCGCGGCGGCGTTCGGCCCATTGCGGCCGAGCGGTCAGCCAGCGTCGACGAGCCTCCTCACTGATGTCGCGCCGAGCCACATCGAGATGCCGGTGCCGCTCGGCCCGACCCAGCGGGCGCTCTCGAACTTCTCCTGGCTGATGATGTCCGACGTTTGCAAGCACTGCGAGCGCGCCGCCTGCCTCGAGGCCTGCCCGACCGGCTCGATCGTGCGCACCGAGTTCGGCTCGGTCTACGTGCAGCCCGACGTCTGCAACGGATGCGGCTATTGCGTCTCCGCGTGCCCCTTCGGCGTCATCGGGCGGCGAGAGGACGACGGACGCGCCTGGAAGTGCACGCTCTGCTACGACCGCCTCGAGGGCGGGATGGTGCCGGCCTGCGCCAAGGCCTGCCCCACCGCCTCCATCCAGTTCGGCGAGGTGGGGGAGCTGCGGGACCGGGCGGAGCAGCGGGTCGAGCAGCTGAGGGCGCGCGGCGTGGCGGAGGCGCGCCTCTACGGCGAGGACGCTGCCCACCAGCCCGGCACGGAGGGGCTGCACGCGTTCTTCCTCCTCTGCGACGAGCCGGAGGTCTACAACCTGCCGCCCGACCCGGTGGTGCCGACGAAGAAGATCGCCGACGCCTGGTACGCCATGGCGGCGAGCGTGGTGGGCCTCGCGGCCATCTGCCTGAGCGCGGTCGCCTCGGGTGGGAGGCGGTAGCCATGCGCACGAACCAACCGCTGGACAGCCACGCCCGCGACGGCAGGAACGTCGACCCGGAGCTCGGGACCCTGCTCGGCGAGGGCTCGCACCAGCGCGTGCGCGGGGACCTCGTCCCATCCCGGGCGCCGCGAGCCATCGCGGAGACGCCTACCGACGAAGGGGAGGGCGGGACGAGCTACTACGGCCAGCCGCTCCTCGAGGAGCCGGTCTGGAAGTGGTACATCCCGGCCTACTTCTTCGTGGGCGGCGTGGCGGGCGCGGCGGCGGCGCTCGGAGCTGCCGCCCAGCTGGCAGGCTGGCGCGGCAGCCCGGCGCCGCGCCACCGGCTGCTGCCCCGTCCCGAGCACAGGCTCGTCGGCCGCTGCCGCATCATCGCAACGGCCGGCGCGGGCCTCTCGGCAGCGCTCCTCATCGCGGACCTCGGGCGGCCGGCGCGCTTCCTCAACATGCTGCGCGTGTTCAGGCCCACCTCCCCGATGAACATGGGGACCTGGTTCCTCTCGGCCTTCGGCGGATGCTGCGCCGCCTCGACGCTGCCTCATCTCCTCCCGGCGAGGCGGCCCTGGCAGCGGCGGGTCTCCGACGTCTCGGCCCTCGGCGCGGGCCTCATGGGCCTGCCGCTCTGCACCTATACCGGCGTCCTCATCGCCAACACCGCGGTGCCCATCTGGCAGGGCACCCGCAAGACGTTGCCGGTCCTGTTCGGCGCCTCGGGCGCGGCAGGGGCGGCGTCGATCCTGGAGCTGTGGCCTGTGGACGGCGTGGGCGACGAGGTGGTGCACCGCTTCGCGCTCCTCGGAAAGAGCTGCGAGGCAGCGCTCTCCGAGGTCTTCTCGCACGAGGCGAGCAGGGTGCCGCGGGTGGGCCTGCCCCTGCGGCGCGGCGCGTCAGCCGCGCTCTGGCGAGCGTCGCAGGTGCTCTCGGTCGCCGGGCTGGTCGCGACCGCCCTTTCGGGACCGCGTTCGACGCTCCGCCGGACCGCTGGCGTCCTGGGCGTGCTCGGGGCCCTCACGCTCCGCTTCGCGATCATGCAGGCCGGCCGCGCCTCGGCGCGTGACCCCCAGGCAACCTCTGCGCAGCAGCGGGCCGGGCGCGGCGCGAGCGATGTCGTTACCGAAAAGGACCGGGCGGGCGCCACCCACCCGACCTTAGGGGCGGAGGCGGGGACGAAGATGGAGGCCCCCGAACATGTCCAGCCCGCGTGAACCCCTGGCGCTGAGCCCCCTCACCGACGCCCAGGGGCGCATCATCGCCTATCTGCGCCTGTCGCTCACCGATCGGTGCAACTTCCGTTGCAGCTACTGCTCGGTCTCGGACTACGACGATCCCGCGACGGTCCTCACCCGCGCCGAGCTCGCCCGCCTGGTCGGGATCTTCGCCCGCCTGGGCGTGCGCCGCGTCCGGCTCACCGGCGGCGAGCCGACGCTCCGCAAGGACGTCGTCGCCATCGCGGCCGACGTCTCGTCGACGCTCGGAGTGGAGGAGGTGGCCCTCACCACCAATGGCCATCGCCTGCGCGAGCTGGCGCGCCCGCTGCGCGAGGCGGGCGTGGGCGCGCTGAATGTCTCGCTCGATACGCTCCGCCCGGAGCGGCTCACCGCCGTCAGCGGGCGCGGGGCGCGGCTCGGGGACGTGCTCGACGGGATCGATGCCGCGGCCACCGCCGGCTTTCCACACCTCAAGCTCAACACGGTGGTGATGGGCGGCGTGAACGACGACGAGCTGGGCGACCTCGTGCGCTACGCCTGGGAGCGCGGGGCCTCGCCGCGCTTCATCGAGATCATGCCCTTCGGCGCCGGGAAGCCCCTGCCGACCGCGCGCGTGAAGGAGCTGCTGCGCGAGCAGGGCGTCCTCCTGGAGCCGTGTGACAAGCGCGGCTGGGGACCGGCCCACTACCTGCGCGGGCGTGATGCGGGCGGCGCGGTGCGCCACGTCGGCTTCATCGGCGCCATGACCGAGAACTTCTGCGACCGCTGCAACCGCGCCCGCGTCGCCGCGGACGGCGGGTTCCAGGTGTGCCTCGGGGGCGACAATCAGGTGCCGCTCGGCGCGCAGCTGCGCGCTGGCGCTACCGATGAGGCCCTCGAGGTTTCCATCCGCCAGGCGCTGGCTCGGAAGGCGCCGCGGCATCACATGGAGGAGGCGAGCGCGGGGCTCGTGCAGCTCCTGCCGATGATGGGCATCGGCGGCTGAGGGCGTCGTGCTCGTACGGACGACATGACGAGCAATCGCTGGGCGATCGCGGCCTCGGGCACGATCGCGATGATCTGTCTCGGTACGGTCTACTCGTGGAGCATCTACACCCAGCCGCTCATCGCTGCCTTCGGCTGGTCCAACTCGACCACCACCTGGGCCTTCGCGCTCGCCATCTTCTTCCTGGGGGTGGGCGCGATCATCGGCGGGCGGTGGCAGGATCGCTCGGGGCCCAGGGCGGTGGCAGTCACTGGCGTCGTGCTGTGGGGCCTCGGCAACATCCTGGCGGGCCTCGGCACGGCCCGGTTCGGCGCCTGGTGGCTCTACCTCACCTACGGCGTCGTGGGCGGCCTGGGACTCGGTCTCGGCTACATCACCCCGGTGGCGGCGGTGACGAAGTGGTTCCCGGACAAGCGCGGCCTCGGCAGCGGGATGGTGGTGATGGGCTTCGGCCTGGGCGCCTTCTTCTTCAGCAACATCATGAAGTCGGTGCCGTCCTTCGCGGCGGCCTCGCGCGAGGCGGCCAGCGTCCTGGCCGGGCGGGGCGTCGGCCAGACCGCGACGCTGTCGCCGGATGGCGTCAGCGCCGTCATGAGCGCGTTCCTGGTGTCCGGGATCGTCTTCGCCCTGCTGGGCGGCCTGTGCGCGGCCCAGCTGCGCAACCCGCCCGCCGGCTACACGCGGCCTGGGGCGGTGGCGACGGCGGCCGCCTCCGGGCGCGACTACCCTCCCTCGGAGGCGATGCGCACGCCGCAGTTCTGGATGTTGTGGTTCATGCTCTTCCTCAACGTGACGGCGGGCATCCTATTCATCTCCAACGCCGTGCCCATCATGCGCGAGCTGACGGGCGCCGCGCCCGCCACGGCGCTCGGCATCTACGGCTTCATCGCCATCTTCAACGGCATCGGCCGCTTCTTCTGGGGGGCCGTCTCCGACCGCATCGGCCGGAACTGGGCCTACATCCTCATCTACGGCAGCCAGGTGCTCATCTTCTTCTTCATCGGGGGCATCCACTCGCTGCCGCTGGTGGCGACGCTCTTCGCCGTCGTGCTGCTCTGCTACGGCGGCGGCTTCGGCACCATGCCCTCCTTCACCGCCGACTACTTCGGCACGAAGTACATGGGCATCAACTATGGGTGGATCCTGCTCGCCTGGGGCGTGGGCGGCATCGTCGGGCCCATCTTCGTGGCCTTCGTGAAGGACCACACGGGCACGTTCGCGGGAGCCCTGCCCTACATCGGGTTCATGCTGCTCGCGGCGGCCATCCTGCCGGTGGTGGCGCGCCGTCCCGGCATCCCGGCCACCGAGGGCGGCGATCGGTGGGCGCACCTGCGCTTCCCGCGCCGGGTCCACGCCTAGAAGTAGAAGCCCGCGCCGACGAAGAAGCTCGTCTGGTGGATGGCGGACGCCTCGAGTCCGCTCGGGGTGTCGTGCGTGAAGGCGCGCTGCTTGGCCTCGAAGGTCACGAAGAAGTCTCGGTCGAGGTAGAGGTCGAGGCCGCCCGAGATGCTCCCGCTCGGGTGCCAGTCGCGGTCGAGGTCGTCCCGCTCGAAGCGCGCGCCCCCGATGCCGAGGGCCAGGAACGGGCGCACCGGCCCGTCGCCGAAGTCGTACTTCATCCCCACCTCGGCGGCTCGGGTGAAGCGCGTGTACTCGAAGTCGAACCGCAGCCGCGCGCCGCCGCGCCAGCCGCGCAGCTCCATCGCCACGGCGCCCGCGCCGTCGCTCGACGCGCCGCGGTCCAGCGTGGCGCCGCCCGGCATGAGGACGATCCCGACCTGGCCGCGCCCCTCGCGCCGAGGCGGCGCCAAGGGTCCGGCGTAGTGTGACTGATAGCTCGGCGCCGGAGGCGGCACGTAGGACGGCTGTGGCGGAGCGTAGACCGGGGGCGCGCCCGGCGCGGCGAGGGGCTCCGGCCCCGCGGTTACGGCGCCGTAGGCGGGATCGCAGGCGTAGGTCACGCGCCCGCGGGCATCCACGAGGCGTCGGTAGCCGGGGACACAACCCGGGACGTTCGCCGCCGCGCAGGGCGGCGGCCCAAAGCGCGACGGCGGAGCGGGACACGCCTGGCCGATGGCCGCGGCGAGGAACATGGGCGCGAGCAGCATGGGGAGCTCCTCCGTGCGAGAGCTGCACTCCCCGTTGCGACGACCGTGCCCGAGGCGATATTCAGTGGTGCCGCGCACTTGAGGATGTCGCGGAGCGTGAACAGGCGGCACAGGCGTGGAAGAGACGCGACGCGCGGCGGGGCAGCAGGACATGAGGCAGACATGAGAAGAGGCCCGCGGCGGGCCTCTGTCTCTACCAATCTGGGGGCGCCCTTGGGCGAGCGCCGGTCCGGCTCACGCCGGTGGAGGACTGCTGCCTATGTCAGATCGCAACGGTTCCGCTATCTGGAGCCTCCTGCTTGGTCGATGCTGCTGAAAGAATCGTACGCTCTCTGTCGACCGCCGCAAGTCCCACCCCCGCTGGGATGCCCCGACCTTCCGCCCGCTCGCACGCCTGGGATGAAAGCTTCCGATGGCGCGCTGCGCCGCACGCGCTGGCGCCATGTAGGCGTTCGTCAGTGTCGCCTGGGCGCAAGATCGGCGGTCGCGTCACGGGTCCAGGCGCCGCCGCACCCGCCGCACCGCGAGGAGCGTGAGGGACACGACCGCGGCCAGGCCGCCGCTGCCGCTGCCACAGCCACCGCTCGGGGCGGTGCTCGGGTTCGAGCCACCATCCGTCCCTGCGTCGGACATCCCCGCGTCCGGCGCGCCGGAGCCTCCGCCGCCAGCGTCAGGGGGACCGGCGTCGGGCGTGCCTGCGTCGGGCGTGGACCCCCGATGACCATCACCGTGACCGGCTCGCCGGGCGCGTAGATGGTCTTGTCGGTCGATCCGTGATGCTGATGGCGTCCTTGGCGCTGCTCTGCTGGGTGCCGTGCGAGTGACAGCCATGGCAGGTCTTCACGGCCGAGTCATGGCAGCCCGAGCAATCGTTCGCGAAGTAGCCCAGCCACGCGAGCGCACGCGGGGCCCAGCCGACGAAGAGGGCGATGGCGAGCAGGGCGAGCCGTGACGGTGTCATGCGCCACTTGGACACTGCACGCGAGGTGCCGGGGGTCGGCTTCACT
>DASPZP010000460.1:0-10201 GCA_035636195.1 Anaeromyxobacteraceae bacterium
AGATTCCCCACTGCTGCCTCCCGTAGGAGTCTGGACCGTGTCTCAGTTCCAGTGTGGCTGATCGTCCTCTCAGACCAGCTACCCGTCGTAGCCTTGGTGGGCCATTACCCCGCCAACTAGCTGATGGGCCGCGGGCTCATCTAGGAGTGACAGCTTGTATACAGAGGCCGCCTTTTCCCTCAGGATCCGAAGATCCCGTGGTCTTATCCGGCATTAGCACCCCTTTCGGGGAGTTATTCCGGGCTCCAAGGAAGATTACCCACGTGTTACGCACCCGTGCGCCGCTGTACTCACCCTTGCGGGCTTTCTCGCTCGACTTGCATGTGTTAGGCACGCCGCCAGCGTTCGTTCTGAGCCAGGATCAAACTCTCCAATTTAGAGATTTCGACCCTTGCCCGACCTCTTGCGAGGTACGTGGCATGGTGTACTGCGATGTTGCAAACTCAAGGAATGCGGTGACCGCATTCGTCGTATGCTTGCTATTCAGTTTTCAAAGACCGAGCTTTACCCTCGGGATCGAGATCTCGTCTCGAACCCGATCCTTGAGCATGACGGAAGTCGCGAAGGCAACCGTTCTGCGTCAAGAGGGGGAGTGTATCTACTGCCGCTCCCCGGCTTCGTCAAGACTTTCGTCGAGCCGAAGCTCGCCGTCCGTCCAGACCTTTGGGGACCGGACTTCTACCTCAGGTCCCCGGCCCGCGTCAAGAGGGCTTTGCCGAATCGCTTCCGCGCTTCGGTGTCCCTCCCGAGTGGGGGCTGCTTCTACTCCCACCCAGCGAGCCGCGTCAAGAGGAAAACCGCGCCGTTCGTGCCGGCTTCCACTCGACTGAAGGGGCGCTGCTTCTACCCCTCCATCCTGCTCCCGTCAACCCCGTCCGGCCGTCCGCGGAACGTCGCGTTCCCGACTGCCTTCCGATGCTTCAGGGGCGCTGCTTCTACCCCTTGGGCGGCGGGCCCGTCAACTGTGTTCCGGAAGAGTTTTGCTGCTTTCTTCCAGGCCTTCGTCGGCGGGGCGCGTGATCTACTTCCCTGCCCCCGAGCTGTCAAGCGCCTGGAACCCTGAGCGGGCGGCGGGCTCACGTCAGCCACGGGCGCGCGTCGACGTTTCCGCGGCGCAGCCGCTCGGCGACGGCTGCCGCCTCGCGATCGGTCCGGCCCGCCAGGCGGGCCCGCTCGTGGGCGACCAGCGCGTCGAGCTGCTCGCCGGCGTGCTCCAGCGTGTCGTTCACGAGCACGTAGTCGTACTGCGCCAGCCCCCGCTCGATCTCGGCGCGGGCCGCCGCCAGCCGGCGCGCGATGACGGCGTCGGCGTCGGTGGACCGGGCGCGCAGACGCCGCTCGAGCTCCGGGAGCGAGGGCGGCAGCACGAAGACGGTGGCGGAGCGCGACGCCCAGCGCGCCTTGACCTGCTCGCCGCCCTGCACGTCGATGTCGAAGACCGCCACCCGCCCCGCCGCCAGGGACTGCTCGACGGTGGCCCGCAGCGTGCCATAGCGCTCGCCGTGCACCTCCGCCCACTCGGCGAAGGCGCCCTGCTCCACCAGCTCCGAGAAGCGGTCGCGCGTGACGAAGTGGTAGTCGACCCCGTCGCGTTCTGCGCCGCGCGGCGCGCGGGTGGTGGCGGAGACGGAGAAGGCTGCGTCGGGGTGCGCCGCCACGAAGCGGCGAGCCAGCGTGGTCTTGCCGGCGCCGGAGGGCGCGGAGAGGACGAGCAACAGGCCGGGGCTCGTCACCTTCACTCCACGTTCTGGACTTGCTCGCGCATTCGCTCGATCTCGGCCTTGAGCGCCACCACCACGCCGGCGATCTCGGCGCTCTGGGACTTCGAGCCGATGGTGTTCGCCTCGCGGTGCATCTCCTGGACGAGGAACTCCATCTTCCGGCCAGCCGGCTCGTCGCCGCCGAGCAAGCTCAGCGTCTGCGCCACGTGGCTGCGGAGGCGCGTGATCTCCTCCGTCACGTCCATCCGGTCTGCGAACAGCGCCACCTCCTGCGCCAGCCGGGCGGGGTCTGGGCTGAACCCGCGCGCCACCTCCTGCAGGCGCTCGTGAAGGCGCGCGCGGTAGTGGTCGATCGATTGCGGGGCCAGCGCCTCCACCTTCCCCACCAGCACCTCGATCTGGGCGAGCCGCGCCTCGAGATCGCGTGCGAGCGCGGCCCCTTCCCGCTCGCGCATGGCGGTCAGCGCCGTGATCGCCTGCTCGACGGCGGCGGTCACCGCCCCCCGGGCGGCCTCGGGATCGATGGGGCGCTCCTCGAGCCGCACCACCCCCTCGGCGGCGAGCAGGTCCGCGAGTCCCACCGCGCCCGGCAAGCCGAGGCGCGCCTGGATCTCGCCGAACGCTCGCGCGTAGGCCTCGGCCAACGCCACGTCTACCCGCGGGGTGAGCGCGCCCTTGCCGCCGCCGCGCCGAAGGCTGACCTCGATGCCGCCGCGGGCGAGCCGCTCCTTGACGAGCCGCCCGACCTCGAGCTCGAGGGGCGCCAGCTCGCGCGGCAGGCGGACCTTGACCTCGCAGAACTTGTGGTTGACGGACCGTGCTTCCGCGTCGACGTCCTCGCCGCCGTGGGCGGCGCGGCCTGCGCCGAACCCGGTCATGCTGCGGATCATGGTCGCTCCGGGACGGGACGCACAGGTGCGTCCGCGCCGTGGGGACCGTAGCCGCAGGCTCCCGGAGCGTCAAGGAGCGCGCGCGCCGCAGCCGCCACGGCCGCCGGCTCCAGCAAGGTCAGGCAGTGGTGATGTCCGAGCGGACAGCGGCGCGGCCCATGATCGTGGCACGGCTGGCAATCGAGGCCCAGCGTGAGCGCCCGCTCGCTCGCAGTGAAGAGGTGCCGCTCGGGCGAGGTGGGGCCGAACAGCACCAGCACCGGCCGTCCCAGGGCGCGCGCGCAGTGAACGAGCCCGGTGTCGCCGCCCACCACGAGGTCGCAGCGGGCCAGGAGCGCCACCGCCTCCTCGATGGTGTTCCCGGTGCTGTCGCGGAGCGGTATCCCGGCCAGGGCCTGGATGCGCGCCGAGGTGCCGCGCTCGGATGGACCGCCCAGGAGCACCACCGCCGCGCCGTCGCGGTGCAGCGCCGCGGCGAGCTCGGCGAAGCGCTCCGGCGCCCAGCGCTTGGTGGCCCACTCCGCGCCGGGCACGAGCCCGACCACCGGCCGTCCCGACGACGCCAGCACGTGCTCGGCGTACGGATCGAGCGCGACGGGCACGCGGAGCGCCAGCGCGGGGTCGCCGGAGGCGCCCGCCCGCTCGGCCAGGGCGAGCGCGCGGTCGACGAAGGGACGGCTGCGGTCGAGCGGCGCGCGGCCGCAGAACGGGGCATATCCGAGGCGCCGCGGCGCCCCCGAGAGCAAGGCGAGGAGCCCGGAGCGCAGGGAGCGGTGCGGCACGAGCGCGAGGTCGGCGTGGAGCGCGCGCAGGCGCCGGGCGGTGCGCCACAGCCCGGCCAGACCACGGTCGGCGCCCCGCTTGTCGTAGACGATCACCTGGTCGCAGCCGGGGAGGAGCCGCGCCGCCGGGGCGCCGCGCGGGGTCACGCAGAGCGCCACCCACCCAGCGGGCCAGCGCGCCTTGAGCGCGCGCACCGCCGGCCCCAGGAAGACGGTGTCTCCCAGGAACCCAGGCTGGACGACGAGGATGCGCACGCGGAGACGGGGTCTAGGAGAGCCGCCGGGCCTCGTCGAGGAGCATGACGGGGATGCCGTCGCGAATGGCGAAGGCGAGGCGGCAGCGCTGGCACAGAATCTCCTGGCGCTCTTCGTGGAAAGCGAGCTCGCCCTTGCACTGCGGGCAGGCGAGCAGCTCCTTCAACTCGGGCGCGAGGGTCATGGCGCGTGCCTCCGCCGCCCTCATAGCACGACCGGCGGCCAGGCGAGCACCTCGCGTAGGAACCCCTCGACCGCCTCTCCGCGCGCCTGCTCGGTGTACAGGGCGCACATCCGCTCGCGCGCGGCCCGCCCGAGGGCACGCGCGCGCGCCGGCGACGCGAGCAGCTCCACGAGGGCAGCCCCCAGCGCGGGCACGTCGCCGTCCTCGACGAGCAGGCCGTTCACGCCGTCGACGATGGCCTCGGCCGGTGCGCCGAAGCGGTAAGCGAGGCCGGGCCGGCCGCAGGCCATCGCCTCGAGCAAGGCGCGGCACGTGCCGTCGTTCCCCTCTGCCAGCAGCACCTTCACGTCGAGGGTGCGGTAAGCCGCCGCCAGCGCAGGGCCGGTGCGATAGCCAGCGAAGAGGACCTCGCGTTCGAGCCCGCGGTGCGCCACGCGTACCCGCAGCTCGTCGAGCCCCTCCCCCCGCCCCACCACCACGAGGCGCGCGTCGGGGAGGCGATCGACGACGGTCCGGAACGCGTCGACGAGCTCGGCGTGCCGCCGATCAGGCTTCACGCGCGACACGATCCCGGCCACCGGCTGGTCGGGCGCGAGGCCGAGCTCGCCGCGGAGATCCGGGCCTTCCGGCGCGAAGCGGACCGCATCTACCGCGCCCCGGGTGGCGAGCACGCGGCGCGCCGGAACGCGGAAGCGCTCGTGCAGCAGGCGGGCGTGCTCCTCGCAGACGGCGATCACCCCATCGGTGCGCCGGTGCGCCAAGCCCTGCAGCGCACGATCGCGCAGCGACCTGGCCGAGTGCACGGTGCGGACCACCCGGGGCCGCTCGCGCCGGCGCGCGAGCCCGAGCAGCGCCGCCGCGTGGTCGTTCGAGAAGTGCGCGTGCACGACGTCGTAGTCCGGGGCGAGCCGAGCCAGACGGCGCGCGTCGCCGAGGAGCGGGGGCGGGAAGCCGCGGGTCGAGAGCGCGAGGTCGCCGCGGACCGTGAACCCGAGCCCTCGCAGCCGCTCCCCCAGGTCGCCCTGCCGGCGGGTGTCGATCGCCACCTCCACCTCGTGGCCGCGCCTGCTCAGGAAGGCCGCCACCGAGGCCATCGGCTCGGCCGGTCCGGTCCACGCCGGCGAGCTGAGGAGCTCCAGGATCTTCACCGTACGAGCTCGTAGTTCTTGTACTCGCCGAGGCGCACGCCGGTGGCGGCCTCGAACAGGTCGAGCAGGTCTTCGCGCAGGTGCCGGGCGCGCAGCCGCGCCGGCCGCGGGTCGAACGCCCAATCCTCCCTCGCGATCCAGGGCTGCATCGGCGCGGGGTGTGCGCCGCGGAAGGGCCGCACCTTCTCGCCCACGTCATACCGGAAGCCCTGCTCGAGCCGCCGCTCGCGCGCCGCTTCGCCGTGGTACAGCCGCTCGAACTCCGCGATCTTGATCATCTGGGCCTCGGGGGGGCGCACCCAGCCGTAGTGGAACATCCGCCCCCCGCTCGGAGCCACCTTGAGCTTGCGGGCGGTCTCCCCCGGCCCGACGCGGAAGCCCTGCGCGTCCCGCCAGGATCGGACGCCGGCGCCGTTCTTCACCGCCCGGACCTCGCGCCGGTACCAGCGCCGCGAGACGCCGATCGTGTGGAACGAGCCGTAGAAGTGGACGTAGTCGAAGAGCAGGCCCTCCAGGCGCGCATCGTCGTGCAGACGGTCGAGCGCGGCCCGCACCGCGGGGTGATCGTCCTCGTGCAAGGCCTCGTCGGCCTGGACGTACAGGCAGACCTGTCCGGTGCAGCGCGCCAGCGCGAGGTCGGTCTGGTGGGCCAGCACCCGCCCCCGCTCGAGCTGCGCCTCGTCCCAGCGCGACTCCAGCACCACCACCCGCGGATCGCCGAGGGAGCGGACGAGGTCGAGCGTACCGTCGGGAGAGATCCCGACGTTCACCACCAGCTCGTCGACGAGCGGCAGGATGGAGCGGATGGCGGGCAGGATCGGATAGCCGAGCCGGACGGCGTCGCGGACGAAGGTGAAGCCGGAGGTGCGCATCGGTTCGGACCTGCCCCTCTCCCCTACCGGCGGCTGCGCCTGCGGCGCCAACGCTCGCTTCGCGAGCGGCCGCCGGCTGCGCCGACATCAAAGTCGGGGGCGCCGCCCCCGACACCCCTGGCAAAGGTACTACCCTTTTAGCCTCGCCAGCGCGTCGACCAGCGCGGTGGTCGAGTGATCTTTCGCATCTCCGGCCACCGCCACCCGACCGCCGTAGCGCCTCACCTCGGCCGCCTCGGGGATGGTCTCGGGGGTGTAGTCGGTGCCCTTCACCTGGACGTCCGGCCGCAGGGCGCGGATGACGGGCACCACGTCCCTCGAGTCGAACAGGACGACGTGGTCGACGCACGCCAGCGCCGCGACGATCTCGGCCCGCTCCGCCTCGGGCACCACCGGCCGTCCAGGCCCCTTGCCGAGCAGGCGGGTCGAGGCGTCGCCGTTCACCGCCACCACCAGCTCGTCGGCGAGTGCCCTCGCGCCTTCCAGGTACCGCAGGTGGCCGACGTGGAAGAGATCGAAGACGCCGTTCGCGAGCGCGATGGTGCGCCCGGCCGCGGTCGCGAGGGCGCGCAGGCGTGGCAGGTCATCGAGCCGAACGAGCTTCGCCATCACCCCTACCCCTTCGCGATCTCGGCCAGGAGCTCGGCGCCGGAGACGGTGGCCGTGCCGGGCTTCAGCACCACCAGCGCGCCCGCCACGTTGGCGAGCCGGGCGGCGGCTTCGGGATCGGCCCCCGCCGCCACCGCCGCGCAGTAGGTGGCAGCCACCGTATCGCCGGCGCCGGTCACGTCGACTGCCTCCTGCGTGCCGTGCGGCGCGACGTGCACCACCGGCTGCCCCTTCTGGAAGAGCGACATGCCGTGCCGGCCGCGCGTGACGAGGAGCTGCTCGCAGCCGACCTTGCGCAGGAGCGCGCGGGCGGCGCGCTCGAGCGTCGCCGGCCCAGACAGCGCGACGCCGCTCGCCGCCTCCAGCTCGGGCTCGTTCGGCTTCACCATGGTGATCCCGGTGTACGCGAGCAAGCGGTAGCGCGAGTCGACGCAGACCGGCAGCCCGCCCCGCTTCACCTCCCGCAGCGTCTCCAGGGCGCTCGAGCCGAGCGACCCGGACCCATAGTCGCTGACGAGCACCGCCCGGGCATCTCGCGCGGCGCGCTCCAGCTCGCGCGTGACGCGCGCCTCGGCCGTCGCCGAGAGCGGGCCGGCCGGGGCCCGATCCACGCGCAGCATCTGCTGGCGCCGGGTGGAGCGGCCGCCGGCGAGGATGCGCGTCTTCGACTCGGTGGCGCGCCCCTTCACCCGGACCAGGCCTGCCACGTCGACGTGCGCCGCGGCCAGCGCGTCGAGGAGGGTCGCCCCGAGGGCGTCGTCACCGACCACCCCCACCGCACGGACCTTCACGCCCAGCGCGGCCAGGTTCTGGGCCGCGTTGCCGGCGCCACCCGGCTGGAGCTCGCTGCGCTCGTAGCGGACGATGAGGACCGGCGCCTCGCGGCTGATCCGCTCGGTCTCGCCGTACACGTATTCGTCGGCCATGTAGTCGCCCGCGACGACCACCTCGGCCGAGCGGAATCGTTCGACGAGGCCGGCGAGCTGAGCGATCCCGGTCATGGCGGCGGGTCGGCGCATCGAGGGCTGTACGTACCGCGGCGCGGCGCGCAGCGTCAAACCGGGCGCGTCTTCCAGCGACGGTGGAGCCAGTACCACTGGTCCGGGTGCTCGCGGACGCGACGCTCCAGGCGGTCGCTCAGGTCCTGCATGAACAGGAGCGCGTCGCGGCGGTGATCGCCGGTGTCGGGCACCTCGAGCGGCCCCTCGATGAGGACGCGATGCCGGCCGTCGGCCAGCGGGACGGCGACCAGGAACACCACCGCCGCTCCGGTGCGCTGCGCCAGCACCGCCGGGGTGGGCGAGGTGGCGGCCGGCACGCCGAAGAAGGTGGGGAAGACCGCGCGCCGGCGCGGCTGGTTCTGGTCGATGACGTAGCCGAGCACGCGCCCCGACGCCAGGGCGCGCCGCGCCGCCCGGAGCGTCTCGCCTCGACGCACCACCAGGTCCTCCACCCCGGCCCGGGCGCGGCCGCGCCGCCACAGGTCGTTCGCCCCGCTCTTCCCCATCTTGCGGCTGATCATGGTGATGGGGACGCCGCGCAGGGTGTGGGCGGCCGCCAGCAGCTCGAAGTTTCCGAAGTGCGCGGTGCAGGCGATGACGCCCCGGCCGAGCGCCCGCGCCGCCTCGTACCGCTCCCAGCCGTCGTAGACGAAGATGCCCTCGAGCTCACCGGGGGTGAGGCGCGGCACGAGCAGGAACTCGGGCGCGAGCCGGCCCAGGTTGCGGTAGGTGGCGCGGGCGATGGCGCGCCGCTCGGACTCGCCCTTCTCGGGGAAGGCCAGGCGCAGGTTGTCCAGCACCACGCGGCGGCGCACCCGGAGCGTCCAGGCCAGCCATGCGAGGAGGGCGCCGAGCGCGTAGAGGGCGCGGCGGAGCCAGCGGGGGATGGGGCGGGAGCTACTCACGGTTGGTCGAGGTCGGGGTCGAGGTCGAGGCCCTTCGACTACGCGCCGCCTCCGGCAGCGCTACGCTCAGGGCGGACGGACTGCGGTCACGGGCGGGAGTCGCAGCGAGCACCCCCTCGAGCAGCTCCTCCAGCACCTCCGCGCCCTCCACGATCTCGGCGCGGATGCGGACCACGCGCAAGAGCGGGTGAGCCGCGAGGCTGGGCGGCAGTCGAACCGCATCCTTCTCCGTGGTGACGACAGCGTCGCAGCCGGCCCGGGTGGCCGCCTGGAGAACCTCCTCCAGCTCGGCAGCGGTGAACCGATGGTGGTCGCGGAAGACGCGCTCCGCAGCCGCCTCCGCCCCCAGATCAGCGAGCGTGCGGCGGAAGCCGTCGGGACGGGCGAGCGCGCACAGGAGGAGCACGCGCCGCCCCCGGAGGAAGTCGACGCCGAGCGACGTCTCGAGCGGGCCGTCGAGCACGTCCTCCGCCGCATGGCGCGAGACCACCGGCGGCCGCCCGGTGGCGTCGCGGAGCCGGTGTCGCAGCGCCGAGAGCGCCACCGCGGGCACCTGATCGCAGCGCGAGATCCAGCAGAGCTGCGCGCGGCGCAGCGCCGCCCAGGGCTCGCGGTTCGGCCCGCGGGGCAGGAGCCGGCCGTTGCCGGTCGGCGACGCGGCGTCCACCACCACCACGTCGAGGTCGCGCGCCAGCGCGCGGTGCTGAAACCCGTCGTCGAGGACGAGCGCATCGGCGCGAAGCTGCTCGACCGCGCGGCGGGCGAGCTCGGCGCGGCGGGGCCCGCAGAGCACGGCCACCCCCGGCAACCGGCGCGCCAGGAGGAACGGCTCGTCGCCTGCCTGGGCGGCGTCGAGCAGCACCCGCCGACCGTCGGAGACCACCCGGCTGTCCGTGCGGTCCGCGCCGTAGCCGCGAGAGAGCACCGCCACCCGCCTGCCGCGGGCGGCGAGGCGCTCGGCCACCGCCAGCGTGGCGGGCGTCTTGCCGGCGCCTCCCACCGCCAGGTTGCCGATGGACACGACGGGCGCGCCGGCGCGCGCGACCGGCAGGAGCCGCGCCGCGTAGAGCGCCGCGCGCAGCGCCGCGGCGACCCGAAAGGCGCCCTCGGCCAGCGCCAGCGGCGCGGCGAGGGCGCCTGGCGCGCCATCCGCCGCGTTCCACCAGATGTCCTCCAGCCGGTTCACCGGGTGGCCAGCGCCCCCGGCCGGCGGAGCAGCTCGCGTGCCGCCGACAGCACCGCCTCGGAGCCGAGGTCGGCCAGGCAGCGGTGGTGGCCCTCGGGGCAGAAGTCCCCGCCGTGGTTCGAGCAGGGTGCGCAGGCGAGCCCGAGAGAGAGCGCGCGGCTGGGGGAGGGCGGTCCCCAGCGGATGGGCGAGGTGGGACCGTAGAGCGCCACCACCGGCGTCCCGACCGCGGCGGCCAGGTGGACCGGCCCCGAGTCGCAGGCGACGAGGAGCTGCACCCGCGCCAGCGCCGCCGCCAGCGCGTCGACCGGGAGCGGCGACAGATCGGCGCCGGCCGGCACCTTCAGGTGGGCGCGCAGCGCCTCGAACGCCTCCCGATCACCCGGGCCACCCGCCAGGACCAGGCTCGCGCCGTCCCCGGCGAGCGCGTTCGCGACCTCGGCGAAGCGCTCCACCGGCCAGCGCTTCGTGGCCCAGCGCGCACCGGGCGCGACGGCGACGATGGGTCCATGGAGCCGGCCGAGCGCGTCGGCGGCGAGCGCACGCGCGCCGGGGGAGAGGTGGATGCGCGGCCGGCCGGGCGCCGTGAGGCCGAGCGGCGCCAGCGCCTCGGCGTAGAGCGCCGTGGCATGGGCGCGCACGAGCGGC
>DASPZP010000461.1:0-4567 GCA_035636195.1 Anaeromyxobacteraceae bacterium
CGCTCGAGGTCGAGCACGCGCTCCGCCTCGGCGAGCGCCTCGGCGTCGCGCCCGAGCTTCCCCAGCGCCAGCGCGCGCAGGAGCCGCGCCCGCCAGCCGGCCGGCTCGGCCGCCACGGCGCGGGCGAGGAGCGCCTCGGCCGTCGCCGCGTCTCCCGCCGCCAGCGCCGCTGCCCCGGTGTTCTCGGCATAGGCGGCGAGGCGCGCCGCGGCGGCCTCCGCGCCCCGCTCTCCCACCACCCGCCAGGCGAACGGCTCGCCGCCCACGAGGAGCGTCCGAGGACCGCCCGGTAACGCGACGCCCGGGTGCGGGCGCGCCACCCCGCCCCGCGCGGCTCCGGCTGCCGCCCCGGGCGCCGCCCGCGCGGCCCGCGCGCGCAGCGCCTCGGAGGCGGCGGCGTCGCCGCTCAGCTGGCACAGCTCCGCCAGCCGCAGCAGGGGCGCGCGATCCCATCCCAGCCGCTCGTGCGCGGCGCCCAGCCGGTCGAGGATGGCGAGCGCCTGGGTCGAACCGTCGGCGAGGGCGCGCTCCAGCGCCCCGAGCGCCCCCTCCGCGTCCGGTGCGAGCAACGCAACCTCCGCCAGCCGCGCCCAGCTCCAGGCGGCAGCCGCCGGAGTCCCGCGCCGCGTCACCACCTCGAACGCGGCGCGCGCGCGGGTGAGGTCGCCCTCGCGCAGGTGGCGCTCGCCCAGGGCGAGCCAGGCGTCGGGCACGAGCCGGCTCTCCGGGTGGCGCCGCACCAGCGCGCCGAGCAGGTGCAGCGCGTCGCGGCTGCGGCCGATGCGCTCCGCGTCCAGGCCTGCCACGAGGAGCGCCTCGGGCGCGCGTTCGAACCCCGCGCCCTCGTCGAGCGCCCGCCCGGCCAGGCGGACCGCCTCGGCGCGGCGGGCGTCGGCGCGCGGCGTCGCAAAGGCTGGCCGCGGTCCATCCCGCGCCGCCCGCCAGCGCGCCAGGGCCTCGTCGTGCGCCTGCCGCTCCTGTGCCTCGAGCTCCTCCGCTTCCTCGTGGCGGGTGAGCGCCAGGTCGAGGAACTGCCCGGGCCGCCGCGGGTCGCCCTCGGGGAGCGCCTCCACCTCGGCTTCGCGCGGGGGCCTCGAGGCGGCCTCCAGGGCGGGCGCGGGCGGCCGCGGCGCGTCCTGGCCGACCGCGAGCGCGGCCGCCAGGGCGAGCACCGTCGCGACGCCCCACCTCGACATCCCGTGACCTCCCAAACGACGGCGCGCCGCCCCCGGTGAGGAGCGGCGCGCACACCGGTGAAGAAGCTGCAGCGGAGCTAGACCTTCGGCTTCGCGCGGGTACGCTCCTCCTGCTTCGCCTTCACCCTCGGCTGGCCCTTGCGCGCGGTGTTGACGAAGACGAGCCCATCGTTGTGGCCCGGGATGGCGCCGGTGACGAGCAGGACGTTCGTCGCCGCCTCGACGCCGGCGACGAAGAGGTTCTGGATCGTCACCTGATCGGTGCCGTAGTGGCCGGGGAGGTGCTTGCCCTTCCACACCTTGCCTGGCGTCTTGCGCTGACCGATGGCGCCGATGTGGCGGTGGTGCTCGTGCGCGGTCGAGCTGTCGCGGGCGGCGCCCTTCATGCCCCACTTCTTGAACACGCCCTGGAACCCGCGGCCCTTCGTGATACCCGTCACGTCGATGCGCTGGCTCTCCTTGAAGACCTTGTCGACGGTGAGGACATCGCCGGCCTTGAGCTCGCCGAGCACCTTCGCATCCTTGACCCGCACCTCCTGAAGGTGGCGGAAGATGGGCGTGCCTGCCTTCTTGAAGACGCCCAGCTCCGGCTTGGAGAGGCGATAGGAGTGCTTCTCCTCGACCACGCCGAAGCCGAGGACCACGGCGTCGTAGCCGTCCTTCTCGGCAGTCTTGCGGCGGACGACGGTGCACGGACCGCACTCGAGCACGGTGACGGGGATGCAGTCGCCGGCGGCGTTGAAGATCTGGGTCATGCCGACCTTCTTCGCCAAGAGACCTGTAGCCATGGAGACCTCGCAGTGGTCCGCCCCGCGACAGACGGGCCGGGGAGGACGTGCAACGGATGAGGCCCGCCGTGAGGGGCGGGCCGGGGAGCGGTGCTTCTAGCCGACCCGGCGGAAGGTGTCAAGCCACGAAAGCCGCGTCTCTACGGCGGAATTCCCGAACCGGCGCTCAACCCGCCCCAGCCGTGGTCACCGCGGCCACCTCCTCCAGCAAGGCGTCGATGTCGAACGGCTTGGCGAGAAACCCGCGCGCCCCCACGACGGCAGCCCGCTGCGGATTCCCGTCCGCGGAGATGACCACGATGGGAATCTCGTCTTCGGTGTACTGAGCGTGGAGAGCGCGGGCAAAGGCGACGCCGTCCATCACTGGCATCATCAGGTCGAGCAGGACGATGGACGGCCGCTCCTCCGCCACGCGCTCCAGCGCCTCCTCGCCATGTCGAGCGCGGCTGACGCGGTAGTGCTCGCCCTCCAGGATGTCGCAGACCGCCTCGAGGATATCGGGATCGTCATCGACCACCAGCACCAGGGGCTGTCGGCGGGCAACCGGAACACTATTCACTGGTGGTCCAGCGGAGGGTCGGGGGAGGCGAGCGGGAGTTCGAGCAGGTATCCCTCGGAGTCGGCGAAAAGAGAGGCGCCGAGGGCGCGCGCGGCGCCCGCGACCATGTGCAGCGCCAGGGCGCGCCCGGTCGGATCGGACGGTGTCCCTTTCTGGGGTGGCGCGAAGGCGTCGGGGAGCGGCGCGGCGCCTCTGACGCGAATGCGGACGAGGTCGCCAACCCGCGCTGCGTCCACGCGAACGGGAGACTTCCCACGGGCTGCACTCGCGAGGAGGCCGTCCAGCGCGCGCTCCAGGAGCCCGCGGTCCGCGCGGACCGCGACGCCGTCCTCGATGGCGACGGTCAGGTCTGCCATCCCGGCCTTGGCCGTCACCGCCTCGACGGCCTCGCGCAAGACGACGTCCTCGGCCCTGAAAGGAATACCGCCGACCTCGAGCCGCTCGGCCAGAAAGTGGTCCTCGATGAGCAGTCTCAACCGTTGCAGAGCCCGAAGGGACATTCCGGTGAGCTTCTCACCGCGGGGTCCCGCACGTTCCTCCGGCGCCAAGCGTACGAGCAGCTCGGCGCTCCAGAGCGCGGTCGAGAGCGGATTGCGCATCTCATGGGCGACGAACCCGAGAAATCCGCCACGCGTCTCGTTATTTCGGAGTTGCTGGCCTGGGCCTTCCGGAGAGTTCCCGGGGGCATCTTGCCGGTCGGACACGGTTCACCCGTTCGCGAAGGGACTGCGGAATTCAGCCACGAACGGCAGGGCGCCACAAATGAAAAGCCGCCCAAACACCCGAGCACCCCAACTTGTGCACGAGGCGGCAGCCGGGCAAGTGCCCCGGATTGTAAGACTTACCGGCAAAAAACCCAACGGGGACCGTTGCGCGCTCGCCTGGCTGTAACTATTCCGGCTTCGCCAGGGACAGGAGCCTGACTGCCCCCTCGGTAAATCACTGATATCTGGAAGCTACGTACGCCGACCTACGTTGGCACCCCTGTTGCTAGGTGACTCTCCAGCAGGGTCGTCGGCCACACGGTAGCCCCACCCGGAGGCGTAATGAAGCGCGAAGCCCTCTCCAGCACCGCCAGCTCCCTTGAGCTCTATCTGTCGGAGATCAATCAGTTTCCGCTCCTGGCGGTGGAAGAGGAACAGAGCCTGGCGCGCACCTACCGCCGGAAGGGCGACACGCGCGCGGCCCACCGGCTCGTCACGGCGAACCTCCGCTTCGTCGTGAAGGTCGCCTACGAATACCGCTCCTACGGCTTCAAGATGGCCGACCTCATCCAGGAGGGGAACATCGGCCTCATGAAGGCGGTCCAGAAGTTCGATCCTGACAAGGGCATCCGCCTCATCTCGTACGCCGTGTGGTGGATCCGCGCCTACATCCAGAACTACATCCTCAAGTCCTGGTCGCTCGTGAAGCTCGGGACCACCCAGGCGCAGCGCAAGCTCTTCTTCTCCCTCGCCCGCACGAAGCGCGAGCTCGACAAGATGAGCGCCGAGCACGGCTTCGACTCGGACGGCGAGGACGCCTCCAAGATCGCGAAGAAGCTGAAGGTGAAGCCGGGCGAGGTGCAGGAGATGACCCAGCGCATGGAGGGTCGCGACCTCTCCCTCGACGCGCCCATGGGCGACGACGGCGGCTACACCCACGTCGACTTCGTGGTCGGCCACGGCCCGTCGCAGGACCACGAGCTGTCGAACCACCAGGAGCAGACGATGGTCCAGGGCCGCATCGGCGAGGCCCTCGCCCGGCTCGACCAGCGCGAGCGCTACATCATCGAGCAGCGCGTGATGAGCGACAAGCCGATGACGCTGAAGGAGCTCGGGGAGCACTTCGGCTTCAGCCGCGAACGCGCCCGCCAGCTCGAGATCCGCGCCAAGGAGAAGCTGAAGCAGGAGCTGCATGCCCTGGCCGTCGAGATCGATTGGCCGACCGACGGCAAGCCGGTCGAGATCGACGAGCGCGCCCTGGCCTGACGATTTCTCGGAAAGGCTGCCCTCGGGCTGCCTGCTGCGTGCGACGCCCACCGT
>DASPZP010000462.1:0-4587 GCA_035636195.1 Anaeromyxobacteraceae bacterium
GCAGCCGTAGGCCGCAGAGGCATTTCACATCGACGAGGCGAGGTGGGACGTGAAGAAGGTCGAAGCCATCATCAAGCCTTTCAAGCTGGATGAGGTGAAGCAGGCGCTCTCCGAGGTCGGCGTGGCCGGTCTCACCGCCACCGAGGTGAAGGGCTTCGGCCGCCAGAAGGGGCATACCGAGCTCTACCGTGGCGCCGAGTACGTGGTCGACTTCCTCCCCAAGGTGAAGGTCGAGGTCGTCGTCTCCGACCAGCTCGTCGGCCGCGTGGTGGAGGTCATCGAGCGCGCCGCCAAGACGGGTCGCATCGGCGACGGGAAGATCTTCGTCGTCCCGGTGGAGGAGGTCATCCGCATCCGCACCGGCGAACGCGGGGAAGAGGCGCTCTAGACCGCGCTTCGACTCCGGCCGCGACCGCGGCGGTGAAGCGGAGTCGAAGGGCGAACGATGACACGTCATCCCAAGGCTGGCGCCCCGCTGTCCGTAGCCGTCGCCCGGGCGGTCGTCGACTCGCTCGGCGACGCCATCGTGGTGGTGGGCGCGGACGGCGGCGTCCTGCACCTCAACCCGGCGGCCGAGGAGCTGTTCGGCCGGAGCCGCGAGCGCGCGGTCGGCCTGCCGGCCCGCGCCCTCCCCGGCGGCGCGCAGCTCGCCGCCCTGGCGGAGCGCGCTCGGGTGAGCCAAGAGTCCTCGTCGACCGACTTCCCCAGCCCGCAGGATCCCGGCTTGCCGGTGGCGGCCGAGGCGGGACCGCTCCTCGACGGGCCGATCTGCCTCGGAACGGTGGTCACGCTGCGGGTGCCGCGCTCGAGCGGGAGATCGCTCGACTTCGAGGCGCTGGCAGCCGGCCTGGCCCACGAGATCAAGAACCCGCTCGCCGGCTTGCAGGGCGCGGCGGAGCTCCTCGTCCGCGAGGCCGAGGGGAACGCGCGCCAGTACGCCGAGGTCATCGCGCGCGAGGCGAAGCGCGTCGACGGGCTCGTGCGCGAGCTCCTCGACCTGGCGCGGCCCGCCGCGCTCTTCGCCGCGCCGGTGAACATCCACGCCGTCCTGGAGGACGTGCTCGTCCTGGCTCGCGGCATGGCCGGGGGCGGGGGCGTCGCCTGGGCGGAGCGGTACGACCCCTCCCTGCCGCCCGTCCTGGGCGACCGCGAGAAGCTGACACAGGTGTTCCTGAACCTGGTGCGCAACGCCGTCGACGCGGTGCAGGGCCAGCCGAAGCGCGAGGTCGCCTTCGAGACCAGCGTCGCGTCGCTGCGGCTGCGATCGGCCGGCGGCCGCAGCCGCCCGATCGCGCGGGTGGCGGTGGTGGACAGCGGTCCGGGCATCCCGGAGGCCATGCTGCCGCGCCTCTTCACGCCCTTCTTCACCTCGAAGCCACACGGCACCGGCCTCGGGCTCGCCATCTCCCGCCGCATCGTCGAGGCGCACGACGGGAGGATCGAGGTGAGGAACCGGACCGGCGGCGGCGCGGAGGTGACCGTCTTCCTGCCGCTCGAGGTGAGCTGAGCGGCCGGCGGCGGGGGACAAGCCCCCGCCCTACGAAGGAATGCCGGGGCGCGCCGGTCTTGGGAGAGGGGATGGGGAGCGAGCTGGCAGGCCCCTTGCTAGAGAGTCCACCGTGCGCAAGGTCCTCATCGTCGACGACGAGCCCTCGATCCGTTTCGTGCTCGCCCGTACCTGCGAGCGAGCCGGGGTACCGTTCGAGGAGGCCGGCAGCGCCGAGGAGGCCCGGGAGAAGCTGGACCAGGACGGCGGCGACGGCAGCTCCGTCGGGCTCATCCTGCTCGACGTGCGCCTGCCTGGCGACGACGGCTTCAAGCTGCTCGGCGAGCTGACGCAGAAGCCCGACGCGCCGTTCGTGGTGGTCATGACGGCCGAAGACACCATGCGCTCGGCGGTCGAGGCGATGAAGCGCGGCGCCGCCGACTACCTGGGGAAACCGTTCGACCTCTCGCGCGTCGAGCGGCTCGTGAGGGACCTGTCGATGGGGCCCGAGCGCGAGCCGTACCGTCCCGCCGAGCCGGTCCGCGCACGCCTGGGGGGCGAGGACGGCCCCGCCCAGCCGTTCGCGCTCGCCGACATGCTCATCGGCCGCTCGGCGGCGATGGTCGACGTCTACAAGGAGATCGGGCGGGTGGCGCGGACGGAGATGACCGTCCTGCTCATGGGCGAGAGCGGCACCGGCAAGGAGCTCGTCGCCCGCGCCATCCACACCAACTCCGCCCGCGCCCGCGGACCGTTCGTCACCGTCAACATGGCCGCGATCCCGCGCGACCTGATGGAGAGCGAGCTCTACGGACACGAGAAGGGCTCCTTCACCGGCGCGGTGGAGCGGCGGCCGGGCAAGTTCGAGCTGGCCAGCGGCGGCACGCTCTTCCTCGACGAGATCGGCGAGATGCCGATCGAGCTGCAGGCGAAGCTCCTGCGGGTGCTGCAGGAGCGCGAGGTGGACCGCGTCGGCGGGTCGCGACCCCTGGCGGTCGACGTCCGCATCGTCGCCGCCACCAACGCCGACCTGACCCGCTCGGTCGAGGAGGGCCGCTTCCGCCGGGACCTCTATTACCGGCTGGCGGTGGTGCCCATGCGGCTCCCGCCCTTGCGCGAGCGCGAGGCGGACGTGGTCCTCCTCGCGCGCCACTACCTCGCGAAGTACGGCGAGCAGCTCCGGGGCCGCCCGCTCACGCTCGGGAAAGACGCCGAGCCCTTGCTGCTCGCCCACGGCTGGCCGGGGAACGTGCGAGAGCTGCAGAACGTGGTGCAGCGGGCGCTGCTGAAGCTCCCCGGGACGCGGCTCGGCGCGAAGGAGCTGCTCGGGCTCCTGCCGGCCGGCTCCACCAGTGACCGCGGGCTGGCGGGCCTCGTGGAGGCGATCCTCGACGCGCCGCCGCCGGCCGACGGGCGGCACGCCGCGGCCCTGGCGGCGGTGGAGGGCCCGCTCATCGCGGCGGCCTTGCAGCGCACGAACGGAAACCAGCTCCGCGCGGCGGAGCTCCTCGGCATGAACCGGAATACCCTCCGCGAACGGATGCGCGGGCTCGGGATGAAGTCGCGTTAGCAGGCGCGGTCGCCGCGCCGCGGTGCTCGCAATCCGGGCACACGACTGCCCGCAAGCCAGGCAACCCCGGCGGGTCCAAGTGCTCGAAACCGAACCGGAATGACGCTTCCCAGCACGGCACGCGCTGTGCTAACCGATCGCGCTCGCGCCGCTTTAACTCAGCTCAGGAGATAGGACGACACGCATGGCGAACGTCACCCCGAAGCAGGTGCTCGGACTGGCCGCGGATAAGAAGGCCACCTACGTCGATCTGAAGTTCATGGACTTCATCGGCATCTGGCAGCACTTCACCATCCCGCTCGCCGAGCTGACGGAGGACATCTTCGAGGAGGGGCTCGGCTTCGACGGCTCGTCCATCCGCGGCTGGCAGGCGATCCACGCGTCCGACATGCTCGTCGTGCCGGACCCGAGCACGGCCACCATCGACCCGTTCATGGCGGAGCCCACGCTCTCGCTCATCTGCAACGTGGTCGACCCCATCACCAAGGAGCCGTACTCGCGCGATCCGCGCAACATCGCCATCAAGGCGGAGAAGTACCTCAAGTCGACCGGCATCGGCGACGTGGCCTACTTCGGCCCGGAGCCGGAGTTCTTCATCTTCGACGAGGTCCGCTACGACTCCACCGTGAACGGGGCCTTCTACAAGATCGACTCGGTCGAGGGTCAGTGGAACACCGGCCGTGAAGAGGCGGGCGGCAACCTCGGCTACAAGCCCCGCTACAAGGAGGGCTACTTCCCGGTCGCGCCCACCGACAGCCAGCAGGACATCCGCACCGAGATGTGCCGGGTGATGGAGTCGGTCGGCATCAAGGTGGAGCGGCAGCACCACGAGGTGGCGACGGCCGGCCAGGCCGAGATCGACATCCGCTTCACGAACCTCGTCACCTGCGCCGACCAGCTGCAGTGGTTCAAGTACATCATCAAGAACGTGGCCCGCCGGCACGGCAAGACCGCCACCTTCATGCCGAAGCCGCTTTACGGCGACAACGGCTCGGGCATGCACACCCACCAGTCGATCTGGAAGGCCGGCAAGCCGCTCTTCGCCGGCGAGGGCTACGCGGGCCTGTCCGATCTCGCCATGTGGTACATCGGCGGCGTCCTGAAGCACGGGCCGGCCCTGGCCGCCCTCTGCAACCCGTCCACGAACAGCTACAAGCGGCTCGTGCCGGGCTTCGAGGCGCCGATCAACCTCGCCTACTCGGCGCGGAACCGCTCGGCCTCGATCCGCATCCCGATGTACTCGCCGTCGCCCAAGGCGAAGCGCATCGAGTTCCGCACGCCCGACCCGAGCTGCAACGGCTACATCGCGTTCGCCGCGCAGCTCATGGCCGGCCTCGACGGCATCGAGAACAAGATCAACCCCGGTCAGCCGCTCGACAAGGACATCTACGGCCTGTCGCCGGAGGAGCTGAAGGACATCCCGAAGATGCCGGGCTCGCTGGACGAGGCGCTCGAGGCCCTGCGCAAGGACCACAAGTTCTTGCTCAAGGGCGACGTCTTCACCGAGGACGTCATCGAGACCTGGATCCAG
>DASPZP010000463.1:0-7132 GCA_035636195.1 Anaeromyxobacteraceae bacterium
TGCAAGTGCGCGAACTGCGGCGCGCCCAAGTTCGCGGCGACCACTCCGGCGGAGCAGAAGGCCTGCGACTGCGTCAAGACGAAGGACTGCTCGTGCGCGAAGGGCGAGTGCAAGTGCGCGAAGAAGGACGCCAAGCGCGCCTCCTAGCAGCGCTCGGCTGAGGGTAGGCGACTCCCCCAGCGCGCACGCGCCGGGGGACTTCGCCGCGAAGGGCCGGCCGGGTGCCGGCCCTTTCCTTTGCGCGCGGGTGGGTCCGCCGCTCCGACGCTCAGCCCATCTTCTGATACTTCGACGCCGGCGCTCCGCAGATGGGGCACTTCTCCGGCACCGAGCCGAACTCGATGTCGCCGCACACCGGGCACAGGTAGACGTCCATGGCGGAGAGGTCGGCGCCCGACTCCAGCGCCTGCAGCGCCTGCCGGAAGAGTCCCGCGTGCACCTTCTCGGCCGCGTTGGCGAAGCCGAGCATGTAGCGCGCCTTGTGGTTCTCGGCCAGCGCCTGCTCGACCATCGGGGGGTACATCTCGGTGAACTCGTAGGTCTCGCCCGAGACGGCCGATTTCAGGTTCTCGAGCGTCGAGCCGATGCCGCCCATGTTGGCGAGGTGGGCGAGCGCGTGCAGCGTCTCGGCCTCGGCGGCGGCGCGGAACACCTTCGCGATCTGGCCCAACCCCTCCTTCTCCGCCTGGCGCGCGAAGGCGAGGTACTTGCGGTTGGCCTGGCTCTCGCCTGCGAAGGCGACCTTGAGGTTCTCGACGGTGTTGGGCATGGAGGAGCTCCTGCGAGTGGAAGCCCCTCCGTACCCCGGCGGCGGCGGAGCCGTCCATGATCCAGCGCAGGTGCGCCCGTCGGGGCACCTGCGCCGGCTCAGGCGCTCTTCTCGTGACCGCGGCGCCGGGCGCGCTGCTGGCGCAGCAGCTTGCCGAGGTAGTGCCCGGTGAAGCTCTCCTTCACCTCCGCCACCTCCTCCGGCGTCCCCTCGGCGATGATGAGGCCACCGGCGTCGCCGCCCTCCGGACCCATGTCGACGACCCAGTCGGCGCTCTTGATGACGTCGAGGTTGTGCTCGATGACGATCACCGAGTTGCCCGCCTCGACCAGACGATCGAGCACGTGCAGCAGCCGCCGCGTGTCCTCGAAGTGGAGCCCGGTGGTGGGCTCGTCGAGGATGTAGAGCGTCCGGCCGGTGCCGACCCGCGCCAGCTCGCGCGAGAGCTTGATGCGCTGCGCCTCGCCGCCGGAGAGGGTGGGGGAGGGCTGGCCCAGCTTCACGTACCCGAGCCCCACGTCGTCGAGCGTCTGCAGGACGCGCAGGATCTCGCGGTGGTTCGCGAAGTGCGCCATCGCCTCGTGCACCGACAGATCGAGCACCTGGGCGATGTTCTTCCCCTTGAACTGCACGCGCAGGGTGGCCTCGTTGAAGCGCTTCGCCTGGCAGACCTCGCACGGCACGAGCACGTCGGCGAGGAAGTGCATCTCGACGAGCTTCATCCCGTCGCCCTGGCACGCCTCGCAGCGACCGCCCTTCACGTTGAAGCTGAAGCGGCCGGGCTGGTAGCCGAAGGAGCGCGCCTCCGGCGTCTGGGCGAAGACCTCGCGGATGGAGTCGAAGACCTTGGTGTAGGTGGCCGGGTTCGAGCGCGGGGTGCGGCCGATGGGCTGCTGGTTGATGTCGATGACCTTGTCGATCTGATCGTGCCCGAGGATGGCCTGGTGCTTGCCCGGGACCTCGCGCGTGCCGTAGAGGAGCCGCATGAGGGCCGGCCGCAGGATGGCGTTCACCAGCGTCGACTTGCCGGCGCCCGAGACGCCCGTGACGGCGGTGAGCGTGCCGAGCGGGAACGTCACCGACACGTCCTTCAGGTTGTTCGCGCCCGCGCCGGCGACGGTGATGGTGCCGTGGGCCTTGCGCCGCCGCTCGGGCACCGCGATCTCACGCCGCCCGGAGAGATAGGCTCCCGTCAGGGAGGCCGGATTCTGCTTCACCTCCTCCGGCGTGCCCTGCGCCACGATCTCGCCGCCGTGCTCGCCCGCGCCCGGGCCGAAGTCGACCAGCCAGTCGGCCTCCTCCATCGTCTCCTCGTCGTGCTCGACCACGATGACCGAGTTGCCGATGTCGCGCAGGCGCTTGAGCGTGCCGAGCAGCTTGCCGTTGTCGCGCTGGTGGAGCCCGATCGACGGCTCGTCGAGGATGTAGATGACGCCGGTGAGCTCGGAGCCCATCTGCGAGGCGAGCCGGATGCGCTGGCTCTCGCCGCCGGAGAGCGAGGGGCCTGGGCGGTCGAGGGTGAGGTACTGGAGGCCCACGTCGAGCAGGAACTTGAGCCGGTTCTTGATCTCCTTGAGGAGCTCGTCCGCGATGCGGGCGTCGTGCCCGGTGAGGTCGAGGTGGTCGAGCCAGTGGTGCGCCTCGATGATGGTGAGGCGCGACAGGTCGACGATGCCCTTGCCGCGGACCCGGACCGCCCGGCTCTCGGGCTTGAGCCGCTCGCCGGCGCAGGTGGGGCACGGCTTGTCGGAGAAGTAGCGCATGTAATAGCGCCGCATCGACTCCGAGCCGGTGGCCTTGAAGCGGCGGTGCAGCTGGTTCACCACCCCTTCCCAGACGATGCGCGCGCGGTGCGTCCCCTCGTTGCCGGCGAGGATGATCTCGCGCTGCGCCTTGGGGAGCTTCGACCAGGGGGTGTCGAGGTCGATCGCGAGCGCGCGGGCGAGGTGCTCGACGAACTCGAACGTCCAGCCCTCCCCCTTCTCCATCCCGCTCGCCCAGGGATCGACCGCGCCCTCGCGGATGGTGAGCGACGGGTCGGGGATGATGAGATCGGCGTCCATCTCGGCCTTGGTGCCGAGGCCCTGACACTCCGGGCACGAGCCGAGCGGGCTGTTGAAGGAGAAGTTCTGCGGCGCCAGCTCGCCGAAGGAGAGACCGCAGAGGTGGCAGGCGTTCTGCTCGGAGAAGAACCGGTCGTGTTTCTTGTACTCCTCCGGATCGACCCCCGGACCCACCTTCTGCTCGTTGGCGGCGTCGGCGACGATGAGCGTCCCCTTGCCCTCGCGCAGCGCCGTCTCGACCGAGTCGGTGAGCCGGCCGCGCAGGTCCGCCTTCACCACCAGCCGGTCGATGACGAGCTCGATGTCGTGCTTCAGCTTCTTGTCGAGGGCGAGCCGCTCCTCGAGCGAGTGGACGACGCCGTCCACCCGCACCCGCGCGAAGCCGCGCTTGTGCGCGTCGCCGAGCAGGTCCTTGTACTCGCCCTTCCGGTTCTGGACGAGCGGCGCCAGGAGCAGGATGCGAGAGCCCTCCGGCATGGCCACGATGGCGTCCACGATCTGCTGGGCGGTCTGCTTGCCCACCGGCCGCCCGCAGCCGGGGCAGTGCTGGACGCCGATCGACGCGTAGAGCACGCGCAGGTAATCGTGCACCTCGGTGATGGTGCCGACCGTCGAGCGCGGGTTGTTGGAGGCGGCCTTCTGCTCGATGGAGATCGTCGGCGAGAGGCCCCGGATGGTGTCGTACTTGGGCTTCTCCATCTGCCCGAGGAACTGGCGGGCGTACGAGGAGAGCGACTCGACGTAGCGGCGCTGCCCCTCCGCGTAGAGGGTGTCGAAGGCGAGCGAGCTCTTCCCCGAGCCGGAGACTCCGGTGAAGACGACCAGCCTCTTCTTCGGAATCTCGAGCTGGACGGACTTGAGGTTGTGCTCGCGGGCCCCCTTGACGACGATCGACTCGGGCTCGCTCATGGAACGCCTGTTGTAACCGTTGTGGGGCCGGCTGGCATCCCGTCCCGAGCAGCGCCCGGTTCCCATGCGCGCGGAAAGGCGGTATCCAGCGTGCATGGCCGAGCCCGTCCAGCGCTCCACCGCGCGGCCAGACCGCCGCGCGGTGCCGGCGCGGGCCCGACCGGACACCATGCCCCCGCCTGCCCGCCCCACGAGCGCCCACAAGACCGCGGCTCGCGCGCAGCTCTTCGCCTCCGGCGCGCTCTTCGGGCTCATGGCGGCCCTGGCCCGGCTCGCCTCCCGCGCCGGCGGGGGTGGGTTCACCGCCGCCCAGCTCACCACCCTCCGCTTCGTGGTGGGCATCGGCATGACCCTCGCGCTCTTCCGCCTGCGGCCCGGCACCTTCCGGCCGGTGCGGCGTGGGCTCCTCGTGGCGCGCGGGCTGCAGGGTGGACTGGCGGTGCTGCTCTATTTCGTGGCGCTGGCGCGCATACCGGCCGGCCAGGCGACGCTCCTCAACAACCTCTTTCCGGTCTTCGCCGTCGGGATCTCGATCTTCACGCTCGGCGAGCGACCGACGATCCACCTCGCGCTGGCCCTGGCGCTCGTCTCGGTGGCGGTCGCCCTCATCGTGGCGCCCGGCTCGGGCGCGCTCGGGCTCGACGCAGGCGTCCTGGCTGGCGTCGCGTCGGCGGTGCTGGGCGGCGGGGCGGTCGCCGCCATCCGCGCGCTCCGGCCGACGGACAACGCGCCCACCATCTTCTTCTCCTTCTGCGTGGGTGGGCTCCTCTGCGCGCTCCCGTTCTCCGGCGGCGCCTGGCCGGGCGACCCGCGCCTCTGGGCGCTAGCGCTGGCGGTCGGGGTGCTCTCCTTCTTCGCCCAGATCCTGATGACGCACGCCTATGGCGTCTTCACGGTGGCCGAGGCGGCGCTCTGGCAGCAGCTCACGCCGGCGGCGAGCTTCCTGTGGGCCCTCCTCATCCTCGACGAGCGGCTCTCGCCCTGGGCGCTCGGCGGGATCGTGCTCGGCGGCTGCGGGGTGGTGTACGGGAGCGTGCTCGGGCACCGGCCGGCAGCCGGCGGTGCGCCGGGTCCGGTGGTCGAGCCGGTCGAGCCGGGATGAGCGCGGCGCTCGACGCGCGGCACCGGGCGCGCGCGCGCCTCCTCCTGTGCGGGTCGGCGCTCTCGTTCGGCCTGATGGCGGTGCTGGCCCGCGGACTCTCGCGCGGTCCGGGCGGCTTCACCCCGGGCCAGCTGTCGGTGGTGCGCTTCGTCGTCGGCGCCGGCGGATCGCTGGTGGCGTTCCGGCTCCGCCCCGGCCTCTACCGCCCGAGCAACCACCGTCTGCTCATCTCGCGCGGCCTCTCCGGGGGCCTGGTGGTGGTGCTCTACTTCGCCGCGCTGGCGCGCATCCCCGCCGGCGAGGCTGGGCTCCTCTACAACTTCTTCCCGGTGCTGGCGACCGGCATGTCGTTCTTCACCTTCGGAGAAAGGCCGACCGTGCACCTGTGGGTCGGCCTCCTCGCCGCCACCCTCGGGGTGTGCCTCGTCCTCGGCGACGGTGCGCTGCGCGTGTCCTTCGGGTGGGGCGAGGGCGCGGCGCTCGCGGCGGCGGTGTTCGCGGCCACGAGCGCCAACGTCATCCGCGCCATGCGCGGCACCGACAACGCGCCCACCATCTTCTTCTGGTTCTGCCTGGCCGGGCTGCCCGTGGTGCTGCCGTTCGCGCTCGATCCCTGGCCCGCGCTCGGCGCCCGCTGGCTCGTCGCCGGCGCGATGGCGCTCGCCGCCTTCGCCGCCCAGGTGCTCATGACCGAGGCGTACGGGGCGCTCTCCGTCTCGGAGGCGGCGGTCTGGCTCCAGCTCACACCCATCGCCCAGTACGCGCTGGCGCTCCCGCTGCTCGGGGAGAAGCCCGCGCTCCCCGCGCTCGCCGGCACGGCCCTGGCCGTGGCCGGGGTGGCGTACGGGACGGCGCGTGGCACGCCGCGGGCGTCCTCGTCGCCGGTGGTCGTCGCCCCGCCGCCGTGATGCAGCCGCGGCGCTACACTGCCGCCGGAGGTCAAGCCGATGCCCGTCGCCTTCGAGCCCTTCACGGAGGACCACCAGGCCTTCCGGCGCATGGTCCGCCAGTTCTGCGAGCGCGAGCTCGCCCCGCACGCGCGCGCCTGGGACGAGGCGGGCGCGTTCCCGCGCGAGCTCTTCCCGCGCTTCGGCGAGCTGGGGCTGTTCGGCATCCGCCACCCCGTCGCCTGGGGCGGATCCGGCCTCGACTACTGGTACGTGGTGGCCTACGTGGAGGAGCTGGCGCGCTCGCGCTCGGCCGGGCTCGCCATGGCCATGCTGGTGCAGGGCGAGATGGCCACCCCGGTCATCGCCGACCTGGGCACCGAGGAGCAGAAGCGCGAGTTCCTCCTGCCGGCGCTGCGCGGCGAGAAGGTGGCGGCGCTGGCCGTCAGCGAGCCGGACGCCGGCTCGGACGTGGCCGCCCTCCGCACCACCGCCCGCCGCGACGGCGGCGATCTCGTCGTCAACGGAGCCAAGACCTGGATCACGAACGGCACCCGCGCCGACGTGCTCACGCTGGCGGTGCGCACCGGCGAGGAGGGCCACGGCGGGCTCTCGCTCATGACCTTCCCGACCGACGTGAAGGGCTTCACGGTCTCGAAGAAGCTCGACAAGATCGGCAATCATGCCTCCGACACGGCGCTCCTGTTCTTCGAGGACTGCCGCGTCCCGCGCCGCTTCCTGCTCGGCGAGGAGAACCAGGGCTTCGTCCACCTCATGCAGAACTTCCAGGGCGAGCGGCTGGCCGCGGCGCTCACCGCCATCGCCGCGATGGACCTCATGCTCGAGGACACCGTCGGCTACGGCCGCGACCGGCGCGCCTTCGGGCGCCCGATCGCCTCGATGCAGGTGTGGCGGCACAAGCTCGCCGAGCACCGCTCGGGGCTCGCGGCCGCGCGCTGGCTCACCTACCGCGCCGCCGACCTCTTCAACCGCGGCGAGCCGGCGCAGAAGGAGATCTCGATGGCGAAGCTCTTCGCCTGCGACCTGGCGCAGCGGGTCGCCTACGATTGCATGCAGCTCCACGGCGGGATGGGGTACGTGATCGAGAACGACGTGGCGCGCGCCTGGCGCGACGTGCGCGTCCTCACCATCGCCGGTGGGACGAGCGAGATCATGAAGGAGATCGTCGCCAAGCTGGAGGGGCTGTGACGGACACCCTCGTCGTGCTGGTCACCGCGCCGAGCCCGGACGAGGCGGCGCGCATCGCACGCGTCCTGGTCGAGGAGAAGCTCGCCGCCTGCGGGAACGTCCTCCCCGGCGTGCGCTCCATCTACCGATGGCAGGGGAAGCTCTGCGACGAGCAGGAGGCGCTGCTCGTGCTCAAGGCGCCGCGCAAGCAGTT
>DASPZP010000464.1:0-6308 GCA_035636195.1 Anaeromyxobacteraceae bacterium
CGGCTCTTCCACGGTGCGCGCGAGCGCGGCGGGCGCGCCCGCGCGGCGCAGCGCCGCGAGCGCCTCCTCGCGCGCCTCGGGCGACAGGTCGCGGGCGCGGTCGCCCGACATGCGCGCGAGCTGCGAGATGGGGAAGGCGAGGTCGACCGGGCGGGCCGGGAGGGCGAGGAGGCGCGCCAGCCAGCGCTCGGCGATCTCGGGGCCCACGCACGCGTGGCCGCTGCCGTGGAAGGGTACGCGCGCGCCGAGCCGGCCGAGCGCCCAAAGGAGGTGCGGCGCCGGCCCGTCGTGAGCGATGCGCTCGAGCACTGCCTCGCCGGTGGAGTGCTTGCGGACGGCCGGAACGCGCTCCAGGCTGGCGGCCAGGCGGATCATCTCGTCGGGAGCCTCCGGGCGGACGCCCGCCACCTTCGGCTTCGGCCGCCGCGGATCGGGAGGCGGCAGGAAAGGCAGGATGGCGTCGAGGATGCGGACCTGGGCGGCCTCGTCGAGGCCGCCGGCGATGCGCCGCCAGAGCACCCACCAGGCCTGCCAGTTGTGCGGTTCGGCCTGGAACTGGAGCCCCTCGCCGAAGGCGGCGAAGGTCTGGGCGGCGCGCCAGGCGTCGAGCGGCGCCCCGAATCCCGGCCGCAGCGCGTAGCCCGTGAGCGCGAGCCACTGCCGCTCGTGATCGTCGCTGCGCCGGCGCCGCGCCTGGCCGGCGTGGAGCGCCGCCCACAGCTCGCGCAGCACCGGGACGTTCCACTGCTCGCGCGGCCCGAGCGCCTTCTCGAGCGCGCGGGTGAGCCCCTTCACCTCGCGCCGGTCCACCGGAGCGGCCTTCTTCCCGTAGAACAGGTCGACGAGCTGCCGCGCCTCCTCGAAGCGGCGCGGAAGGGAGGCCACCTCCGAGGGGCCCGCGTCCTCGCTGCCGCCGCGCAGGCCGAACTCGAGCTTCCAGCGCGCGTCGCGGTCCTCGGCCACGCAGAAGATCTCGAGCGTCCCGATGCTGGTCAGCGCTGCGCGCAGGCGGACCGGGAGCTGGCTCTTCCCGCCGCCCGCAGCGCGCAGCACGGTCTCGATGGCGGGGAGCGGCTGGAGCGTGTCGTCGACCGGCACCACGTCGCCCGGGCGCTCGAAGCGGGCGCGGGTGGTGGCATAGAGCGGGAAGCGCACCGGCTCGTCGAGCCGCAGCGAGAAGGTGCGCGGCACCTCGACCTCGGTGCCCTCCTCCTGGTGGCGCGGGATGAGGCAGAGGGCCTGCGCCGCGTCCGCGCCGGTCGCGTCGACCCCGACGAAGTATGCGCGGGCCGTTCCACCGCCGATGCGCAATCCGAGCCCGCGCCGCGCGAGCGCGAAGGCGGCCGCGCCGCGCGCCACCGCCAGGTCGAGGTGGGCCGTATCGAGGAGCGCGACCGGCGGCGCGCCGGGAAACCAGCTCGAGACCACCTCGCGCAGGCGCTCGCGGACGGCCAGGGGCGTGAAGACGCCGCCGTTGAGGAGCAGCGCATCCGGACGCGGTAGCGGCACCCGCTGGCCGATCGCCTCCGCGACCTCGGAGGCGTGGTCGCGCAGGAAGGCGGCGGCGTGGCGGGTGACGGCCGGGTCGGACTCGTAGGGGAGCCCGAGCTCGAGGAGGCCCGAGCGCCCGCGCCGCTGCGGGCCATCGCCGGCGGGGACGCAGGGAAAGAACCCGTCCAGGAGGACCGTCAGGACCTCCTCGCGCCCGAGCTCCGCGGAGAGCGTGCCGCCGACGAGCCGGCTCCCGCGCCCGGGGACGGTGATCCTCGCCTGATCCAGGGATCCGCCGGGCGACAGGAGCCGCTCCTTGGCTTCCCGGCAGGCCTGCACGAGGAGCGACCACTGCACTGCGTCGAGCCGTGCCCCCAGCCGCGCCTCGACCTGGCGCGCCAGTGTGATGTCGACGTTGTCGCCGCCGAGGAGGAGGTGGTCGCCGACGGCGAGCCGGGTGAGCTGAGGTACGGCGGAGACCTGGATGAGCGTGAAGTCGGTCGTCCCCCCGCCCACGTCGCAGACGAGCACGAGGCGCTGCCCGCCGAGGGCCGAGGCGAGGTCGGCCCGGTGCCGGCTCGCGAAGTCGTAGAAGGCCGCCTGCGGCTCCTCGAGCAGCGTCACGCGAGGCAGGCCGGCCTCGCGGGCGGCGCGGAGCGTCAGCTCGCGCGCGACCTCGTCGAACGAGGCCGGCACGGTGAGGACGAGCTCCTGGTCGGCCAGTGGATGCCCTGGGAACCGCGCCGCCCAGGCCTCGCGCAGGTGGGCGAGGTAGAGGGCGGAGGCGGACACCGGTGAGAGGCGCGGCACACCCTCCGGGGCGCCCCAGGGCAGGATCTCCGCCGTGCGATCGACGCGCGGATGGCTGAGCCAGCTCTTGGCTGATGCGACGAGCCGCCCCGGGACACGCGCGCCCTGGGCGCGGGCGAGCTCGCCCACCACCACCGGCGCGTCGCCCCACGGCAGCCGGCGCGCGGCCGGCGGCAGCTCGTGCTCGCCCGGCACGTACGCCGAGGACGGCAAGAGCCGGCGCTCGCCCACCTCTCCCGGCGCGACGAGCTGCGGGACGGGCAGCACCTGCACCGCCTCGGCCAGGTCTCCCTCGCCCGCCAGGTCGACGTAAGCGAGCGCGGTGTGGATGGTGCCGAGGTCGATTCCGACCAGGAAGCGCGAGCGTGTCTCTGGCGACATCCCTCGGTGTCCCCTCTCGAGTCCAATCCGTAGGGCGGGGGCTTGTCCCCCGCCGTATCACGCGCCCTCGGCGCCGCGCAGGTTGAACTCCACCTTCCAGGCACGGCCCTTCCGGTCGGCGGCGACGAGCTCGAGGGTGCCGATCTCCGTCACGTGGGCGCGCAGCGAGACCGGCACCACCTGCCCCGCCTCGCCGCTCTCGGAGGGGAGCGTAGCCTCGATGGGCGGGAGCTCGTCGAGGTCGCCCTCGCGCTCGACGACCGTGCCCACCTTGTCCTCGCGGCGCAGCGACGACGAGAAGAAGCGGAAGTGAGCGGGCTCGCCCACCACCAGGCCGAGCTCACGGGTCGGCAGCTCGGCGCGCGAGCCCTCCTCCATGCCCATGGGAGCGACGCAGAGCGCCTCCACCGGTGGTGGAAGACCGGGCACGGCGGGCATGGCCGTCTCGATGCCGACGTAGTAGGCGCGGGCGGTGCCGCCGCGGATGCGGATGCCGCGCCCGGTGCGGACGCGACCATACGTGGCGGCTCCCTTCGCCACGGCCAGGTCGAGTTCGGTGCCGGGCAGCTCCCGCGGCTCGGCGCCGCCCTCCGCCGCCACCCAGCCCGCCACCACCTCGCGGATGCGGTCCTTCAGCTCGCCCGCCTTCATGACGCCGCCGTTGAAGAGGATGGCGGTCGGGTGCAGGAAGCCCTTTCCGGCGAGCTTCGACAGGACGCCGCTCGAGGACGAGAGCGCCTCCCGGTGGCGAGAGAGGAAGGCGGCCAGGTGGCGGGTGATCCCGGGATCGGAGGCGTAGGGGAGGCCGAGGGTGGTGAGGGCGCTGCGCCGCTGCACCGCCGGGCGCGCGCTCGCCTCGACCCGCGGCAAGAAGCCGTCGACGAGAGTCGAGGTGAGCTCGCCCCGCGTCAGCTCGACGCGCAGCGCGCCGCCCATGAGGCTCGAGCCGCGCCCGGGGACCGTCACCGGCACGCTCATCGTCGCGCGGTCGCCGAAGAGGAGCTCCTTCCCCTGCCGCGCGCCGTGGGTGAGCGCGAGGAGCTGCCAGCGATCGATCTTCTTCCCGGACTCGGCGAGCTTCTGCTCGAGCCGGTGGGCGAGCGCGAGGTCCATGTTGTCGCCGCCGAGGAGGATGTGGTCGCCGACCGCGACGCGCTCGAGGCCCAGCTCGCCATCGCGATCGACCACGGCGATGAGGCTGAAGTCGGTGGTCCCGCCGCCGACGTCGACCACCAGGATGAGCTCGCCCGGGCGGGCGAGCTTCCGCCAGCCGTCGCCCATCGCCTCGACCCAGGCATAGAGCGCCGCCTGCGGCTCCTCCAGCAGGAACGGGTCGGGGAAGCCGGCCTGCCGCGCCGCCTCGACGGTGAGCTCGCGCGCCACCGCATCGAACGAGGCCGGCACGGTGAGCGTCACCACCTGCTTCTCGAGCGCGAGCGCGGGATCGCCCTTCGCCACCTCGGCGTTCCAGGCCGCGCGCAGGTGCGCGAGGTAGCGCGCGGAGGCGTCGAGCGGCGAGAGCTTCGCCACCTCCTCCGGGCTCCCCGCCGGCAACGTGGCGGCGCGGCGGTCGAGCGTGGGGTGCGAGAGCCAGCTCTTGGCGGACGACACGAGCCGGATGGGCGTGAGCGCGCCCTGCGCGCGCGCGAGCTCGCCCACCACCTCGCGCCCCGGCTCGCCGGCGGTCCACGGCAACCGGAGCGCCTCGCCGGACAGCTCGGCTTCATGCGGCAGGTAAAGGTAGGAGGGGAGCAGCGGTCGTGAGCCCACCTCGCCGGCGTGCACGAGCTGCGGGACGGACAGGACCGCCGGCGCCGCCGCCTCGTCGCCGAGCGGCAGGTACGCCAGCGCGGAGTTGGTGGTGCCGAGGTCGATGCCGACCGCGTAGGGCGCGTCCTCGATCACAGCTCCACCTCGGCCGGCGCGAGGATGCTGGGATCGTGCGGGGGCGGTGGTGGGAAGGCGGCGCGAGCGGCGCGCCAGCCGTGGTGGCGCAGGCTGCCCTTGAACGGCGGCGCGCCGACGACGTTGCCGGTGAGGCGCACCGCCGCGGGATCGAAGCCGGCGAGGACGGTGATGCTGGCGCCCTCCGGCTCCCGGTAAACGGGCTCCAGCGTCAGGTAGGTGTCGAGCGCCTTCTTGCACCCTTCGTGAACGGTGCGGGCCGCCGCGCCGATCTCGGCGTCGGAGAAGCCCTGCAGCGACTCCTCGAGGAAGTCGAGCAGCCGGCCGTCGCGCTGGAGGAGCGCGAGGACCTGGAGGTTGCCAGTCTTCTCTCCCTCTCCCTTGCGGGCGACGACCTTTTCTCCCTCTCCCCTGCCAGGGGAGAGGGTCGGGGTCAGGGGCGGGACAGCCGGGGTGAGGGGTGGCGCGGGGGCGGCCCTCTGTCCCTCTGCCGGGGCGAGGGGTTGCCCGCTCTTGAGCCGCTCGCGGACGCGCTGCACCTCCTCGGCGAACCGCCGGTTGAACAGCACCGAGAAGAAGGCGACGAAGGCGAGGAAGAAGCGTTGAAGGGGCGTCAGGGTCCCGTCCATGGGGCGGGAAGTTAGTCGCGGCGCGTCACGCGCACCAAAGAAATCCCCCGACAAGCCCACCGCGATCGCCGCTCTGCCCGGCGACCGCGGTGGCGTGGGTGGTGAGGGGTAGGCGGCTACAGGTGGATGGCCGCCTCGACGAACAGGGTGCTCTGCCTGTCCCCAGCGTCGAAGGCCGCGCTGTTGTCGTTGCCGAACTTGTTCAGCCAGTACTCCCAGCCGACCCCGAGCTGGTAGCCCTTCGAGCCCCAGAATGGCCCGAGGTCGATCATGACCTTCGGGTGCAGCAGGACTTCCGTCTTCGTGTCGGCCCCGAAGCCGTCCTTGCCCTTGGGCAGGTTGGCGAGGGCGAACCCCTCGAAGGAGATGGGGCCGAACACCGGGATGCCCCAGGCGGCGGTGAACATCGGGGTGACGTCGAACGTGACCTCCTTGCTGACGCCGGGGAGAGCGTTCGTGTTCCACTCCTTGTCCAGGAGGACGCCGACGTTGAGGAACCCCGGGACGTTCAGCGACGCGCTCAGGCCGCCGACCGGCATGATCTTGCGGGCGGCGAACGCGTTGTTCTTCGTGTTCAGGTCGGCGCCGAGCTCGATGCCCACATCGCGGAGGACGCCTCCCACCTCGAAGGCCTTGCTGCCGGTGATCTTGTTCAAGCTGAGGTTGTGCCGGTAGACGATGTAGACCTCGGCCGCGCCGGCCGACTTCACCTCGGTGAGGCCCTGGACGTCATCGGCCTTCCCCGAGTTCGAGTACAGCAGGTCGACGTTGAGGAAGTTGCCGCCCCACTTGTACCCGTCGACGTGGGTGAAGCTGAGGATGTTCTTCGGCACGCTGTTGGGGTTGCCCGGCTCCGAGAAGGCGGGTCCCCACCAGTAGCGGATCGCATTGTCGTCCCACTGAAGGGCCCGCGCGGGCGACGCCGCGAGCGCGGCGGTGAGGACGGTCAGGAGCAGCAGAGTTCGCTTGAGCAAGGCGTTTCTCCCCGTTGATGGAAGAGAGTCGTGAACCGGTTGGAAAGCGCGCACTGTACGACTGCGGGCTGACCACGAGGTCTCGACTGCGACGATCAGGCCCGGGGCCGAGGCCCGA
>DASPZP010000465.1:0-5848 GCA_035636195.1 Anaeromyxobacteraceae bacterium
CATGGCCGACCGGACCGCAGACCCGTACCGCGACCTCGCCGTCATCGACGCGCGGGCGCCGCGCTTCAACCAGGCCACCGTGGGAGTGGTCGCGCTCGTCGCAGTGCTCACCGGTTGGTGGGGGCTGTTTGCGCTGCTCGCGGTCCAGCTCAGCTTGGGGCTCACGCTGGGTCGTCGCTGGTGCCTGCCGTGCGTCTTCTACTTCGAGGTGGTGCAGCCCCGGCTCGGCCAGGGGCTCCTCGAGGACAGCCGGCCGCCGCGCTTCGCGAACGAGGTGGGCGCGGTCTTCCTCGGGGCGGCCACACTGGCGAGCGCGCTGGGCCTGCACTCGGTTGGACTCGCGCTCGGCGCGATCGTGGCCGCGCTGGCCCTGCTGGCTGCGACGACGGGCTTCTGCGCGGGCTGCGTGCTCTACCGCATCGGCGCGGGCCTGCGCGGCGTGCGCACGGGCGGCATCGACCGGGTGGATCTCGCCGAGCTGGGCGTTGCGGCAGGGCAGGGCGCGATCGTGCAGTTCACCCACCCGCTCTGCGCCGACTGCCAGGAGCTGTCGCGGCGGCTCGCGGGGGAGGGGCGCGCCCCGGTGCTGGTGGACGTGTCGCGCCGGCCGGACCTGGCGCGCAAGTACGGCGTGGCGGTGGTGCCCCTCGCGGTGCAGGTCGGGCCCGATGGCGGGGTCGAGCGTCGGCTGGCGGGCTGATGCGCGCTCGATCGTGGAGGCGAAGCAGGGCCCGCTCCGCCCCGTCAGGCGGCCACCGGGCTCTGCGCCTCGGCGGGCGTGCCGACCAGGCTGTCCACGATCCGCCGGGAGGCGAAGCCGTCGCCGTAGGGGTTCGACCCGGACGCCATCGCCGCGTAGAGCTCGGGATCGCCGAGCAGCCGCATCGTCGCGGCGAAGATGGTCTCGGTCCGGGTGCCCACCAGGCGCGCCACGCCGGCGGCGATGCCCTCCGGCCGCTCGGTGACGTCGCGCATGACCAGGAGGGGCTTGCGGAACGTGGGCGCCTCCTCCTGCACGCCTCCGGAGTCGGTCAGGACGAGGTGCGCGCGATCGAGGAGGTGGACGAACTGAAGGTACGAGACCGGCGGGAGGAGCACCACGCGCGGCGCGCCCGCCAGGATCCTGCGGACGGGCCCGTCGACGTTCGGGTTGAGGTGGACGGGGTAGACGACCACCACCGTCGGGTCCGCCTCCACGATCGCGCGGAGCGCGTGGCAGATGGAGGCCAGCCCGTCGCCGAACGACTCGCGGCGGTGGGCCGTCACGAGGACCATCCGCCGGCCGGCGAGGGCCGCCCCGAGGGACGGGATCGCGACCGGCTCCACTCGCACCCGCTCGCGCGCGGCGAGGAGCGCGTCCACGACCGTGTTGCCCGTGACCTCGATCGACGCCGGCGCGAACCCTTCCCGTGTCAGGAGAGCGCGCGCCTGCGGCGTCGGCGCGAAGAGCTTCTCCGAGAGCTGGTCGATGAGCCGCCGGTTCATCTCCTCCGGGAAGGGCGAGTACCGCGCTCCCGAGCGGAGCCCCGCCTCGACGTGGGCGACCGGGATCTTCGCGTAGGAGGCGGCGAGCGCCGCCGCGAAGGCGGTCGTGGTGTCGCCCTGGACGACCACCCACCGCGGCCGGGGCGCGACGAGCACACTCGTCATCCCCTCCACCGTCCGTGCGGTGAGCTCGGCGAGGCCCTGACCAGGCGTCATGACCGCCAGCTCCGCGTCCGGGACGAGCCCGAAGACCGCCAGCGACTGCGCCAGCATCTCGCGGTGCTGCCCCGTCGAGACGAGCAGCGTCTGCTCGCCTCGGCGCCTCAGCTCGGTGACCACCGGGGCGAGCTTGATCGCCTCCGGCCTCGTGCCGACGACGACCGCGATCGGCCCTCCGAGACTCATGCGGCCACCAGGGCGGACGGACCGCCCGCCGCCGCTGGCGTCTCGCCGGACACCGGCCGAACGGCGCGGGCCGCGGCGGTCCTCGCCGCGCCGACGTCCGCGGCCTGGATCAGCGCCTCCACCACCGCCTCGAGCCGGGCCGGGCGCGCGACGACCGCGTCGACGCCGATCCGGCCGAGCGTCGCCGGGTCGAGGCTCGCCGCCCAGGGGTTCCCGGTCCAGAGGACGACGGCGGGACGGGGCTGCAGCGCCGCCAGCGCGCCGGCGAGCTCGAGCCCGTCGTGAGCGCGCCCGTCCAGGTCGGTGACGATCACCTCGGCCTCGAGCTCGCTCCAGCGGCTGAGGCACTCCCTTCCGCCCGCGACCGCCCTGACCGTCCAGCCGAGGCTCTCCAGGTGGCCGGCGAGGACCTGGCCGTGCCGATCGTCGAGGCCGGCGAGGAGCGCGATCCTGCGGAGGTGAGAGGCGGAGCTACGCATGGGCGATTCCTTCTCCTGGTGAGCGGGACGCATCGGACACGAGCCAGCCGAGGCGCCACCCGGGCAAGAGGAAGGCGGCCTCGCGCGCGAGCTCCGCGGTGGGGCACGCCGCCGCGAGCAGCAGCTCCCCGGGCGACGCCTCCTCGACGACGACCCCGCGGCGGGCGAGCGCCGGCGGCAACAGGTCGGGGTGGAGGGCGGCGCCCTCGCCCCGCGCGACCGGGAGGCGAAGCGCCTCCGCCCGCAGCGAGGCGGCCGTGGCCAGCGAGAGCTCGCCGCGCGCGGCGAGGCGGTCGATGGGCGACACGCCGTGGAGCTGGGCGTCGAGGAGGAGGAAGGTGCGATCGCCGCACATCCCCTTCCGCGCGAGCACGGCGAGCTCCTCGTCGTCGAGGCTCGCCGCGGCGCCGGCAGGCGCACGTCGGATGGCGACCGCGAGGGCCACGCGCACCTGGACGGCGGGCGCCAGCGCGAGGCGCACCGGCGCACCGAGCGCCGCGGCGGCGTCCCGCTCGTGCACCCGGTGCAGCGGGCGGACGCAGGTGAGCAGGACGGCGCCGTCCGGCGCCCGGGTTCGCAGCGGCACGACCTCGTGGAGAGCGCAGAAGGAGTACCCGAGCAGCGCGACCGCGGCCGGATCGCCCTCTTCCGCCGACACCGAGCGGTAGCCGAGCCCGTCCGGCGCGAACGCCTCGGAGATGTCGCGCTCGTCGGTCAGACCGGTGCGGAGGAGGAACTCCCCCAGCATCTCGCCCGTCTCGGCGGCCTGGTCGAGCGCGCGGTCGACCTCGTGTCGCGAGAGGCGGCCCGCCGCGACGAGGCGGTCCCCGAGCGGGCGCCGCGCGGGAGCGCTCGCGGCCGCCGTGCGGTAGGCCAGGCTGCGTGCGCGCCGGAGCTGCCGCTCCATCGCGGGACGCTTGTGCACCGGGGCCCCGAGCAGCCGCTCCGCGCGCGCCAGCGCCTCCTCCGAGAGCGGGCGGCTGGTCGCGAGGACGACCTCGCCCGTATCGGCGATCCGCGCGATGGGCAGCACCCCGAGCGCCTCGGCCTCCGCCTCCGTCATGCGGAGGAGCAGATCCGGCGGGATGGAGGCGAGGTCGAGCGCGCCCAGCGAGGTCGCGTGCTGCTCCGCGAGCGCGCTCACGACCTCACGCTCGGTGGCGAGCCCGGACGCCTCGATCACCTCGCCCAGCGGGAGCCCGCAGCGCGCCTGGGCCTGTAGCGCCGTGTCGAGATCTCCCTGGCTGACGACGGCGCGGCCGACGAGGATCTCGCCCAGCCGCGGCCGCCGGGCGAGCTGCGCCGGGGTCGGGAAGGCGTGCGTCGTCTTGTCCCAGCGCAGCGGCCTCCCCGCCATGACGTGGCCGAGCCAGGTCACCACCGCGCGCGAGGTCGCCGCGACGGAGATGAAGTTGCCGAGCACGGCGCGGGGGAAGCTGAGGAAGGCCTGGGTCGCCCCGTAGAGCTGGTAGACGAAGTGGCCCTTCATCGCCGCGCGCCAGATCATCCCGCACAGGTTCACGAGGAAGAGCGCCTCGAGCACGCTCCCCGGCGGGCAGAGCGCCGAGGCCGGCGCGCCAGCGAAGCGAGTCAGCGCATACCGAGCGGCGACATAGAGCACGAGCGCGTAGGCGGCCACGATCAGGAGGGCGTTGCCGAGCCCCTTGCGATCGCGCCAGAGCGAGTACAGGACCGGGAGGGGGCCTCGCCACCCGGTCCTGGCCCAGGACTGGAGCGTGATGCCGAGGATCCAGCGGGTGCGCTGGCGGACCGACGCCGTGAACCGGTCCGGGAAGAGCTCCCGGGTCGCGATGAAGTCCTCGCGGATCTCCCGCCGCGCGCCGCTCACCACCTCGCGCTCGACCGTGGCGCAGGCGAAGTGGACGCGCCGCCCCGCCAGGCGGAACTTGACCCCGATCTCGTAGTCCTCGGTGAGGCTCGTCGGGTCGAAGGGTTCGCGGCCGGAGGCGGCGGCGACCTCCTCGAAGGCGGCGCGCTCGAAGGCGGTGCCCACGCCTGCGGACGGGACGACCCCCGCCATCGCCTCGCGGAGGCGCAGCTCCTTGAGGTGGTGCTCGGCGAACTCGTCGATATACGTCCCGCCGACCGCGTTCCGGGCGCGGAGCTCGAGCGAGAAGACGGGCGTCTGGACGAACTCGTAGCGGGGGATGAGCCGGCTGTAGAGGCGGAGCGCGAGCGGGTGGATCACGTCCTCGCTGTCGTGCAGCACGAGGATGTCGTAGCGCCCACCGAGGCGCCGCTCCTCCTCGCAGATCGCCCGGTGGACCGCGTTCAGGCAGTCGGCCTTGGAGGTCGGCCCCTCGTGGGGGACCTGGACCGGCCGGACGTTCGGGAAGCGGCGCGCGAGCGCCTCGACGCAGCCTGTCGTCTCGGGATCGTTCGGGTAGGTGCCGATGAAGAACGTGTACCGGGACGCGTCGTAGTCGATGCTCGCGACGTTGCGCTCGACCATCTGGTCGATGACGCCCGCCTCGTGCCAGGCCGGCACGAGGATGGCGATGCGCTTCTGCTCGACGCCGCGCAGCTCTTCCGCCGAGACGCGCCGGCGGTCGCGGCGGTGGAGCCCACGGGCGAAGTAGCTCGCGTCGATGAAGAGCTCCTCCACCTGGTTGAGGCAAATGGCCGCGCTCACGGGGTAGGCGACCGTCCGGACGACGAGATCGAGCGCTTCCAGGTTCATGGGCGGTACTCGAGGTACGTCGAGAAGAGCAGCCGGAGCTCGGTGTACGCGAGCGGTGACGGGGCGGGATCGCGCGCCGCGACCCCGTAGTAGGTGCCGCGGTCGACCGTCGCGAGGAGGTCGGCGTGAAACGGCGCGAGGAGGCGCCAGCGGACGCCAGCGCCCCCGTCGACGTAGTTGTCCCAGTAGTTCTGGTTGCGCGACGCGCCCGTGCGAACCTGCGCGACGAGACCCCAGGAGACCGGGCCGGTGACGAGGTACGAGGCGCCGAGCCGCCCGCGCGCGAACCCGACCACGTCGTCCTGGAAGCGGCTCAGGTAGACGGCCTCCGAGTAGACCTCGGCGCAGGGGTCGACGCGCAGCTCCACCCCGGACCCTGCGTGCGCCCAGCACCGCTGCGACTCGATCCCCAGGAAGGCGCCGGCGCGGGCATCGAAGCGCGTCCCTGCCTTGCCCAGGAGGTCCACGGCGGCGCCCGCTTGCGCGAAGAGGCCGACGCGGCCGCTCCACGCGCGGAGGAGCAGGCCCGGGGCCATGATGGCGCGGTCGTCGGCGTAGATGGTCGAGAGGACGCCCGCCGCACGCGAGGCGACGTCGCGCGTGATCTGGACGCCGAAGTACGCGTGCAGGTCGAGCCCGAGCTCCGGGGCCAGCGCGTAGAGTCCCCGCAACCGGAGCGTCGGGACGACGTCCGGATCGCGGCTCGCGCCGCTCGCGCGCGACCACCCGAAGCTCTCCGCGTAGACGTCGGTCCACACGCGGTTCGCGGCCGGGCGCG
>DASPZP010000466.1:0-1960 GCA_035636195.1 Anaeromyxobacteraceae bacterium
CATGGCGCGCGCCAGCCGCTCCACGCCTTCCCGGAGCTTCTCCTCGCCGGAGTGGCTGAAGTTGAGCCGGAGCGTGTCGCGCCCCTGGCCCTCCGCGTGGAACTCGCCGCCGGGCACGAACGCGAGGCCCTCCGCGAGCGCGAGCTGGAGCAGCTCCGCCGCGTCGCCCCCGCCGGCGAGCCGCGCCCACAGGAACATCCCGCCAGCAGGGCGCGACCACGACAGCGCGCCGCCTAGGCGCGACGTGAGCGCGGTGTCGAGCGCGTCCCGGCGCGCCCGGTACGCCCGCCGCAGCCCGGCCACGTGATCGTCGAAGGCCGGCTCTGCGAGGAGGCGTGCCAGGAGGTGCTGACCGAGGCTGTTGGTGTGGAGATCGGCGGCCTGCTTCGCCAGCACGCACTGGCGGACGAGCGCGGGCGGCCCGAGCGCGAAGCCCACGCGGAGCCCGGGCACGGCGGTCTTGGAGAAGCTGCCCATGTACAGGAAGCGCGACGGATCGAGGCCCTCGGCCACCGGCGCGGGCGAGGGAGCGTCGTACCAGAGCTCGCGGTACGGATCGTCCTCGACGAGCAGCGTGTCGGAACCGGCGAGCACCTGGCGGACCTCGGCCCGCCTGCGCACCGAGTAGCAGAGGCCGCTCGGGTTCTGGTAGGTCGGGGTCACGTAGAGGAACTTGGGCCGGCGCCGCAGCGCCGCCGCCAGCGCGTCCGGCTCGATGCCCTCGCCGTCGCACGGGATGAACGTCACGCGCGCCCCGAGGAAGGTGAAGGCCTGGAGCGCGCCGACGTAGGCGGGCGTCTCGACCAGCACCTCGTCGCCGGGGTCGACGAACAGCTTCGCGACGAGGTCGAGCCCCTGCTGCGAGCCCTGCGTGACGAGGACTCCGTCCAGCCCGAACGCGCCGTGCGGGAAGGGCACGCGCTCCAGGATCCGCTCGCGCAGCGCCGGGATCCCCTCCGTCTCGCCGTACTGGAGCGCCTGGGGCGCCTCGCGCGAACGGAACAGCTCGGCGGCGAGGGCCCCGAAGAGCTCGGTGGGGAAGAGCTCGGGCGCGGGGAGTCCGCCGGCGAACGAGATCACGTCGGGCCGATTCACCACCCGCAGGATCTCGCGGATGGCGGAGCTCTTCAGGCCGGCCACCCGGGCGGCGAACCGGTAACCGTCCTCGGCACTGGGCATCGCGCCAGCGTAGATCGGCGGTATGGAAGACTCCAAGCGCCGGTTGCTCTGGCACGGCATGTTTTTGTTCTTGCTCGGGCTCCTCACGGGCTTCGTTCAACTGCAGTTCAACAACCCTCGCATGGGGCTCGCCGCACACCTGGAAGGGGTGATGAACGGAACGTTCCTCGTTGCGCTGGGCGCAGTCTGGACGGAGGTGAGGCTGACTCAGCGGTCGAAGGCCGTGGCGTACTGGAGCGTGCTGTACGGCGCGTACGCAAATTGGGCAACGACCACCCTGGCGGCGAGCTTCGGTACGGCAGCCCTATCGCCGATCACAGCAGCAGGTCACAGCGCTCGGCCCTGGCAAGAAGGCGTCGTGACGGTCGGCTTCATGAGTGTCGGGATCGTCATCGTTGCGTCTTCGCTCCTGATCCTCTGGGGTCTGAGGCGACTCGCGGTCTCGTGATCGACCGCGACCCTCACCCCTGCCGGATCTTCCGCGCCGCCCGTCCGGAGAGGGTGCGCGCGTGCGCCCGCTCGGCCTTGGCGATGCGGCCGCGCTGCCTCACGGCGAGGGCGTAGAAGCGCGCCTGCAGCTCGGCCGCCTCGGCGGGGGAGAGGTCCCCGTGCTGCCCGCGCTCCGCCACGCGGCGCGCGTCGGCGTGCGCGACGCTCACCGCCACTGCCACCGAGACGTTGAGCGACTGCGAGAAGCCGCGCATGGGGATGACGTAGCGCGCGTCGGCCCGGGCGAGCGCCTCCTCGGAGACGCCGCGGCTCTCGTTGCCGAAGACGAGCG
>DASPZP010000467.1:0-10409 GCA_035636195.1 Anaeromyxobacteraceae bacterium
GGGGTTCCTCGAGGCGGCGGTCCGCTTCTGCAACGAGCGGTTGTGGGGGACGCTCTCGGCGGCGCTGGTGGTGAGCGGCCGCGCACAGCGCGATCGGACCACCGGCGCCGCGGTGGAGCGCGCCATCCGCGAGCTGCGCTATGGATCGGTGTGCGTCAACCTGTGGCCGGGCCTGGCTTACAGCTCGGGGACGGGGCCGTGGGGCGGCTACCCTGGCATGCCGCTCACGGACGTGCAGAGCGGGCGCGGGTCCGTCCATAACACGCGCATGCTGGAGGACGTCGAGAAGCTCGTCCTGCGCGGCCCGGCGTACAGCCCGATCAAGCTGCCCTACTTCCCGAGCCACCGCTCGGCCCACGTCCTCGGAGCGCGGCTCTCGTCACTGGAGGAGGACGGGCACTGGCGCAAGCTGCCGGGCGTGGTGGCGGCGGCGCTGCGCGGGTGAGGCTCACGCGCCCGGCGCTCACTTTTGCCGCTTGCCGGCGATCCGCACGGCGCGCCGCGCGGCCGCCTCCTCGGCGCGCCGCGTCTCGTCCTCGGTCTCGGTGAGGAGGAGCGGCGCCTTCGCCGGCCCGCCCTCGGGACCGAGCGCGACGAAGGTGAGGAACGCGTCGCAGCACAGCTTGCGCTCGCCCGAGCGCGGGTCCTCCGCGTCGACCGTCACCTCGATCTCGAGCGAGCTGCCGAACACGGCGTTCACCTGCGCGCGCAGGATCGCGATCTGGCTGACGCGGATCGGCGCCCGGAAGACGAGCTGGTCGATGGACGCCGTCACCACGGGCATGCGGGTGTGGCGCATGGCCGCGATCGCGGCGGCCAGGTCGATCCACTGCATGACCCGGCCGCCGAAGGCGTTGCCCAGCGAGTTCGCATAGCTCGGGAGAACGAGCTGCGTCATCTCCACCCTCGAGGTGGAGGCCAGCTTGGCGGCGGTGAGCACGGACATGACTCCTCCTTAACGGGTCGGCGGCCGGCCGGCAGGCCCCCGCCAGACGGCCCGTGGTGCACGTCAGGCCGTCGCGGTAGATCACTCCCCATGCCGCTCGAGGTCACGCTCATCGACTACGCCCGCGATCCCCTCACCAAGCTCTACGGCGCGTACCGCACCTGCTACACGCCGAAGACGCCGGGCGAGGTGTGGGGGGAGATCGGCGACGGGCGCATCGCCCCCTCGACCATCCGCGACTTCATCCAGGAGCGGCTCAAGACGGGCCACGCGTCGCCGCTCGAGCAGGTGGTGTTCTGGTTCGGCATCTCGGGGGTCTCGCGCTCGCTCAGCCATCAGTTCGTGCGGCACCGGATCGGCATCAGCTTCGAGCAGCAGTCGCAGCGCTACGTGAAGTACCGGGAGGACCGGCTCGACTTCGTGACGCCGAAGACCTGGGAGAAGACGCCCGGCATGCACGAAGAGTACGACCGGCTGATGAAGGAGATCACGCGCGTCTACCAGCTCGCCCTGGAGAAGGGCATCCCGGCCGAGGACGCACGCTTCGTCCTGCCGAACGCCACGCCCACCAACTTCCAGGTGATGGTGAACTTCGCCGAGCTGCTCCACATCGCCGACCTCCGGCTGTGCTGGCGCGCGCAGTGGGAGATCCGCCACATGGTGGCGCTCATGCGGCGCGAGATCATGAAGGCCATCCCCGAGATCGGCGGGTACCTGCAGCCGAAGTGCGGCGACAAGCGCACCGGCTACTGCGACGAGCCCGTGAAGGACTGGGAGCTGTGCCCCATCGGCAAGGTGCGGCCGCACAAGGAGCAGATCTTCCAGCTCTTCCGGCAGTACAAGGCCGGAAACCTCGTGCCGCTCGGCGAGGCCGATCTCCGAAAGGTCGAGGACGCGGGCAACGAGGACTAGGCGAGCCTCTTGGGGCCATCCCCGCTCCCTGACAGGGGAGCGGGCCACGGTGAGGAGCTCAGGACGCCGCCCGCGAGGTAGGATGCCCTCGTGCGCTCGTCACGAACCGTCAACCTGGCCGCCGCGCTCCTCCTCGCCCTGCCGTTCACCGCCGCCGCCCAGGCGGTGAACCTCCAGAACCGGGTCCGCGCCGCGCCGACCGGCATCGCCATCCCCGGCGTCTCCATCGCCGGGGCCGAGGAGCCGACGGCAGTGCAGCTGAACCCGGCCGGCGCCGGCTTCGTCGACGCCTTCACGCTCCAGTACTTTCACCAGGGGCGGAGTGGCACCGGCCTCGGCGAGGACGGCTTCTGGGCGACCGCGCCGCTCGGCGGACTCGTTCCGACCCTCGCCATGGAGTGGATCCGGCCCGAGGACAACGGTGGCTCGCGCTTCCGGAAGACCACCTTCGGCCTGGCTCTCCCTCGCGGCCAGTCCTTCTCCATCGGGATCGCGGCGAACTTCTACTCCTCGCCCGATCGAGCGCTCGAGGACCTGTGGAGCCTCGACGCCGGCGCCACCTGGCGGCCCATCCGTCAGCTCTCGCTCGGCGCCGCCGTGCGCGGGATGAACGCCCAGCTGGCCGGCCGGCGCCTCCCCATCCACTACGACCTCGGGCTCGCCACCCGCCTCTGGCACGACCGGCTGACGCTCTCTGGCGACCTCCTGTCCGACGACCAGGCGCGCGGCGACCTCCGCGCGCAGGCGGTGCAGCTCGGCGGCTCCGTCCAGGTCGGCTGGGGCCTCGCGCTCTCGCTCCAGTGGCTCCTGCCGCTGCGGAGCGAGAATGGCTCGTACGCGAGCTATCCCTTGTTCGCCCTCACCTTCGATGGGGCGCACGGCGGCCTGACGTCGGGCGCTGGCGCGGGCCGCGGCAGCGAGGACACCTGGCTCGTCGGCGCGCGCCTCTCGTCGCAGCGCTACCGGGACGGCGGCATCGGGCCGCACCCCACCCCGCTCGTCGACGTCGCCCAGGCGCTCTCGCGGAGCCGCTCCCTCCTCTTCGCCGGCCCGGCCGACCCGTGGGGCACCCTGCTCCGCCGGCTGACCGAGGCGCGCGACGACCCTCACGTCCCGGCGCTGGCGCTGCGCATCGACGATCTGCCCCTCGGACAGGGTCGGGTGGAGGAGCTGCGTCGCCTCCTCCTCTCCATCAAGTCGAGGAAGCCGGTCGTCGCGTACCTCGTCGGCGGGGGGATGAAGGAGTACTACCTGGCGAGCGCCGCCAGCGCCGTCCTGGCTCCGCCGTCCGCCCAGCTCTTTCCGTCCGGCCTCTCCAGCACGACGCCATTCCTCGGCGAGGGGCTCTCCCGGCTCGGGGTCGCCTTCGACGTGGTCGCCATCGGCCGCTACAAGAACGCGCCCGACCCGCTCATCCGGCGAGACATGAGCGACGCGCAGCGCGAGGTGACGAACCGGATCCTGGATGACGTCTTCGCGCGGCAGGTGCGCACCATCGCCGCCGCCCGCGGCCTCGAGGAGGCGCGCGTGCGCGAGCTCGTCGATGTGGGCGTCTTCAACGGCGAGCAGGCGCTCGCGGCGAAGCTCATCGACGCGGTGGCCTGGCCGGACGAGCTCGACGCACTCGCCTCGCAGCGGACCGGCCGGCGCGTGCGGACGAGCACCTCGTGGGACGACTCCGCGCCGCGCGCCGCGCAGCGCTGGGGGCCGCGGCCGGTGGTGGCGGTGGTGCGGGTGGAGGGGACCATCGCCTCGGGGAAGAGCCGCAACGAGCCGCTCGGGGTCGGCATCGCCGGCGCCGAGACGGTGGCCCGCCTCGTGAAGGAGGCCGCCTCCGACCCGCGCGTGCGCGCCCTCGTGCTGCGGGTCGACTCGCCCGGCGGCGACGGGCTGGCGTCCGACCTCATCTGGCGGGAGGTGATGCAGGCGCGCCGGGCGGGCAAGCCCGTGGTGGCGTCGATGGGCGACCTCGCCGCGAGCGGCGGCTACCTCGTCTCGGTGGGCGCCGACGCCATCGTGGCCGAGCCCTCCACCCTGACCGGCTCCATCGGCGTCTTCGCGCTCAAGCCCGACCTGTCTGGCCTGCTCGGCAAGCTCGGCGTCGCCACCGTCACCTCGAAGCGCGGCCGCCATGCCGATCTGCAGAGCCTCACCCGTCGCTGGACCGGCGAGGAGCGGGAGCTGGTCGAACGGCAGGTGCGCGCCTTCTATGACCTCTTCGTCGGTCGGGTGGTGGAGGGGCGCCGCCTGACCCGCGAGGCGGTGGAGCGCGTGGCGCAGGGCCAGGTCTGGACGGGGGCGCAGGCGCTGGAGCGCGGACTCGTCGACAGGCTCGGGTCCTTCGAGGACGCGCAGCGGCTCGCCGCGGAGCGAGCAGGCCTCTCCCCCGCTGACGAGCCCGAGCTCGTCAGCTTCGAGCCCGAGCGCGAGCTCCTCTCGGGATTGGTGGGGGGCCTGGAGCTGGCGGCGGCCAACCCGCTCCTGGAGGCCGCAGCGCGCCTCCCGGAGCTTCAGGCGCTCGCGGCGCTGCTGGAGCTCGGCCCGGTGGTGGCGCTCCCGCCGGGCTGGGTGCCGGGCGTGACGCCCTGAGGGTGAGTCATCGCAATAGGCTTCCACTCGCGTCTCTTTTTTGTTAAGAACGAGTTGTCACTCCTCCACCAGCGGTTTACGCTTGTGGAAGGGGGACGGCCCCCCGGTTGCCAGGCTCCCTCGGTTTCGAGGCGCCGCGACGCCGCAGCGGAAGTCGCGCCGGCAGAAGGTCACGGCAACAGGGGGCGGGCTCGAGTACGCGGACGCATCCCGATTCTCCGCGCTCGGGCCCCGTAAGCAAAGCCCAGCCACGACGTGCGGCGGTGAGCCAAGAGCCCCGCTGCCGGAGCAGACGACAGCATGACCGAGAACGAGCAGACCCCGCACGCGGGCGACGCGCCCGCTCCTCCCGCCGCTGACCAGCCGGAACCCTCCACCGAGGCCGCCGAGGGCGGCGACGCCGACGATGGGACCGGCGCCGAGCTCGACAATGTGCCGCAGGGCACCCCAGGCCAGCCAGGCCAGCCGGGCCAGCCCGGTCAGGGGCGTCGCCGCCGTCGCCGCCGCGGACGCCGCGGCCGTGGCGGGCCGGCAGGCCAGCCCGGGCAGGCCGCCGCGCCCGGCGGGCAGGGTCAGCCCGCCGCCGCTCCCGGCGGCGGCGCCCCCCCGCCAGGCATGAACGGCGCGCCCCAGGGCCAGGCCCAGGCGCAGCCGGAGGTCACCGAGGAGGTGGAGGGCGTCCTCCAGTTCGAGGGCAAGGGGGTCGGCTGGCTGCGCGACCCGAAGCGCAGCTACCTGGCGCATCCGTTCGACGTGGAGGTGCCGCGCTGGCTGGTCGAGCGGATGCACCTCCAGCCCGGCGTGCTGGTGAAGGGCCAGGCCACGATCCGCAACATGAAGCGGACCCTCGCGCGGGTCGATCAGGTCGAGGGAACCGATCCGATCGCCGTCGCCCGGCGCACGCACTTCCAGAACCTCACCGCGACGGACCCGACCGAGAAGCTCATCATGGAGACCCGGCCGGACGAGCTGGTGGGCCGGGTGCTCGACCTCATCGCGCCCATCGGCCTCGGCGCGCGCGCGCTCATCACCTCGCCGCCCAAGGCCGGCAAGACCATCATGCTGCAGCGGATCGCGCAGGCGATCCACTCCAACCGGCCCGACGTGCACCTCATGGTGCTGCTCGTCGACGAGCGGCCGGAGGAGCTCACCGACATGCGCCGGAACGTGAAGGGTGAGGTGATCGGCTCGTCCAACGACCGCCCGGCCGACGAGCACATCCACGCCGCCGAGATGGCGCTCGAGCGCGCCAAGCGGCTCGTCGAGGGCGGCAAGGACGTGGTCATCCTGCTCGACTCGATCACCCGCCTCGCCCGCGCCTACAACCGCGAGATCGAGTCCTCCGGCCGCACGCTGACCGGCGGCGTCGACAGCCGCGCGCTGGAGCGGCCGAAGCGTCTCTTCGGCGCGGCGCGGAAGGCGGAGGAGGGCGGCTCGCTGACCATCATCGGCACCTGCCTCATCGATACCGGCTCGCGCATGGACGAGGTGATCTTCGAGGAGTTCAAGGGCACCGGCAACATGGAGGTGGTGCTCTCGCGCCAGCTGGCGGAGCGCCGCATCTTCCCCGCCATCGACATCGCCGGCTCCGGGACGCGCAAGGAGGAGAAGCTCTTCCTGCCCAAGGAGATCGAGAAGATCCGCAAGCTGCGGGGCGCGCTCGCTTCCTTGAAGCCCGTGGAGGCGATGGAGCGGCTCCTGAAGAAGCTCTCCGAGTTCGAGACCAACGAGGAGTTCCTCGGCAGCTTCTGAGCCCAGACCGACTGGGCCTGCCACACCGCTCCTACCGGTATGGGGCCGACCCGCATTTCCGTACATCGGCGGAACCCCGCCGACGCGGGTTGCCCTCGGGGTCCCCGAGGGAGATGATGCCCCGCCGACCACGGTCGGCGCGCTTCCCATGGCTCACGACCGCGTCTTCATCGTCGACGACGACGAGCTCATCCTCCGCGCACTCGCCCGCATCCTCGACGGTGCCGGGTTCGTCAGCCATTGCCACCTCGTCCCCGAGGAGGCGCTCGCGGCGCTGGAACGCGAGCCGCCGGCCGTCATCATCTCCGACTACATGATGCCCGGCATGGACGGCATCACCTTCCTCAAGCAGGCGCGCCTCCGCGCGCCCGGCGCGGCGCGCATCCTCTGCACGGCGGCCGAGGACTTCAAGGTCGCGCTCCAGGCGGTGAACTCGGGCGAGGTGTACCGCATCATCTCGAAGCCCTGGCACCAGCAGGAGCTCCTCGCCACCGTCACGCAGGCCATCGACGCCGCCCGGCTGCGGCGCGAGAACGAACGGCTCAACGCGGAGGTGCAGCGCCAGAACGGACAGCTCCGCGAGATCAACCTGCGGCTGGAGGAGATGGTCCGCGCGCGCACGCAGGCGCTCCTGGAGGGCCTCATCTCGGCGCTCGACTACCGCGACGCGGAGACCCAGTGGCACTCGCGCCGGGTGTCGCTCTACGCGCGGCGCCTGGCGCAGCAGCTCGACATGAGCGACCCCGACATCACCATGATCGAGCACGGGGCGCTCTTGCACGACATCGGGAAGATCGGCATCCAGGACCGCGTCCTCCTCAAACCTGGCCCGCTCGCCCCCGACGAGTGGGCGGAGATGAAGAAGCACCCCGAGCTCGGTTGGCACCTCATGCAGCGCGTCGACTACCTCCGCGCGGCCTCGACCGTCGTCCTGCAGCACCATGAGCGGTGGGACGGCGCCGGCTACCCGGCCGGCTTGAAGGGCGATGCGATCGTGATGGGCGCCCGCATCTTCCACGTGGTCGACACGCTCGATGCGATGACGAGCGACCGGCCCTACCGGCGAGCGCGGCCGCTCGCGGAAGCGCGCGCCGAGGTGCAGCGCTGCCGCGGGACGCAGTTCGATCCCAGGACAGTGGACGCCTTCCTCACCGTGCCACCCGAGGAGTGGGAGCGCATCCGGCTCGACGTGGAGACGGTGGCCGTGCTCTCCGCGGACCTGGCGGAGCGGCCTCCGATCCCGGAGCACGAGGATCGGGCCCTGGCGCCTGCGACGATGGTCTCGTCGACGTAGCTCTCCGTTCCGCGGATTCCCGGCGGAAATGCGCACGGATGGTCTACACTGGACGCTCACGCTTGGTGCGTGTCAATACCCTGGGGCCTCCATGAACCGCCACACGTTCCTCCTCGTCCCGCTGCTCGCGGTCGGCTGCGTCGGCGCGCGCCCCACGACCACCACCAGCCGCACCGGCGCAGCCGCCAACCAGGCCCCCGTCGTCAAGCCCGCGCCGGGAACCCGCGTGATCTGCGAGGACGAGACCCCCACGGGCAGCCACATCCCGGTCCGAACCTGCTACCGCGTGCTCGACGATCTCGAGCGGAACCACGCCCGGGATGCGGCCATCGACGCGCTGAACAAACCGCAGACGCAGATGAGGTCCGGCCACTAGGTCTCCGCGGCGGCTGCCCGCGCCCGCTCCGCCGCGAGCTCGCGCGGGAAGAGGTTTCGCATCAGCTCGGCCAGCTCCCGCGCGGCTGCGGGCTCTTGCACGAAGGGGCCGAGGGTGCCCAGGAACGCCGCGGCCGAGGCCGGGCGCCGGGCGGGGTCGCGCTCCAGCGCCGAGAGCACCGCGCCGGCGACCGCCTCCGGGATCTCCGGGCGGGAGGCACGAGGCGAGGGAACCGGCGCCTCGAGGACGTTCTCCAGCGCGAGCAGATCGGAGGAGGCGGCGAAGAGGCGCCGCCCGGTGAGCAGCTCGTGGAGGACGACGCCGGCCGAGAAGACGTCGGAGCGGGCGTCCACCGGCAGTCCGCGCGCTTGCTCCGGGCTCAGGTAGGCGGTCTTCCCGCGCACGACGCCCGGCTCCTGGCGGGCGCCACGCTCACCGGCGTGGGCCAGGCCGAAGTCGATGAGCTTCACCTCGCCCTCGAACGAGAGCAGCACGTTGTGGGGGGACACGTCGCGATGGACGATCCCGAGCGGCCGGCCGACCCCGTCGCGCCGCGCATGCGCGTGCTCCAGCGCCGCCAGCATCCGGACTCCGACGAGCGCGCACAGCGGGACGGCCAGGCGCTCGCCGCGCGCCGTCAGGGCGTCCTGCAGCGCCTTGAGCGGCCTCCCGGCCACGTGCTCCATGGCGATGTAGTACGCGGCGCCGTGCTGGCCGAGGTCGTCGACACGGGCGATGCAAGGGTGGTCGAGCTGGACCGCGATGCGCGCCTCGTCGAGGAACATCGCGACGGCGGCGGGGTCCTCGGCCAGGGTCGGGAGGAGCCGCTTCACGGCCACCAGCCGCCCGGCCCCCTCGCCCTCCGCCACGCGCGCCGTGAAGACCTCCGCCATCCCGCCGACGTCGATCCGCTCGAGGAGCAGGTAGCGGCCGAAGGGGACGGGGTCGCGCATCGGGGGTCTCGCCGTTTCGCGTCGGCGCGGGCTCGTCCCGCGGCGTCGTGGGGGGCACGTCCCCCGCTCCCGAGTATACTTCCCGGATGGCAACGACCTGCCACGGCTGCGGCGCCACCCTGCGCATCGAGGGAACGGTGGGGCGGCGCAGCACCTGCCCGGAGTGCGACGCGGACCTGCACGCTTGCATCAACTGCCGCCACTACGAGGAGGGCGCGCCGCACGACTGCCGCGAGCCGCACGCCGAGCATGTTCTCGAGAAGTCAGCCTCGAACGCGTGCGATCTGTTCCAGCTCGGCGACGGCGCCTCCCGGCGGCGCGGCCGCGGCCCGTCGGCGCGAGCCGCGCTGGGCGCCCTCTTCGGCGAGGCGCCCGCGCCGGCCGACGAGGACCCGAAGGACGCGCTGGAGGCGCTCTTCCGGAAGCGCTGAGCGGCGCTCCCGCAGCGATTACAGACCGGCGCCGTGATGAAGATCGCCACCTGGAACGTGAACGGGATCCGCGCCCGCGAGGCGCAGCTCCGTGACTTCCTGGAGCGCGAGCGGCCGGACGTGGTCTGCCTGCAGGAGATCAAGGCCACCCCGGCCCAGGTGCCGGGCCTGCTCCTCGATCCCAGCCACTACTGGGCCTACTGGCACGGCGTCTCGGCCTACTCCGGGGTGGCGCTGCACGTCCGTCGCGAGCTCGCCCCGGAGAAGCCCGCCTTCGCGCATCCCTCGTTTGACCACGAGTGCCGCGTGGTGACGGTGGACCTCGGCCCGCTGACGGTGGCGTCGATCTACGTCCCGAACGGCGGCAAGGACTTCGCCGCGAAGATGCGCTTCCTCGAGGCGCTCGACAGCTGGATCGTGGAGCAACATGGGCGAGGCCGGCAGCTCGTCCTGTGCGGCGATCTCAACGTCGCCCGGGCGGAGGTGGACGTCCATCCGCGCGAGCGCAAGGTGGGCGCCATCGGCCAGCGCCCCGACGAGCGCGAGCTCTTCGGACGGATCCTCGAACATGGGTTGGTGGACCTCGGCCGCCACCTGCACCCCGGCGACGACGCGCTCTTCACCTGGTGGGCGCCCTGGCGGAACCTGCGCCAGCGCAACATCGGCTGGCGCATCGACTACGTGCTGGCGAGCGAGGCGACGGCGGCGACGGCGACCCGCTGCGACAGCCTGCGCGAGGTGGGCACGAGCGACCACGCGCCGCTCATCGTCGAGCTGACCGCGCCGTGAACCCCTCACCCTAGCCCCTCCCCGCTTGTGGGCGGCGGGGGACAAGCCCCCGCCCTACGCGCGAAGTTTACGCGCGAAGTAGGGCGGGGGTTCATTCCCCGCCGGTCAGTACATGCTCTGCACGATCCAATCGAGGTACTTCTCGTTCCCGTCCTCGATCGCCAGCGCGATCACCTCCGGCACCTCGTACGGATGGATCGCCACCACCCGGTCGCGCAGCGCCGGAAACTGCTTGCGCGGCGCCTTGAGCACGAGCAGCGCCTCCTGCTCGTCGCAGAGCTTCCCCTGCCATCGGTAGATGGAGCGCACGCCGGGGAGGACGTTCCCGCAGGCGGCGAGCTTCTCCTCGACCAGGACGCGTGCGATG
>DASPZP010000468.1:0-3069 GCA_035636195.1 Anaeromyxobacteraceae bacterium
GGTGCCGCGCCGGCCGGCGCGCACTAAGAGGGCGGAGAAAAGCCGGCCGCCTGGTCAGCATACCGAGGTGTCGATGAAGTTCGCGCTCGCCTTCGCCGCCGGTGTCCTCTTCGCGGCGCTCTCCGGCCCGCTGCTCGTGCGCGCCGGTCAGCCGGGAGGCGCCGGGCACGCCATGCCAGGGACGCCCGCGTCGCCGGGTTCGTTCCAGGCCCTCATGGACGAGGCCATGGTGCGCATGGACGCAGGCATGTCGGTCGCGCCCAGCGGCGATCCCGACCGCGACTTCGCCCGCATGATGATCCCGCACCACCAGGGTGCGGTCGACATGGCGATCGCCGAGCTGACCTTCGGGCGGGACGAGCGCCTGCGTCGTCTGGCTCAGGGAATCATCGTCGAGCAACGCCAGGAGATCGAGGTCATGCAGCGCGCGCTCGCCGACCTCGGCCCCGCCCGGTCCGACTCAAAGTTCCGGCCAAACCCGAGGTGACCATGAACGCCCGACTGTCCGTCGCAATCGCCACGCTGCTCCTCGCGCCGCCGACGCTGGCGGGCCAGGCCCCGGCCGCCGCCGGTGCGCCCGACATCCCGGTGAGCGCCAGGGACCGGGTGTACCTCGCCGAACAATTCTCGAACACGGTCTCGGTGGTGGACCCCTCGACGAACCGCCATCTCGGGGTCATCAAGCTCGGAGATACCCAGCCCGCCAACATGAGTCCGCTCTACCGCGGGCAGGTGCTGGTGCACGGGCTCGGTTTCTCGCCCGATCACCGCACCCTGGCGGTGGTGTCGATCGGCTCGAACTCGGTCACCTTCATCGATACGGCCACGAACAAGGTGAAGCACACCACCTACGTGGGCCGCTCACCCCACGAGGCGTTCTTCACTCCGGACGGGAAGGAGCTGTGGGTCACCGTTCGCGGGGAGGACTACCTGGCGGTCCTCGATCCGCGCACCTACCAGGAGACCGGGCACATCGCGGTCCCCACGGGGCCTGGGATGACCATCTTCTCGCCAGACGGAAAGTACGGGTACGTCTGCTCCAGCTTCACGCCGGAGACCGTGGTCGTCGACGCCGCGGCGCACCAGATCGTCGGCCGGGTGAAGCAGGAGTCGCCCTTCTGCCCCAACATCGCCGCCGCGCCCGAGGGAGACCAGGTGTGGCTCACCCTCAAGGACGTGGGCAAGGTGATGGTCTTCCAGGCCCGGCCGCCGTTCCAGGTGTTGAAGGTGCTCTCCACCGGCCCGATCACCAACCACGTGAACTTCGTACACACCTCGCGAGGACGCTTCGCCTACGTCACGCTGGGCGGGCTGAACCAGGTGGCGGTGCACCGGATGGATGGAGACTTCAGCCGGGTCGCGACCATCCCGGTCGGCGCGCTTCCACACGGCGTGTGGCCCTCCGGCGACGGGACGCGCATCTACGTCGGCCTGGAGAACGCCGATGGCCTGGCCGTCATCGACACCGCCACGAACAAGGTCATCGCCACGCTGGCCGCGGGCCAGGCGCCGCAGGCCATCGCCTATGTCCCGGAGGCCGTTCCCACCGGTGCCGGCACCGAGAACCTCCAGCCGCTGGCCCAGGCCCAGAGCGCGGCCCACCTGCAGCTCGCGCCGCCGGGCGGCGAGCCCGCCACCACGGTCGCGCTCTTCGACCAGGGGCTGACGCAGGTGCTGCAGGCGGCGGTGACCGGCCTCGAGCCGAAGAAGCAGTACGTCCTCGCGCTCTCCGGCCAGGCCGATGGCTCGGGTGCGCTGGAGCCGCTGGCCCGCTTCACCACCAACCCCGCAGGCGCGGCCATCGTGAACGCGGTCGGGCCCATCCGGCAGGTGGTCGATCCGCGCCAGCCCGCGACGCGTCGCTATCTCGTGCTCGCGCCTGCCGGCCCCGACGGCGCGCCCGGGAAGCCCGTCCAGCTGGAGCGAGCGCCGGACGGCGCGGGCGCCAGTCGCTAGAGAAGGCGGGCAACCAGCCGAGGACGTCTCATGGCAAACGACAGCACGGGCGTCATCGATGTGATCAGCAGTCACTCGGCCGGCGAGAGCCTCGATCGGCTCGAAGCCCTCGTCCGGGCGCGTGGACTCCTGGTCTTCGCGCGGATCGACTTCGCGGCCGACGCGGCTCGGGCGGGACTGGCGCTTCGCCCGATGCTGGCCCTCCTGTTCGGGAACCCGCGTGCGGGCACGCCGCTCCTTGCATCGCAGCCGCGCGCCGGCCTCGACCTCCCACTCCGGGCGCTTGCCTGGGAGGACGAGGATGGGGTCGTGCGGCTCTCGTACGTCGCGCCCGAGTGGATCGCGGCGCGACACGGGCTCCCTGTCGAGCTGGCGGGGAATCTCGCCGCGATCCGGGCGCTCGTCGAGGATGCGGCGACAGGCGGTTCCTTGGCCGAGCCGGCCTCCGTGCACTGACGCGCCGGCGCCCCGCCCCCTACGTCGTGCAGGCGGGGTCGCTGGGGGCTGCCTAACCTTGCAGAGCGGCCAGTCCGCGAGGAGGTCACGGTGAAGGTCCTTTCACGCAGGCGGGCAGGAGCGACGAGGCCGGGGTCCTGGTCGAGGACGACCGGGTCCGCGGCCCTGGCCACGAGCGTGGGAGCGCTCGCCGTGGGCGCGCTCGCGCTGGGAGCCCTCGCCCTGGGTGCGCTCGCCATCGGCGCGCTGGCCGTGAAGCGCGCCCGGATCCAGCACCTCGAGATCGACGAGCTGTTCATCGGGGGCCGGCGTTTCCAGTCGTGAGGACCGTCATGGAGTCACGCATCGCGGAAGCTGGGGGAGTGAAGCTCCACTACCTGATGGCCGGCCGCGGCCCAGCCGTGATCCTGTTGCACGGCTACGCGGAGACGTCGCGCATGTGGAAGCCGCTCATCCCGCGCCTCGCCGGGAAGTTCACGGTGATCGCCCCGGACCTGCCAGGGATCGGCGATTCGGAGATCCCGAAGGACGGCGCGGACATGAAGACGGCGGCGAGCCGCATTCATGCGCTCGCCAGGGTACTGGGCGTCGAAAGAGCGAGGGTGGTCGGGCACGACATCGGGCTCATGGTGGCGTATGCGTACGCCGCGCAGTTTC
>DASPZP010000469.1:0-10459 GCA_035636195.1 Anaeromyxobacteraceae bacterium
GGCGACCGGAAGCATCCGCATGGCCGCGCCGTTGCCTGCGTTCCAGGCAGCGGGCGGCACCTCCAGCGTGCCGTCGACGATGTAGGACCGGATGCCACGCCGGCAGGCGTTTCCGACGTCGGTGGGCCCACCCTTGAGCCAGGCCGCGAAGCGGTCGGCGATAGCCTGGCGCGAGAACTGGCCGGTCGCGACGAGGGCGCGGCCGATGCAGAGCGACATCTCGGTGTCATCGGTGATCCCGCCCGGGCGCAGCCGGAGCCAGCCGCCGCCGACGAGGTCGCGGTGGACGCCATGCTTGGCACGTATCTCAGCCGCGGTGAGGAACTCGACGCTCGCGCCGAGCGCGTCGCCGGTGGCGAGGCCGAGGAAGGCGCCGCGGGCGCGCAGGTGGAGGTCGCGAAGATCGATGGGCGGGAACGTTGCACCGGGCGAGCCACCCGGGCACGCCGTCCGGGGCGTGCACGTCACGACGCTTGCGGCGCGAGGGCGCCTCGGGAACGATGCCCCGCGTGAGGGCCGAACGCGCGTGGGCTGCGGCGGCGGGGGACAAGCCCCCGCCCTACGCGAATGTTCCCGCGGGGGAATCACCCCCACGTTGCACGGACCCGACCCCGGGTGGCGCAGCGATCGGAGCGGCCGAGCGGACGGCACGCGGCGCGGGCCGACTCGCCTTCGCGCGCGTCGACGGGGCCTCGGCCCTCGTCACCTGCCGCGCCACGAGCCCGCTCCAGATCCTGGCGCCGCGCCGCCGCGGCCCGAGCGCCTGGGCCGTGCTCGCGACGCACGGCGGCGGGCTCGTCGAGGGCGACCGCCTCGACCTCGAGGTCGACGTGGCGGCGGGCGCCGCGGCCGTGCTCTCCACGCAGGCGGAGACGAAGATCTACCGGTCCGCGGGTGGCCGCTCGTCCCGGCAGCGCCTCTCGGCGCGGGTAGGGCAGGGCGGAGTGCTGGCGGTCGTCCCCGAGCCCGTCTCGCCCTTCGCCGGCGCGCGCTACGAGCAAGAGCAGCGCTTCGAGCTCGCGCCCTCGGCGAGCCTCCTCCTCGTCGACGCGCTCGTGGCCGGCCGTACGGCGCGCGGCGAGCGCTGGGCGTTCGAGCGGTACCGCAGCCAGAACGAGGTCCGCGTGGATGGGGCGCTGGCCCTCGGCGACGCGCTCCTCCTCGCGCCTCGCAGGCCGGGAGAGCTGGCCCGCCGGCTCGACCCCTTCCAGGCCTTCGCGCTCATCGTGGCGGTGGGCCCCGCGTTTGCCGGCTGCGCCGCCGCGCTCTGCAGCGCCGTGGAGGCCTTGCCCTGCGCGGTGGGCGCGCCGCTCCTCGCCACGGTGAGTCCGGTCGCGGGCGGCGTCCTCGCGCGCTGCGCGGCCACCACCACCGAGGCGCTCGGCGCATTCGTCCGGGCGGCCGTCGCGCCCGCCGCGAGCGCCCTCGGCGACGACGCCTTCGCGCGGCGCTGGTGAACGGAGGAACCCCATGCACCTCACCCCACGAGAGCTCGACAAGCTGTTGCTCCACCAGGCCGGGTTCGTCGCGCAGAAGCGGCTCGCGCGCGGGCTCCGGCTCAACCACCCCGAGGCCGCGGCGCTCATCGCGACGCAGGTGCTGGAGCTCATCCGCGAGGGGAGGCGGGTGGCCGACCTAATGGACGCCGGCCGCCGCATGCTGGGGCGGCGACAGGTGATGGACGGCGTCCCCGAAATGTTGGAGTCGGTGCAGGTGGAGGGCACGTTCCCCGATGGGACGAAGCTCGTCACGGTCCACCACCCCATCGCCAGCGAGCACGGCGACCTGGGGCTCGCGCTCCTCGGCAGCTTCCTGCCCGTCCCGCCGCTCTCCGCCTTCGAGGAGGCCGGCCCGGCGACGGCCCCCATCCCCGGCGAGGTCATGCCGGCCGCGGGCGAGATCGAGCTCAATGCCGGGCGTCCCGCGGTGGCGCTCACCGTGACGAACCTCGCCGATCGGCCGATCCAGGTGGGGAGCCACTACCACTTCGCCGAGGCGAACCCCTACCTGCGCTTCGACCGGGGCCGCGCCTACGGGCACCGGCTCGACCTCCCGGCCGGTATGGCGGTGCGGTTCGAGCCGGGAGAGACGCGCTCGGTGCAGCTCGTGCCGATCGCGGGGGCGCGGGTCGTCCGCGGCGGGAGTGGCCTCGCCGAGGGCCCCGTGACGGACGAGGGCCGGGCGCGCGCCGTCGAGGCCGCGCTGGCGCGGGGCTTCTCGCATGCGGAGGAGGGCTAGCCATGCCGAGGCGCATCGCGCGCAGTCACTACGCCGCGCTGTACGGCCCCACCACCGGCGACCGGGTCCGGCTCGCCGACACCGGGCTCGTGGCAGAGGTGGAGCGCGACTTCACGAGCTACGGCGACGAGTGCGTCTTCGGTGGCGGCAAGGTGCTGCGCGACGGCATGGGCCAGGGCACGGGCGTGGCGGACGCCGACGCGCTCGACCTCGTCGTCACGAACGCGCTGGTGATCGACTGGACCGGCATCTACAAGGCGGACGTCGGCGTGAAGGGCGGACTCATCAGCCACCTCGGCAAGGCTGGCAACCCCGACGTCATGGCTGGCGTCACGCCGGGCATGGTGGTCGGGCCGGGCACCGAGGTCATCGCCGGGGAGGGGCTCTTCCTCACGGCGGGGGCCATCGACGCGCACGTCCACCTCATCAGCCCGCAGCAGGCCTTCGAGGCGCTGGCGAGCGGAGTCACGACCTTCCTCGGCGGCGGGACGGGCCCTGCCACCGGCACCAACGCCACCACCTGCACGCCAGGGGCCCGCAACATCGAGCTCATGCTGCGCGCGCTCGACGGGCTGCCGATGAACGTGGGCCTGCTCGGCAAGGGCAACAGCTCGCGGCCGGAGGGGCTCGACGAGCAGCTCGCGGCGGGCGCGCTCGGCTTGAAGCTGCACGAGGACTGGGGCACCACCCCGGCCGCCATCGATGCTTGCCTGGCGGTGGCGGAGCGGCACGACGTCCAGGTGGCCATCCACACCGACACGCTCAACGAGTCCGCCTGCGCCGAGCACACGATCGCCGCGTTCCGGGGCCGGACCATCCACACCTTCCACACCGAGGGCGCCGGCGGCGGGCACGCGCCGGACATCCTGCGCGTGTGTGGCGAGCCGAACGTGCTGCCCTCGTCGACGAACCCGACCCGGCCCTTCACCGTGAACACGCTGGACGAGCACCTCGACATGCTCATGGTCTGCCACCACCTCGACCCGTCGATCCCGGAGGACGTCGCCTTCGCCGAGAGCCGCATCCGCGGGGAGACCATCGCCGCCGAGGACATCCTCCACGACCTGGGCGCCATCTCGATGATGAGCTCCGACTCGCAGGCCATGGGGCGGGTGGGCGAGGTGGTGACGCGCACCTGGCAGACCGCGCACAAGATGAAGGCGCAGCGCGGCCCGTTACCAGGCGAGGGGGCCGGCTCCGACAACCTGCGCATCCGGCGCTACGTCGCGAAGTACACCGTGAACCCGGCCATCGCGCACGGACTCTCGCACCTCGTCGGCTCGGTGGAGGTGGGGAAGCTCGCCGACCTCGTCCTCTGGCGCCCCGCCTTCTTCGGCGCGAAGCCCGAGCTGGTGGTGAAGGGCGGGCTCATCGCCTGGGCGCAGATGGGCGATCCCAACGCGTCGATCCCCACGCCGCAGCCGGTCTTCATGCGCCCCATGTTCGGCGCGTACGGCAGCGCGGCGGGGGCGACCAGCGTCGCGTTCGTCTCGGCCGCTGCCGCGGCGGCCGGGGTGGGGGCGCGCTATGGGCTCGGCAAGCGCGTCGAGGCGGTGCGGGGCTGCCGCGGGATCGGGAAGCGCGACATGAAGCTCAACGACGCCCTGCCGAAGATCACGGTCGACCCCGAAACCTACCGGGTCACCGCCGATGGCGAGCACCTCACCTGCGCTCCGGCCGAGGTGCTGCCGCTGGCGCAGCGGTACTTCCTGTTCTAGGGACGGAGGTGCCGTGAACGCCTTCCTCCTCTGGCAGCTCGCCGACTCGGCCTTCCCCACCGGGGGGTTCGCCCACGCCGGTGGCCTCGAGGCGGCGGTCCAGCTCGGCGCGGTGACCGGTGGCGAGGGGCTCGCGCGCTTCGCGGCGGAGGCGATCTGGAACGCGGCGGGGTTCGGGCTGCCCTTCCTGAGCGCCGCGCACGCCGCGCCGGAGGCCCTGCCGGACCTCGATCGCCGTTGCGATGCGTACACGCCGGCGCACGTGGCCAACCGGGCGAGCCGCGCGCAGGGGGAGGCCTTCCTGCGGGCCGCTGCGGCCGCCTTCGGGGGCGGGGCGGCGGAGCTGGCGTCGCTGGCCCGGCGGGAGCGCCTGCCCTGCCACCTCGCGCCGGTGCAGGGCGCCGTCGCCGCCCGGCTCGGGGTCCCGCTGCCCGACGCGCGGCGCCTGTACCTGTTCCTCCAGCTGCGCGGCATCGTCTCGGCCGCCGTGCGGCTCGGCATGGTCGGCCCGCTCGAGGCGCAGGGGGTGCAGGCGAGGCTCGCGGCCGACGCAGAGGCCGCCGCCGCCGGCGAGGACGCCGCGCCCGAAGGCGCGGCCCAGACCACGCCGCTCCTCGACCTCTATCAGGGCCACCAGGATCGGCTCTACTCGCGCCTCTTCCGGAGCTGAAAGTGCAGACTTCCAACCTCGTTGGCTTGCCCCTCTCCCCGACCCTCTCCCCGCTGACGCGGGGCGAGGGAGGGGGGCTCCTGCTGCACACGGGCGGCGATCACGCCAACTCGCCCGGCCACTTCGCCTCGCGCGAGCCGGCCCGCCAGCGCGACCTCGAGCGGCGCGGCTTCACGGTCGGCGTGGGCGGTCCGGTGGGGAGCGGCAAGACCGCGCTCGTCCTCGCGCTCTGCCGCGCGCTCCGCGACACCCTCTCGCTGGCGGTGGTGACGAACGACATCTTCACCCGTGAGGACGCCGAGTTCCTCGTCCGCCACCAGGCGCTGCCGGCCGAGCGCATCCGTGCGGTCGAGACGGGAGGCTGCCCGCACGCGGCCATCCGCGAGGACGTATCGGCCAACCTGGCGGCGCTGGAGGCGCTCACGGAGGCGCACCGGCCCGACCTGCTCTTCATCGAGTCGGGCGGCGACAACCTGGCGGCGCACTTCAGCCGCGAGCTGGCGGACTTCACCGTCTACGTGATCGACGTCGCCGGGGGAGACAAGATCCCGCGCAAAGGCGGGCCGGGCATCACCCAGTCCGACCTGCTCGTCATCAACAAGACGGACCTCGCGCCCGCGGTCGGGGCCGACCTCGGCGTCATGGAGCGCGACGCTCGCCGGATGCGGGGCGCCGGCCCGTTCGTCTTCAGCCAGATCACGGTGGGAGCCGGCGTCGAGGAGATCGCGCGCGAGGTGGTCCACGCCTGGCGGCATGCACGGGGGGAGGCGCACTGAAGGTGCATGCCGAGCTCGAGTCAGGCCGGCAGTGTCCGCAGCGCCTCGTCGAGATCGGCGATGAGGTCCTCCGGCTCCTCGATGCCGATGGAGAGGCGGATGACGCTGTCGGTGATGCCGGCCCGACGGCGCGCCTCGGGGGTCATCGAGGCGTGGGTCATGGACGCCGGATGCGCCACCAGGCTCTCCACCCCCCCCAGGCTCTCGGCGAGCGTGAACCAGCGCAGCGTCTTGAGGACGTGCTCGACGCGGTCGCGGCGGCCTTCCCGCAGCTCGAAGCTCAGCATGGCGCCGAAGCCCCGCTGCTGGGAGCGCGCCAGCGCGTGCTGCGGGTGCGTCGGGAGGCCCGGGTAGAAGACCTCGGCGACGGCGGGATGCCCGGCCAGGAAGGCGGCCACCTTCTGCGCGCCGGCCTCGTGCGCCCTCATCCGGATGAGCAAGGTCTTCAGGCCGCGCAGCACGAGGAAGCAGTCGTGTGGGCTCTGCGAGGTACCGAGGAGGTTGTTCATGCTCTGGATGCGCTGAACGAGCGCGGTCCGCCCCGGCGCCGCCACCACCGCCCCGCCCACCACGTCGCTGTGGCCGTTCAGGTACTTCGTGGTGGAGTGGACCACCAGGTCGGCCCCGTGCAGGAAAGGCTGCTGGAGCACGGGGGACAGGAAGGTGTTGTCGACCACCGTGAGCGCGTCGCGGGCGCGGGCCAGCTCCGCCACGGCCCGGATGTCGGTCAGGCGCAAGAGCGGGTTCGAGGGCGTCTCTATCCAGACCATGCGCGTGTTCGGGCGGAAGGCCGCGCGGACGGCGCCCACGTCGGCGAGGTCGAGGTAGGTGACCTCGAGGCCGTAGGTCGCCTTGGCGTGCTCCAGCGCCCGGAAGGTCCCGCCGTAGCAGTCGACGGTGCAGAGGAGGTGGCTCCCATGGGGGAGGAGGTTCAGCGCCACCACCACCGCGCTCATCCCGGTGCTGGTGCAGGTCGCGCCGCCGCCCCCCTCCAGCACCGCGATCGCCTCCTCCAGCGCGGCGCGCGTCGGGTTGCCGCTCCGCGTGTAGTCGTAGCCGGCGTTGGTGCAGACGTCGCGGAAGGCGAAGGTGGAGGTCTGGTAGATCGGCGGCATGACCGCGCCGTAGGCGGGGTCCGGCTGAACGCCGGCGTGCACGCACTGGGTGCCGAGGCGGGCACCCGCCACGAGCGCGCCGCGGCGCGCCCATCCCGCCCGCGCTGGCGACCCTGCCGGGACGATGGTGAAGTGGTAAGCCGGGTTGCCCGGAATGTTGGAGTCGAGATGGACTTCGTCGGACATGAGCTCCTCGGGGCGCTATGGCGCCGTCGGCGGCCGAATGGCGGACCCCTGTCGTAACCCGCTGCGGCCCCGGAACACAACGCACGCTCCTCTCGCGGAGCGCCCTGGACCGTGCGGCCGAACGAGCTGAGGCGGCTCAGCCCACCCGCACCCCCAGCATCGAGACCGACCCGCCGTCGAACCCCTCCACCGGGAACGAGATGGCGTCGCCCGGCTCGTGCTGCCCGAGCACGTACAGCAACGGGAGGAAGTGCTCGGGCGTCGGCGCGGAGAGCGCCGCGTCCTCGCCGAGCGCCTCGTACGCCGCCACGGCGTCGAGATCGCCGGCGTCGACGAGCGCGCGCAGCCGCGCCTCGAAGCGGACCGCCCAAGGGTACGGCTCGATGACCTGCCGCCCCCAGGCGTACGCGTGCAAGTTGTGGACGACGTTCCCGGAGCCGAGCACGAGGACACCTTGGGCGCGGAGCGGCCGCAGCCGCCGGGAGAGCTGCAGGTGCTCCTCCGCGGCGGCGGTCTCGTCGAGCGCGAGCTGGACGACCGGCACGGTCGCGTCCGGGTAGAGGTGAACCAGCAGCGACCAGGTTCCGTGGTCGAGGCCCCAGCTCTCGTCGAGCACGACCGCCGCTGGCGCGAGCAGGCGCTGCACCTCCGCGGCGAGGGCAGGGTCGCCCGGCGCGGGGTACTGCACATCGTGGAGCGCGCGCGGGAAGCCGCCGAAGTCGTGGAGGGTGGGCGGACGGGCATTGGCGGTGACGCGCGTGCCGGGCAAGTACCAGTGCGCCGACACGGACAGGATGGCGCGGGGCCGCGGGAGCGACGCGGCGAGCCGGCTCCAGGCGTCGGTCCAGCCGTTCCGCACCAGCGCATTCATGGGGTTGCCGTGGCCGAGGAAGACGGCGGGCATGCGAGCGGCAGTCATGAGGTCACCATGGTTCGCGGCTGAAGGACTGGCGTTATGGTCTGGACGCTGGCGACGCGGCCACACCGCTTTCCTGGGCACCCAGGAGAGGCGCGCGGCCGTCGTTCGCCGGCGGTAAGCGCCTCGTGGACTCGCCGGAGGTGGACCCCATGCCGAAGCCCATCACCGTGCTCGTGGCTGGCGCAACCGGGCACCAGGGCGGCGCCGTCGCGCGCCTGCTGCTCGACAAGGGTCACCGGGTGCGTGCCCTGACGCGCAAGCCTGCCTCCCGGCCGGCGGCGAACCTGCACGCGGCCGGCGCCGAGCTCTACGAAGGCGACCTCGACGATGCCGGCTCGGTCCAGCGCGCCGCGGAGGGGGCCGACGCGTTCTTCCTCATGGCGACGCCCTTCGAGGGGGGCGTCGCGGCCGAGCTCCGCCAGGCGCAGCGGGGCGCCTCGGCCGCGGCGTCCGCCGGGGTGAAGCAGCTCGTCTACTCGTCGGTGGCCGGCGCGGACCGGGACACCGGCATCCCGCACTTCGACAGCAAGCGCGAGGTCGAGCGGTACGTGCAGAACCTGGGGGTGCCCTGCACGATCGTCGCGCCGGCGTTCTTCATGGAGAACCTGCTCGGCCCGACGTCCCTGCATGGCCTCCGGGCCGGCACCCTCTCCATGCCGCTGCCGGCGAACCGCCCGCTGCAGATGCTCGCCCTCGCCGACCTGGCGGCGTTCACCCGCCTGGTGCTCGAGCGCCCAGCCGAGTTCCAGGGGCGGCGCATCGACCTCGCCTCGGACCAGCTCACCGGGACGGAGATCGCGAAGGTCCTCGCCCACGTGACGCGCAGCGCGATCGACTATGCGGAGCTGCCGCTGGCGGCCGTGCGCGAGCAGAGTGACGACTTCGCGCGAATGTGGGAGTGGTTCGATCGCGTCGGCTACGACTGCGACCTGGCCGGCCTGCGCGCGTCCTATCCCGAGGTGGGCTGGCACGACCTCCGGACGTGGGCGCGAGAGCAGGACTGGACGGTCCTCGACGAGGCGGACGCCGACCAGCCCACCGCGTGACGAGGGCCGGCATGGACGTCGTGGGGAAGGCAAAGCGGGTCCGGATCTACGTCGGCGAGGACGAGAAGATCGGCCACCGCCCCGCGGACGCCGCCATCGTCGAGTGGCTGCGGCGGGAGAACGCCCAGGGCGCGACCGTGTTCCGGGGCGTGAGCGGGTTCGGCGCGTCGGGCGAGATCCACGTGGCGCACCTCGTGGACGCGGCGCAGCACCTGCCGGTCGTCGTCGAGTGGATCGACGCGCCCGAGGTCGTCGCGCGGCTCCTGCCCCGGCTTCAGGAATTGCTGCCGCGCGGGCTCATCACCCTCGACGAGACCGAGATCGTGCTGCAGCGGCGCCAGCGGCTGCGCGAGCTGCCGGGGACGCTCACCGCCGCCGACGTGATGTCGCGCGGGGTGGCCGCGGTCGCGAAGGGCACGCCCGTGCGCGAGGTGGTGGAGCTGATGCTCGGGAAGACGTACCGGGCCGTCCCGGTCGTCGCGGAGGGGGTGCCGGTCGGGATGATCACGAACGGCGACCTCGTCCGGAGAGGCGGGCTCAGCGTCCGCCTGGACCTGTTGAACCGCCTGGAGAAGCCGGAGGTCCGCGCGCTCCTGGAGCAGCTCGCGGTCGAAGACCGGCGCGCCGCCGAGGTGATGACGCCGGCCCCGGTGACGGTGGGTGCGAACGTGCGGCTGCCGGTGATCGCCGAGCTCATGGCGCGCCGGCGCCTGAAGCGCTTGCCCGTGGTCGACGCGCGCGGTGTCCTGCTGGGCATGGTGAGCCGGGTGGACCTGCTCCGGGCGGCCACCGGAGGGGGCGCGCGAAAGGAAGCGACGCCGCGCGAGCTGGGCCTCACCGGCGACGCCACGCTCGCGCGTGTCATGCGGAGGGACGTGCCGACCGTGCACCCGGACACGCCGCTGCCTGAGGTGTTCCAGGCCATCGTCGCGACGCGCCTCAATCGCGTGCTGGTGGTGGACTCGGATCGGCGCGTGGCCGGCGTGGTCACCGACGCGGAGCTGCTCGACCGGCTCACGCCGTCGCTGCGGCCGGGCGCGCTGCGCTCGCTCGTGCACCGCCTCCCTTTCGGCCATCCGAAGGGAGCCGACGCTGCCGCCGAGCAGCACGCGCGCGCCCGGCGCGCCGGCGAGCTGATGTCGCGCGACGTCGCGACCGCGACCGAGGACACGCTCCTCGGCGATGCCATCGCCTCGATGTTGAAGGGCGATCACAAGATCTTGGCCGTGACCGACCGGGAGGGCAGGCTGGTGGGCCTGGTCGACCGCGCCGATCTGCTCCATGGGCTGGTCGGGTAGGCGGTGAGCCCACGCGCGCCGTCCGGCGACCGCGGTAACATCGCGGGATGCGAACAGTCGCGAAGCTGGTGGTGGTAGCCCTCGCTGCGGGCGCGGGGCTCGGCCTCGCCCTGCGGGTGACTACCCGCCGCGGTCCGGACCTGCCCGACGGCCTCCAGATCGCGACGCGGGTCCGCGAGGTCGCTCGGCTCGAGGCGCTCGACGTGACGCTCTACCGGAAGGTGAGCTTCGCGCCCGAACCGGTCGAGGCGGGCTCGCTCTGGGGCGACGTCGCCGGTTGGCTCCGCCACACCTTCCGGACCCCGCAGGGGAAGGCGATCGTGTTCGCCGACGCGCACCTCGGGCTCGACCTCGGCGCCCTCGACGCCTCCCGGGTCAGGGTCGCCGGTCGGGCGGTCGAGCTCGTCCTCCCCGCGCTGCGCGCCTCGATCGAGCTGCGGCCGGCCGACACCGAGATCATCGGCTCGAACCTCGACTCCGCCGAAACGGCGCA